>JBAXFB010000064.1:0-1600 GCA_037140115.1 bacterium | reverse complement strand
ATGCCCACGACGAAGTAGACTTGTCTGGACAAAAGTCGGTCCCGAAACTCACAGAGACGGTTGGCTCGCAAATGTAGCCTCCGCCCCAGAAACACAGGCTCTTCGGAAAATATATCAACACGGAAGTGACTTAATCGCCTTACGAACAGTTGGATGCGAGTTCTTGAAGGCGATCAGTGAAGGTTCAATTGAGAAAGCGCTTTTCTGGGTTAAATGGACACTTGAAGAAGAGATAAAAGTTAGAAAAGAAAATGGTGGCGGTCTTACATCAGTTCAGCGTGGATCTGCAAATATAAAAGGAAAAGCAAAAGCCGACGTTATTTACTACTTTGGTGATTTGTGCGCAGAAGCCTATAAGGATTTCGCGCACAGATCTATGATTCGCATGCACGAAGAATTCCAATGTCTCTTAGATTTATTTAAAGGTGCTGACCCACGATTTACAGGAAAACATAGAAAAAACATATTAGGACTTCTGATCACTATATTATGTGAAGTTCCACGCTGGAAAGTTCCGGCGGCGCCAGTTCTCATTAAAGACCCAGTCACATTATCTAGAGCCATTAAACAAAGCGGGAATTTCTTTAAGGAAGTCATGATAAATCCAAAAGTCAGTCTAGTCGGAAAAAACATTTTCAAAGGCGGTAAAATATCAGATACAGCAAAACTCAAAGTCATTAAACTCAATGGTCTTGAACAACATTTTGACGCATATGAAAAAGCCATGGAAGATTATATGAATCATTAATAAGATGGCGTATGAGGTCGCATGTACTATACTTGGACATGGAAATGATAGTCTCCAAAGAAAACCAGTTCCTAAAGGATGCTGTATTGTTACAGCTGTTCTCTGTGGAGAAGCATCCATCGTAGAAATAAATTTAAAAGCGATTAATAAGTTGTTTAAACAAACGGATGAAGATACGCAAAAACATGTCATGAATCCGCGTAAATATCAGAAACAATTGGAAAAAGAACTCGGCTTTGAAATCCATATTGCAGAAGGTAATAAAAATGAAGAAGCCAACTTCTTTGAATTTCAGTTGTTTTTAGTCGGAACGAACGACGATGAAAGCACGTCCTGGTTAACACGATCCGGTTTATATGAATATCCAATCAAAACAAAACGGAGATTTATTATTGGAGAAGAACTCGATTCATCCAATCTAGAGATTGAAGACCTTGAAATGGCGTTTGAAGAATCAGTCTATCCAACAATTGATGAACTCAAGGCTGTTTTACCTAAAAAAGGAAAAGTACCGTTTAAAATGGTAGATGAACTTTTTGATGAACACTTTCCTGCAGATAGTGATAGCATCTTGAAACGATACCAAGATAAAAATGTTCCGGTAATTTTGTACAATTTTGTTTGTCGTTCCCCGGGTGCGTCTTTCTTTCAAATGGCATTACGTTCTGAAACTCAAAAGATAGCCGGATTGAGAAGGAAATCTGCAAATCAAAATCTTGCCGGACGATTAAAAACAAATCTTCAACAAAAGCTTGAAAATAAATTTACCAGAGGGAGAGCGGCAGCGGCTGCAGCAGGAGCGGCAATAGAACGTAGACAAACTAGAAAAAACAGGCGATAAATGTAAAAATT
>JBAXFB010000063.1:0-1911 GCA_037140115.1 bacterium | reverse complement strand
ATATACCACAAGGGTAGAATGGTCAAATTAAGCCACGGAAAAGGGACCTTATGCCGGTTATCTTTGACATACCTTCCGATTAAATACGGCAAAGATTTACAAACTAACTCACCAAAACACTACCACGAGTGTGGAGTATTTCAAACTAGTGCTTAAAATGTCTAAACCCAGTCGTGACCATTGCCATATTATTCTTATCCGCCATGTCTATGGATGCTTGATCATTCTTTGAACCTCCAGGATGAATTACGGCAGTGACACCCACAGATGCCGCAAGTTCTACACAGTCAGGAAATGGGAAAAAGGCTTCAGAGGAAAGCACAGAGCCCTTGAGTGAGAAGCCCATCCTCCCTGCTTTGTCTATCGCCTGCTTGAGCGCATCAATGCGTGAAGTCTGCCCACAACCCATCGTAAGTAAAGTGCCATTTTTTACGAGCGCCACAGAATTTGATTTTAAATGCTTCGTCGCGATGGATGCCATGAGTAAATCTTTCTTTTCTTGTTCTGTTGGAGCGCGTTTGGTGACTACTTTTAAATCTGCTTCTGTCTCCACATGTATATCTCTGTCTTGCGCGAGTGATCCTGTAAAGCAGGTTCGCATTTGTTTTGCTGGAAGAGTCGGGTTCTTCCATTTTAGTATTCTGCAATCCTTTTTCTCCATCAAAATTTTTAATGCATCTTCAGAAAAGTCCGGCGCGATGATAACTTCAATGAAAAGTTTTTGTTCTTTGATGAGCTCAGCTATATCTTTTTCTATTTTTCTATTCGCTGCAAGTATGCCTCCAAAAGCGGAAACCGGATCAGCATTATATGCTGCTTTATAGGCCTCAAAAAGTGAACTGGAATTTACAGCCAAGCCACAAGCATTCATGTGCTTGATAATTGCAAAAGCTGGGTCGGAAAAATCATAAACGCACACTATCGCTGCCTCAGTATCGATCAAATTGTTGTATGAAAGCTCCTTGCCATGTAGTTGAGTAAAGCTTTCTTCGAGGCTACCAACAAACTCTGCTTTTTGGTGAGGGTTTTCGCCGTAGCGAAGTGCTATGCCTTGCTTGTCTGCCGAAGCTTTAGCGAAGGAGGAGAAATATCCACTTATAGCAGTGTCGTATTTACTTGTGACTTCAAAAGCGTTACCTGCAAATTTCTTGCGCTCTTCTAGGCTAGTCTCTATCCCCTTTTCTAAAATGTTTTTTAAACTTAAATACTGATTTTTGGATGGAATGATAACTACATCATTAAAATTCTTTGCTGCTGCACGAATGAGTGATATGCCGCCTATATCTATTTTTTCTATGATTTCTTCTTCGCTTGCCCGCTGGTCGTCTTTTTTGGCAAGAGTTTCTTCAAAAGGATACAAGTCCACTATGACTAAATCTATATCTTCGATTTTATGCTGCGCTTTTTCTTTTTGATCGTCTAGATTGTCTCGGCGATTCAAAATGCCACCGAAAATTTGTGGTTGCAAAGTCTTCACCCGTCCGCCGAACATGGCTGGGTAGTTCGTAATGCTTTCGACTTCCGTGACAGGAATGCCGAGTTTTCGTATAAAATCTGCCGTACCTCCAGTAGAAATTATTTTTACTTTGTGTTGATTTAAAAGTTTAACTATCTCTTCTAGTCCGTCTTTATTAAAAACTGAAATTAAAGCTGAACCGATTTTCTTTTGCATGGAGAAATATTAGCACAATAATTGATTAGTTAAAAGATAATGGCTCAGCACGTGGTTTCCGGTTAAGGTTGCGCGCTGAGCCATCGGATGCCTCACTTCTCCACTGGAATGGCCAGGAGAGAAATTACGGCGAAGAATACGAGGACCAGAAGTGGTCCGGCGAGTGAACTCATAAAATGTCCTTTCAAGCGAATTCTCTTTTGAATTAGAACAAGCTTCCTGTATTCTGTAAGAATGAA
>JBAXFB010000062.1:0-2034 GCA_037140115.1 bacterium | reverse complement strand
CAATTTTTCTTTTAGATGCCGGGGCAACTACTGAATCCTGGTGCGTCACAATAGGGAAATTGAGAGCAATACCAAGATTTGCTCGGTGGCGAAAGCGAACGGAATCCATGCCGTTTTCAAGTTTGAGTTTTTGCTCACCCATAACTTTTCCATCTACCATTCTGGGAGCCGCTTCCTTTCCTGTTTGCAGCACTACCCACACTACTTTCTTTTCAGATGTGGCATATTCTTTCAAAGAAGTCAAAGCATATCCAACGGCGTCTGTTTTGCTTGAATCAAAACTCTTTCCAAACATTCGATTGCGGCTTAGATCAAGCATGTCAAAGTAATCAATCATGATATGCCCTTTGATATTATGAGCATTCTTGATAACTTGATCCACAGTAGCTCCCGCACAAGAATAGTCACGGATTTCTCCTCCGTTTTTGTATTTTTCAAGGCACTCGAGAATAATTTTTTGATCTACAAGGCCACGTTTAATCCGATCAAGCGGCTCGTTTATGAATTTTGAAACACGACGCCACAACAAAATCTCCGCAGGAAGCTCTGTAGAGCAATTTAAGATGTTGTGCTTATGAGCAAGAGCCCAGTGATCCACCATTTGTGAAATAAACATGGACTTACCTACTCCGGATTGAGCAATAACACATGCAAGAATACCGGGTTCTATTTCCGGCATTCTTTCCCGTAATGTCTTAAACATGGGAGGCCATGTAAGCATACGGTTTTCTTCATACATTTTTTTACGGGCAGAAAGATATTCAATTGCTTTTTCTGCCCAGTTTTTAGAATCCGAAAATGCATCAGGGCGATCAATTGAAACAGCCAAAGAATTTACTTCCGTTGCTGCTTCTTGAATAGTAATCTTGTGCAGTTTTAGCTGCTGCACAATTTTTTCCATGCGTTCTTCGGAAGAAATTCGATCATGTGCTTCTCAAAGGGATTGATACACTTCATTTGGATCAATGGGCTTGTTATTTTCTGTCCATCTTGTGGCAAGAACAATAATTTCTTCATTAACCATTTCTGAAGTTGCTTCACGATATCCAGAAATAACCATAAAACTGGATATTGCAACCGGGTTGGAGCTTCTTACTTCTTTAAGTGCTTTCCATGCGTGAATAGCAAACTCATCTCTGGTTTTTTCAAGAATGGGTTCTACTTTTTCAAACAGTAATGGATTGGATCCAGAAAGGGCGACAGCTCCAATAAGCTGTCGCCCTAAAAAATTGATTTGACTCATTTAAACATATTCTCCAGATCATCATTTGTGATCTGAGAACCGGCAGGTTCAACAGAAACGTGAGTTGAATTTACTGCAACGTGGATAGCTTTTACAATAGGAAGTTCTTTTGCCGTTTCTTCAATGCTTCTCTGAAGAGAAAACCATCCTATTGCTTTGATCAAAACAGAAATTTTTAGTCGAAGATCTCTGTCACGAATAAAGTAAGGAATATAAGCATGGCCAAGTTTTTTTTCAAACCATTCTGTGGCTTCAGAAGGAATTTCAATTTTGGGGCCTGGTCTGCGGTCTAATTTTCCAAACCCTCGTAATGTGTATTCCACTTTATTGCGAATAAATCCTGTACGAGGAACACGAAAATAACCTTCTGAATCTGAATAACGAGGCCCGTCGATTCTAGAAGTCTTTCTTTCATTTGGGTCGTTAGTTTCTTCTGAGTAATCTGAATAATCAATAGTTACCTGCTTCATCTGATTCCTCCTGAGAAAATTTCGATTCGATGCGATACAGGCTTTCAATCACGTCCCCTTGTGAATCAGCCAATGCTCTGATAGTAGTAAGAACAGAAAGAAGGGAATTTTCGATTTCTTTTAAATTTTCTATTTGTGTTCTTATTTCTTCAAGCTGATTGCATAATTGACGAAAAGAAAATTTCTCAATGTTTTTCATATTAGTAGGGTTTTATATCAAAGTATCTTGAAAGAAGGCGTTCGGTTACTTCTGACATGTTAATAGGAACTCTAATACTGAATTCTATTGTTCCATCAGGATCAACTGTAATCATTCTGCAT
>JBAXFB010000061.1:0-2067 GCA_037140115.1 bacterium | reverse complement strand
CTGTGCCTCAACATTATCCGAACTAGCCATTACCTCGTGGGCAAAACTAAAAACAAGATCTCCAGCGAGCAAGGCTATGCTTTCAGCGATGTGCTTTTTATTTCCTCTTGGTTTTGGGGTAATGACTCGCTCAAGGTGAACGTGAAGAGTCGGTGTGCCATGTCTCTCCAAACCCTCGTCAATGATGTCATCATGTATTAATGCAAAGGCATGAAAAAGTTCCAATGCTACGCTAGTACGCAAAACTTTGTCGTAGTCGCCACCACCCTCTGTCACATAAGCCAAGAAACACATATAAGGCCGCACCCTCTTGCCCCCTTTTTTAATAATTGAAATAGCATGTGAGAGGGCCTCAACTGCAAGACTGTCTCCTTTTGCTATTTCTTTGTATTTTACAAGCTTCTCATCAAGATAGGCATACAAGACTTTATTAAAATCTTTTTGAAAAGTGGGCAGATCCACATTTTTTAATTCCGAATTTGACTTTATTTTCCCCAAAAACAAGGAGACTAGTGATTTTATAGTCATGTCAGATAATTATAACATTAATGCATTAAAAAAATTTGATACGTATTCACAGTAATTTAAAGTCACTGTGCATACAAATTACGCAATGCTCAAACTTGCTGACTGTCGTGGTCACGTACTTGTAGGACGAGACAGTTCAACACATTCTAGCATCCCTTCTACTCCTTGTATGAGGTGTCTCGGTCTCTAGGGTGTTTTTATAAGCAAAGCAAACTAAGCGTATTTCACCCGTCTCGGTCACTGTCTCATTTTCAAAATGGAGCACTTTCGCTCCGCTTTGTGGAATATGGGTATTATACCTAAAATGAGACAGAATGAGACACTTTGGAGGTTAGTGATTTTGTGTCTCGTTTTATAAGATTTGAAATCCATTATCTTTGTCGTATGAAATATTATATCCAAAAGCTCGAGCCACATCTTTTACGGCATAGAACTGAGCCTCAGACATTTTAAGTGAGGTTCCGCTTCCTGGTTTTGGAGAAGTGTATCCTTTTACCGCTTCAGCAAAAGCAGGATCTTTTGATTTTAAATCCTCGACAAATTTTTCTATGTGTTCAGTTTCCACAGAGCCAACCTCTGAAATAAAGAATCCGTCTTCTACTTTTTTACCAAGTAAATTATCGCCACGGACATATGGCTTTATTGTTGTGGCTAGTTCTTGAAGTGCCTCATCACTCGGCTGTTCTAGGAAATAAATACTAATTGAGTCATGTCTCTCTGTTGGTGATGCTGTTGTGCCAGGTTGTCCGAATTTATAATTTGCCTTTATTTTTCCACTCGCAATCATATCATCAAGACTATCAATCAATTCAGGTGTGACGTTAACATTGAATGATCCTCGAGTAGCGGTCTCTTCTCCATTTTTTGGAAACACACCACGATACATCCATTCGCTTTTCTTATTATTTACACCTACCTTTGTACTTTTAAGTGCATCCTCCCATGTTTGTTCTTCCACTGGATCAGTTGGGTACTCTGCGATTCGGTATCTATTGTAAACGTCTTGGAATAATCCTGATGCTAATTTTTTACGGGAATCTGGATCATCGATATTATCAAAAAGATTTTTATACAAATCTATAACAGCTTGTTTTCTTCCTTGTGATACAAGTTTTACCAGACCAGAAATAAGATGATTTTCTTCTCCCTCATTATTTTGAGCTGAGGCGAGTTCCTCTTGTTTTGCTACCAATGCTTCATCTGAACCAATACCAAGGTCTTTTTTGATTTGCTCCACTTTTACTTCATCAACAAGTTTCTTTTCTTGTATTTCTGATCCGCCAGATTCCTTGTTTCTGAGAGCATCTATGACTTTTTGTTTCCTCTCTTTTTCTTGCTTAGTTTTTTCGGTATCAATATATTCAGGAATCGTCCATATGAAATCAAGAGTGTCGGCATCCAAACCTTTGTATTGTGGTGGTACACCAATTTCATCTTTTTCAACGATTCTGACATCTTCGTTTTTTGATTCAGGAGTGTTTTCTGATTCATTCATACCTGCCTCAATACCAGCAACAAAAGAGGGTGGTAACCCTTGCA
>JBAXFB010000060.1:0-2195 GCA_037140115.1 bacterium | reverse complement strand
GCTCGAAGGCATGCGTGGAACCAAGCTCGAAATAAAAGCATTTTTTGTGACCTATTCTATACAACACCTTGAAGACATGGTGGAAGCTGTCGCCCAAGCAGGCGTAGACACCATCGATGTCATCGCTTCCCCTATTTCAGGAAGCCAGATTGCCCTATCAGAAAAACAAAAGATCGTCGGAGTTGCCTTGGTCAGCATCGGACACCAGACCACATCGCTCGCAGTCTTTGAAAATGGATTACCTATCGCAATTCACACTTTTTCTATTGGTTCTTCGGACATCACCAACGATATAGCTCTTGGCTTGAAAATACCACTCATGAAAGCTGAAGGCTTGAAGATGGATGGCGCAGGAGAAGAATTTTCTGCTCGTAAACTAGATGAGATAGTCGAAGCTCGCCTCTCCGACATTTTTGAATTAATTGAGAATCATCTTAAGAAAATAAAACGAAGCGGTTTGTTGCCTGCCGGGATCGTCTTCGTCGGTGGTGGAGCGAATACAAAAGGCTTGCTTGATCTCTCCAAAATATTTCTCAAACTTCCGACAAGTATGGGCGAGACAGAGATGTTTGGAAATACTAAAACCAAACTTCGCGACTCAGCATGGTTTACTGCTCTTGGATTGATAATGGGAAGTAGAGACAACGATGGATATTCTGAAGGTTCATTCATCAACCTTATCAAAGATTTAAAACGCACGATAAAATCAAGCATAAAGCAACTGATGCCGTAAATGTTATGCCTGAACCTAGAAAAAAACCTGTGAGCAAATCTGACGACACTTCATGGCAAGGTGTGGCTAATTGGTATGACGAATTGTTAGAAGACGGTGTCGGTACTTATCAAAAAGACATCATTTTACCTAATATTTTAAAGATGCTCGGAAGCCAAAAAGGCCTTAAATTACTTGATCTTGGGTGCGGTCAGGGCTTTTTCTCTCGTGAATTTTTGAAGGCTGGAGCAAATGTGACCGGCGTAGACTTAGCGTCTAAACTAATTGATATCGCGAAAGAAAGATCACCGAAAGAAATAAATTTTTTAGTATCATCTGCTGACGCTCTCGGTGCTATAAAAAATAATTCTTTTGATATCGTTGTGACAATCTTGGCAATTCAGAATATGAAAAATGTGGAAAAAGTTATGAGTGAAGCATCTAGGGTGCTAAAAGCTGGCGGAAGTTTTTTTATTGTGATGAATCACCCCGCGTTTCGAAATCCAAAAAAATCCAGTTGGGATTTTGACGAAAAACAAAATATTCAATTCAGAAGAGTTGATGAATACTTTTCTTCCTCTTCTGCGAATATAAATATGCATCCTGGTGATGAAGAAAAAAATATTACCACTGTTTCATTCCACCATTCACTACAATTTTATTTTAAAGCGTTAAGTAAGGCCGGGTTTATGGTCGCACACTTAGAAGAATGGATTTCGCACAAAGAAAGTCAGCCAGGGCCTCGAGCAAAAGCAGAAAATAAGGCGCGCAGAGAATTTCCGTTATTTTTAGCCCTAAAAGCCAAAAAAACGTTGTAAATAAAAGGTTTTTAATAGACTATAGCAGACCACACCAGTCCATTTGCTTTTTTCTACGTCAGTGATAGTATGATTTTATACAAACTAATTCATTTCAAGTAAAAATATGCCAAAAGTAAATCAGGACATAGAGACTTTCGCAAGAATCATGGTTGTCGGAGTTGGAGGATCTGGAAAGAACGCAGTTAACCACATGATAAATTCTAAGGTTAAAGGTGTGTCTTTTATCTGCATGAACACAGACACTCAAGATCTACACCACTCTCTCGCTGAAAAGAAAATTCACATTGGTAAAAATCTAACGAAAGGTCTAGGTGCAGGCATGGATCCTGAAATTGGAAAGAAAGCAGCTGAGGAAACAAAAGCTGAAATCCAAGACGTCATCAAGGGAGCAGACATGCTCTTTATCGCTTGCGGAATGGGTGGAGGCACAGGCACAGGTGCAGCTCCGATCGTAGCACGTGCAGCAAGAGAACAAGGCATACTCACCGTCGCTGTCACCACAAAACCATTTTTCTTCGAAGGAAATCATAGAATGAAAATTGCAGAAAGAGGATTAGATGAACTTTCTAAAGAAGTAGATGCTATCATCGTTATCCCGAACGACAAACTTCTCCAACTAGCTGACAAAAACACTAATTTCAAAGATGCTTTCGCAAGTGCCG
>JBAXFB010000059.1:0-2218 GCA_037140115.1 bacterium | reverse complement strand
GGGCCAGTAGCGTCCAAAAATAATTTTTAATGTATCGTGCATTGCGTGGACAATCACAATGCTATTGGCAAAGCGTAGTAATACAATTTCGCCAGCGGACAGATGATGCTTGTAAAAAAAACGAAAGGTTAGCCTGAATATTTCATGACGCGAGAGAAAAGAGGTGGCAATAACTCTTTAATACTGTTATATATCAAATGCTTACAATGAATACGGCAGGAGGTATTGCCAATGACAATTTGTAAATCAAAATCACTCCAATTTCCAGCTTTAAATGGTAAAAAGATCGTCGCCGAGTTTTCTGGAGGCAACGTCAGTAGTGACGGAGGCATTCTTCTTCTCCAAGCAATGGATCGTCGCCTGAGTCTGACTCAAAGGATTGCTCGACATATCAAAGACTCGCGCAGCCCCGATTCTATTCGTCATACCATGTTGAGTATGCTCAGACAGCGTGTCTATGGCTTGGCATGTGGTTACGAAGACAACAACGATCATGACCAACTTCGCTATGATCTTCTTTTTCAAACCGCCAGCGGTAGTGAGAAGGTATTGGCCAGTAGCCCCACCCTGCATCGCTTTGAAAAAGTGGCTGATAGGGAATTGGCAGTGGTCGCCCATAAAGAAATGATTGAGACTTTTATCACTTCTTTTTCCAAGGCTCCCAAACAATTGATCCTCGACTTTGATGCCACCGATGATTTGGTTCATGGAAACCAAGAGGGAAGATTTTATCATGGCTACTATGGAAATTATTGTTTCTTACCGCTTTATGTTTTTTGCGATAAACAGCTTCTTGTCAGCTACCTACGTCCCTCTAAAATTGATGGTGCACGGCATGCATGGGCCATCTTGGCGTTATTGGTTTGCCGCTTCCGTCAGGAGTGGCCGAACGTCAAAATTATTTTCCGTGGAGATAGTGGATTTTGCCGCCAAAAAATGCTCACATGGTGTGAGCGCCATGGAGTCGACTATATCATCGGAATCGCACGCAATAAAGTATTGGAGAAAGCCCTGGAAAAATCCTTGAACACAGCAAAGGAGCACCGTGATGCTAGTCAAAAGAGCGCTCGTGTTTTTGAGTCATTGATGTATCAAGCTGGATCTTGGAAGACAGAACGTCGAGTGATTGGCAAGGCTGAATATACGCTATTTGGTTCCAACCCCCGCTTTATTGTCACCACACTCAAGGGAAATCCACGAACATTGTACGAAGAAATGTATTGTGCTCGAGGAGAGATGGAAAATCGCATCAAAGAGCAGCAGGGGGACCTCTTCTCCGATCGAACTTCATGTACCAAGTGGTGGCCAAATCAATGGCGACTTATCCTCTCGTCTTTGGCTTATATATTGATAGAGAGAATCCGCAAGATTGGTCTTCGGCGCACCTCGCTTGCGCGTGCAACAGCCGGGAGTATCCGTCTGAAGCTTTTAAAAATCGGGACTGTTATCTTGCGAAATACGCGGAGGATATCCCTCCGCATGGCCAGTGGTTATCCGCATCAAAATCTTTTTACCCTGCTCGTCCATCGACTAGCGCCGAGCTAAAAAAGTCCGTGCTGTCCCCGGCACATAAAAAAATGGGGGTAGGGGGAACTATGTTCAAAATCAGACTTTTGTCATATTTTCAAGACAGAATTGTCACGCATGGTTGACCATCAGCGTTCTCTCCCGGAAAAATAGCAAAACTACTCGCGTCATGAAATATCCGGGCTAGGTTGATGCAACCAATTCAGCCGCCGCCGCCAGAGCCTAAGACTTATCCGCTCGGATCCATTAATCTCACGAGAATCTTCCATCACTAAAAACTATTACTTTTTGTGCATTAAAACTTTTCTATTTTATACCATAAACCATCCCCTATCTATGATACCCCAGATGATACTACCGTATCATCTCCATCTATCTTCAATGCAAAAATCAAATTAGACGTTTTAGAATATTTTATAAATTCAATTATTTTTTTAGTTATTGCGTGAGCTAAGTGTATGTAGCTTATTGATATATATGGTATTTTTTCTCTTGTAGTATTTCATCTTCTAGTATATGAGCCTTGCCCACTCTATTGTTTAAAACTAGATATGCCTTATTGTTATTTTGTTATTTTTAGTCTTTTAGTGACAATCTTTTCCTCACGTGCCGAGGCTAACATCAGCGCGTCCGATCAAGACCGTGCTCTTAAAACCCTCCAATCCATCCAAAAAAAACAAGAAAACCAACA
>JBAXFB010000058.1:0-2278 GCA_037140115.1 bacterium | reverse complement strand
TTACAAGAAGTATTAACAACTAATTAGTGTTCGGGTTCGGGGGTTCGCGTAGCACGTTAACTTCCCATACAATATAGCACATTTGGGTATAAAAGTCAAGGGCTATTTGGGCCTTAATTTGCTATATTAAAAGGACTAAAACAATATGAAAACCCATAAAAATACGCACTTAAATAGACTCGAAGGCATCATCTCCATCTCCTCAAAAGGCACAGGTTATGTGGCTGTGGGGGGTAAAGATGCAAAGAAAATCAAGCAAAAGAATGAAGATCCAGAAGTGGATGCAAAACACTTGAACACTGCCCTCCATGGCGACATGGTAGAAATCATTTTGCACCCAAAAGGTAAAATGAGGCAGACTGCTGAAGTGTCTAAGATAATTTCTCGAGCCAAAATGCGCTTCGCTGGAGTTCTAGAAATTGAAAATAAAATGTTTTTCTTGAAGCCAGACGACACCAGAATGTATACAGATATTTTGATTCCTGAAAATGGACTAAAAGATGAAAAGACAGGCCTGCCTGCGCAGGCAGGCCAGAAAGTTTTCGTGGAAATCACTTCTTGGTTGGATCCCAAAAAAGCGCCAGTCGGTAGAGTCTTGAAAATCCTCGGACTTCCAGGAGACAACAACACAGAGATGCATTCGATCGCCATGGAAAAAGGTTTTGATTCAGACTTACCTAAACTCGTGCACGATGAAGCAGAAAAGATAAAACGGGAAGGAATCAAAGAAAGTGATTATGAAGGCCGTAGAGATTTCCGAAAGACTCTGACCTTCACGATCGACCCACATGATGCAAAAGATTTTGATGATGCGATTTCATTTCAAGAATTAAAAAATGGCGAATACGAAATCGGCATCCACATCGCTGACGTATCACATTATGTAAAAATAGGTAGCGCTCTCGACACAGAGGCTCGTGAACGTGGCACTTCAGTGTACCTTGTAGACCGCACAATACCGATGCTTCCTGAAGTCCTTTCAAACGACCTATGCTCTCTCGTCCCAAACAAAGACAGACTCACCATGAGTGCAGTGTTTGTGATAGATAAAGATGCCCATGTAAAAAGTGAATGGTACGGACGCACGGTGATCCATTCTCAAAAGAGGTTTACCTATGAAGAAGCTGAAGTGTCCCTCGGCCATAGACCTACGGGCGAGGCTATAAAGGACAAGCACGCTCCCCTTCACAAGGAGTTAGCAATCTTAAACGGCCTTGCGAAAAAGCTAACTGAAGAAAGATTCAAAAAAGGTGCCATCTCGCTCGACCAAGAAGAGGTAAAATTCGTACTCGACGTAAATGGAGTGCCAATCAAAGTCATCACCAAAGAACGTGGTGATTCAAATAGACTCGTCGAAGAGTTCATGCTCCTCGCAAATAAAAAAGTGGCAGAAGTCTTGTCACCAAAAAAACACGGAGCGAGCAAGGGAGCAAAATCACACAAAGACGATGCAAGCATTTCTTTGTACCGAATCCATGACCTACCAAATCGAGAAAAGATGGAAGACCTAGCTTTCTTCTTGCGAAGTCTTGGACACAAAGTTTCGCTAGTTGATGGAGTCATCCCTACTCATGAAATAAATAAATTACTAAAAAGTCTTGGTACTGGTAGCAAGAAAAGCACCATGAGCGACACAGTGCACCGTGCTGTGATCCGTTCGATGGCGAAAGCGATCTATTCTACTGAAAACATTGGCCACTACGGGCTAGCTTTTGAACACTACACTCACTTCACTTCCCCGATTCGTCGTTATCCTGACATCATCATCCACCGACTTCTTGCAAATCATCTCGCTCATAAAAAAATCGGTAAGGATAAAATCGAGGAATATGAAAAGTTAGCACGCATTTCTTCCGAACAAGAAAAACGTGCATCGGACGCAGAACGAGCATCTATAAAATACAAACAAGTCGAGTACATGAGTAAACGTCTTGGCGAAAGTTTCGAAGGAGTCATCAGTGGCATAACCGAATGGGGCATCTATGTCGAAGAAAAAGAAACAAAATGTGAAGGCTTAGTCCGAGTTCGCGACATGGCTGACGATTTCTATGTATACAATGAGAAAAAGCTAGAACTAGAAGGTGAAAAGAAACACAAAAAATACCGCCTTGGTGATAACGTCAAAATGAAAGTCAAAGCGGTGGATCTAGAAAAGAAGACTATTGACTATGTTTTAGTTTAAAATACTAGACAATGCCACCTCATAAAAAATTTATTTCACATTTTAGGCATAAGGTCCCTTTTCCGTGGCTTAATTTGACCATTCTACCCTTGTGGT
>JBAXFB010000057.1:0-2321 GCA_037140115.1 bacterium | reverse complement strand
CTTTTGCTGAACTTGCTTAAGTTGATACAAGAGTCCAATGGTGTCATTTATGCCTATATACATGCGTGCATCTTGATCCAAACATTAACAGATCCGCACAAAATACGGGAAATTTGTGCATTGCGGGATCTCTTCACCACTGTGACATTTATGGTGAATGATAAAAACTCTGAATCGACTAGATACGAATGTTATGCAAATGTATATTTACATTACTTATTGAAAAAAGATCAGAATTATGATCAGTATGATTTAGAGAAATTTTTGATAGAATGTCTGTTAGAACCTGACTTTTTCAAAACTATTGAAGGATTATTGCTGTGCAATGATAAGTTTAAGTTAGAAGTTTTTGCTAAGGACTTCATGAAAAATTCAGTATTAGTCAGACTGTTTCGACAATACATCCAAGAAAACCCAATTACATGGTGCATAGCTTAGATGCTACATTTTTCGTAAAATCATAAAAAAATTGATGGGTTCAAAAACCGAAATATTTAAAGAAACTGGCTAGTTAGAATGTCTCCGTTAGAATTCGTGATTCTTCTTTGTCTTCTCTTGGCAGCTGGTGCAACTACTGCGTCATGCTTGATCCCGGAGCTCACCGTGATGGGAATATGGGGGATCCCAGTGGTTGGATTTGCGCTCCTTGTGGGCGTTATCTTCCGCATTGGGGTCTACTATGACCCGCGCGTGTCAAGCCCGCAAAAGCATGCCGGCTGGGTTGCCGGCGGGTTTCTCTGTCATCTCCTTCTGTGGTCATCATTTGACCTTGTCTTTCTAGACCGCAGCAGTGATGCGAAGGTTGTTGGGGCATTCTTCGGTGCTTTTGTGCTCTTGATGGCACTATGCATCGCGGAGAATCTCTGGGTATGCTCGCAGACTCATGGAGGGGTCTACCCAACCTTCTTCGAGATAAGAAGGGTTTTCTTCTTCATATCGTCAATTATATATGCAATTGGCTATTTGGCTAATAGAGAGGATATGATCACGGTTACCAAGCCGATAGTCATCTTCTTCGCGTATGGCAATATTGTCCACTTTGCGGCGATCTACGCTGGCATATTACACCCACAGGAGGTTTTTGCATCAAATGGCACTATCGCGGAACGCGTGAAAGAATGGATCCGCTCAAAGACGCGACCAGGTGAACTGTTCTCAACCGTGCAAACTTTGTTGACAACGTTGTTTTTTTCCTGGCTGGTTTTGGAAGCATTTTGTGACGTTCCGGCAAGGTTCAGCCTTGTTTCTAAGGGGATTTTTGCGGCACTCGCGGCTATCAGTTTTTACTATGCGAGTCTTTATGACCCACGGGAACCTCCTGAGACGTCGAAGCTTGTGCGAAGAGTTCTTGCAGTTTCTGCACATTTTGCAATTGCTGCATACTATGAATGGTACGTGCAGAACAAAAGCCTCAGTCATTTTGTTGTTTTGATCACAGTGATTATTATGAGGTACTTTTTAACCTTCTGGTTGATGACGGGTGAGATGAGCCCAGAAATCTTCCATCAGAAGCTTATTATGATTTCTTTTCATCTTGGAATGTACACAATCAGTGCAACATTTTTCTTGGTGCTGAACATGGCGAATATATCTACTATTTTGCAGACAGTAGCACTTACATTCTGTAACGTGTGGTATTACTACAATACCATTTATGTCATAGCAGTACTTGCAGGCAAGTACAGAGATAAGGTTATACAGACGCCACCCGTACGGGTGCAACTACCGCAGCAATCAGCTACTGAAAGTGTTTAAGTTTCTATTCAGACTCCTTCAAAATTATAATATTATTTATGTGAATCCATCCAAGTCATTTCTTGGAATATTCTTAGATTGGACACAAATTTCGTAAAATATTGTTGTGACCTATTATAACTAAAGGTATATTTGATTATTTTACTATAAAAAATTGATGGTAAAATGATTAAATTTTTACTAATTTAGCGACAAAGAAGATGCAACGTAACCCCTCATCCTCGGCTAATTTTCCCCCACCGGACATCAAATTCTGGACGGATAAATTACCCTGGAAGACCAATCCCTCATCCTCGGAGGCGACGCCTTCATCTTTGGCGGCGACGCCTTCATCCTCGGCTGCTAAACCCATAAGGTATTCTCTCCTACCCGGATTCCCTGATATGATCCAGTTTCAGCAATGCTATGGATCTCCTTTTTCTGGAATGATTCCACAATCCTTTAGGAGGATTCCCATTATTCTATGCGCTGGCACTCGTTTAAACTGTGCCATAGGTGGGAGCATAATGTCAGGGTGCAGAAGAAACAGCTACTTCTTTGTAGTTTTGTGTGATACAGGAAAAGAA
>JBAXFB010000056.1:0-2603 GCA_037140115.1 bacterium | reverse complement strand
GAGGGCATTTCTGACCTTATCACTACTCCTGGTATCATCAACGTAGACTTTGCCGATATAAAGGCGATTATGAAAGATGCTGGTAGCGCGCTGATGGGCATCGGTACAGCTTCAGGTGAGCAAAGAGCAGAAAAAGCTGCAATCGCCGCTATTAACTCCCCTCTACTTGAAGTTTCTATCCACGGAGCAAAGGGCGTATTGTTTGCTATCTCAGGTGGAGAAGATTTAACTATCCACGAAATCCAAGAGGCAGCAAAAGTCATCACAGAATCAATCGACAAAGATGCAAAAGTCATCTTCGGTACTATTCGTGATGAAAAGCTGAAAAAGGGAGAAGTCAAAGTCACGGTTATCGCTACCAACTTCCCTGCTGACATGCCAAGAAAGACACTTTTTAGTAATGCCCCAGTTGGCAACCAAACTCTCGTGAAAGAAGAGACTGCACCTATGGTTAAAAAAGAAGTTGATGCGACAATCAACATGGTAAAAAATACTCCACCAGCTAGCACTCCAGTAAGCAACATGAACAACATGGCTACTAATGATTTCATAAAAAAAGTTGAGACTGCAAAAAAGCCTGAGCCAATCAAAGACATAATCATTGATGACGACACAGATGACTGGAGCGCTGTTCCAGCATTTTTAAGAAGAAAGAAATAAAGAAAACAAATCCCGCCAATAATTTGGCGGGATTTTCGTTTGTGCTATAATACTCCGCATGACTTACGATTTAATAATTATTGGTGGTGGACCTGCTGGAGCTTCAGCTGCTGTTTACGCTTCCCGCAAAAGATTACAAACACTTTTTATAACTGCCGAATGGGGCGGACAATCCATTGTTTCTGAAAAGATTTACAACTGGATCGGACACACTTCCATCTCAGGCCACGACCTAGCTGAAAGCTTAAAGAACCACGTAAAGGCAAACGCTATTGGTAGTGAAAACTTAAAAGAAGCTGAAGACATGGGCTCAACTCTCACAGTTAAAGAAGGTGAGAAAGTAGTTAACCTAGCTAAAAACCTACCTGCGCAGGCAGGAGCAGAGACTTTTATAGTTGAAACTGAATCAGGTGAAAAGTTTGAAACCAAAACAGTTTTGATAGCTACAGGCAGTAGCCGTAGAAAACTCGAAGCTAAAGGCGCAGACGCCCTAGAACACAAAGGCCTCACCTATTGTGCTTCTTGTGATGGCCCACTATTTTCCGGAGCGGACGTAGTCGTAGCTGGTGGAGGCAATGCAGGATTTGAAACAGCTTCTCAGCTTCTTGCCTACTGCAAAACAGTCACTCTTTTACACCGAAGTGACGTTTTCCGAGCTGATGAAATCACCGTTGAAAAAGTACTCAAAAATCCAAAAATGAAAGCGCTCAAAAATGTCGAGATTCTCGAAGTGCTTGGCGACAAGTTTGTGGAAGGTTTAAAATACAAAGACTTAGCAACAGGAGTTGAGACTACCCTAAAAGTCACTGGTGTTTTCGTTGAAATCGGACAAATCCCTAACACTGATTTTGCTAAAAACGTAATTAAGCTCGACCAATACGGCAGAGTACCAATCGACCCAAGAACTCAAAAAACTTCCACAGAAGGCATCTGGGCTGCTGGAGACTGTACCGACATCCTATATCACCAAAACAACATCGCAGCTGGCGACGCAGTTCGTGCGCTTGAAGATATTTATCTTCATATACATACAAAATAGACCTCTTGCATATCCCTAAAGCTAATAATTATACAATATATAATATACAAAAAAAGTAATAAAAAAGCGCCGGCTATCCCTGTTGGAGTCCGATGCGATTTTTGTGATGAGCCTTTAAGGCTCGTTCATCGTATTACGATGACAAGAAATGCGACCATTGTGAATACAACAGCCGCCCCCAAAACTACGTCCCTGACACCCCTACTGAGCCTTTCTAATGCATATGCGCGAGAAGACTCCCACACAACATATACTCCGACCAAAACGAGAAGAGTTCCAAGAGCGAGCAATACCAAAAGACCTATTGTTGTCATATGATTTCATTTTCATGGTACTCCGATTTTTTAATTTAACAACAAAAAAAGCCCAGCAGTGGGCTTATTTTTTTGAGCGGTGAGCCTATTGTACCTCAACTGGAACTCTTTGCAAAACGAGGTTATAAAGTGGAACGAGGTCTTTTCAATGTTTTCTAATAGACTGAATAGCTCTGTTGAATAAGCAAAATATAGCTTTATTCAATAAGTATTTTACTTCTATAGCTCACTGGGTTTATTGTAATTCTTTACCTTACTGGTAATAGAACTATATAAATATAATTATGGGGTCGGATCAATTTTTACAACATCGCCAGTATTTTTATCAACGTAGTGCTGTTCTAAGAAATTAAACTCATTAAAAGAAATGGGGTTACTCGCAAGTGGGTTGTGTACTAAAATAGGCTCTAACGATGTGTCAGCTAGGTGGTGCAAGACAACAGACCTAGAATATATGACAGCACTTATACCTTTATTTTCTTCTTTCTCAAAAAAAGTCATATCAATACATTCATTGTTTGCTTTTGAAATACTTTCTCTTCTACTCCAAAATGAAGGAGGGTTAGCGATAGGCAAACCATTCTGTCTCA
>JBAXFB010000055.1:0-2696 GCA_037140115.1 bacterium | reverse complement strand
CAAAAAAGCAGTAGAAAATGTTATTAAAGTGGGGCTAGCTGTCGGAGGCAAGATTGCCGACTTCACAGAGTTTGATCGAAAGAATTATTTTTATCCTGATATTCCAAAAGGTTACCAGCTTTCGCAGTACAAATACCCGATAGTTTCTGGTGGGTATCTTGCCGAGATGGGTATAACTCGTATTCATCTAGAGGAAGATACTGCGAACAACAAGCACTTCGAAGTAGATGGAGGTTATTCTTTGATTGATTTCAATCGTGGTGGTGTGCCACTCATGGAGCTAGTGACAGAACCGCACACACTCGAAAATTCAGATGAAGCATCGAGGCTGGCTTCTAATTTTGCGAAAGAATATCAGCTACTACTTTGGTATCTTGGTGTATCTGAAGCAAATATGGAGAAGGGCGAGATGCGAGTGGAGGCAAACGTATCAGTCTCTGCTGACAAAAATAATAAATCAAAAAATTATGTAGAAGTAAAAAATTTAAATTCTTTCAAAAGCGTAGAAAAAGCTATCAAATATGAAGTGGATAGGATGATCAAGCTTCTCGAAGAAGGCAAGGGTGAAGAAATAGTACGTGAAACTCGTGGTTGGGATGATGGAAAACAGAAAACTTTTTCACAGCGCAAAAAAGAAGGAAGTGCTGATTACAGGTATTTTCCAGACCCAGATTTACCAAAACTAAAATTGCAGGACAAAGATACTGGCTTTGATTTAGAAAAAATAAAGCGTGAATTGCCAGAGTTGCCTGTAGCAAAGCGCGCTCGCTACAAAAAAGATTTTGGAATTAAAGATGAAGATATTGAGGTTTATATAAATGACCCAGTTCTGGGTGCTAAATTCTCTGCTATCGCAGAAATCTTAGTAAATCCTGAAAAAGTTAAAATAGCTTCAAACTATATAACTTCAGATTACTTAGGTTTAAAGAAAAATTCTGCGGAAGTCCGACTTCCGCAGAGTGCAAATTTCGGAGAACTCATAAATTTAGTCGCCGATAATAAAATTTCATCACGCGCAGCCAAAGATATATTAGCAATGATTGTAATCAATGATGATTCTCCATTTAAAATCGCCACAGAAAAGAAATTGTTGCAGAGTAGCGATACTGGTGAATTGAAAATAGTAGCGCAGAAAATAATAGATGCCAATCCAAAAGTCGTAGCAGATTATAAAGGTGGTAAAGAGGTCGCGCTTATGTCACTCGTGGGGCAGATCATGAAAGAGACAAAAGGTTCTGCGAATCCAGCAGTCGCTAAGCAAATTTTAGTAGAAATGCTTGCCCGCCCGTAGCTTTTTAATCGAAGGAGGGTTAAAATAGCATCATGGATAAAAATAAATTAATTGCAACAGTAAACCGTTTAGTAAAAGCACCCAAAGGAATTTTGGCGATAGATGAGAGTTTGAGTACTTGTAACAAGCGTTTTGAAAAGCTCGGCGTGCCGCAGACTTTAGAAAAGCGTCAAGAATATCGTGAGCTCCTCATCACGGCGCCAGGCATAGAGCAATTTATTTCTGGGTATATTTTGTTTGATGAAACGATAAGACAAAGCACAAGAGACGGACAAAGTTTTACATCAGTTTTAAAATCAAAAGGGATTGATGTTGGGATAAAAGTCGATGGAGGAACTATCGACTATCAAGGTCACCCAAGCGAGAAGACTACAGATGGACTTGATGGTCTTGATGCGAGACTAAAGGAATACAAAGCTCTTGGCGCGACTTTTGCGAAGTGGCGTGGCATTTATAATATAACCACACACACTCCGTCGGCTGATTTGATGAAAGAAAATGCAATACGTTTTGCAAAGTATGCGTTGCTTTGTCAGGAGAATGACATAGTGCCGATAGTTGAGCCGGAAGTTTTGATTGATGGCGAACACGATCTAAAGAAATCTTATGAAGTCACAGCTATCAATTTAGAAATTGTGTTTGCTGAGTTAAAATCTGCTGGTGTTTTCTTGCCGGGAATTATTTTGAAAACTAGTATGGTGATTCCAGGCAAAAGCTCGGGAGTTACCGTGTCTAATGTCGAGATTGCACAAAACACAGTCAAATGTTTAAAAGAAAGAGTTCCTGATAATATTGGCGGAATAGTTTTCTTGTCCGGTGGACAAGATGACGCAGAAGCAATAAAAAATTTAAATGAAATGCATAAGTTGGGCGACCTACCTTGGCCACTTACATTCTCATACGGACGCGCGATTCAAAATTCTGCACTCAAAAGTTGGTCAATAAATCCAAACGATTTTGAATATGCACAAAAAATGCTTTTATTGGCAGCGGAAAGTAACAGCTTGGCTAGCATAGGACAATACAAATAATGAAACCCGAAATACAGCAATTTTTTAAGGGAGATGTGGAGGATGGTGAGGAAACACTTTTGAAATATTCGCATGATGCGAGTATTTTCAACATTCGTCCGATGGTGGTTGTTTTTCCAAAAGATTCTGCCGATGTAGAAGCCTTGGTGAAGTGGGTAAATAAAAATACTGAAGATAAAGAAAAATATCCTCTTGGCCTATCAATAACTGCTCGTTGTGCCGGCACAGACATGTCGGGTGGAGCAGTCGGTGAATCCATCATCATGGACTTCACAAGGTACATGAACAAACTTATCGCCTTTTCGCCCTCTACTTTACAAGGAGAGGGACGGGGTGAGGTGTCGATTTTCCGTTTTTAATTTCTCATTTTTAAT
>JBAXFB010000054.1:0-2736 GCA_037140115.1 bacterium | reverse complement strand
GCTTTAGGGTCCTCCCAACCCAAAAGCTTTCGGAGATTTTTCTCATAATTTATTGATTTTGTCCCGTTTTTTAATACTAAATTACTCATAAAAGTATTATAGCATATTTCCAAAATCTGGTGCAAATACAAAAAAGATGCCATTCTGGGCATCTTTTTTGATTAAAATAAATAGAAGAATTTATTTAATTATGATGAGAATGAGAAACTTCTTCAGATACTTTAGCGATGAATTTCGCTGCTGCATCGCGTCCACCCAAGCCGAAAGCAAGAGCTCCTCCGAGTGAAAGCATCGCTATGATTCCATAGAAAAGAGGAATCATAAAATCAGCTAAACCAAGTTTGCCCAATGCAAAAATGAAAGCAAAAATCCAAACAGCATATTTTGATACTGTTCTCAACATATTTGCAGAACTCAAATTCATTGACTTTGCAGAAGCCAATACTGCTTTAGAAATTGCTTCAGAAACGAACGCAGCAATTATCAAAACTAGCACAGCAATAACAACGTTAGGCAAGAATCCTAATACATCATTTTGCAAAAAGTCCTTTATGCTATTTAGGCCCACCAAGTCTAATGAAGGGATAAGGAAAACGATCACGACAAACCACTTCACCACTTGTCCAAGGAAGTATCCTGAATTTAAATTAATATCTGCCTTCTTGAAAAATCCATCAATGCCGACAGTCTTCAAAAAATTATCGATCTTCAAAGCAACAAAAACATGCTCTAAAGCTTTTGCGACAATGTTGCCCAAAAGCCAACCTATAATAAAGAAAACAACTGCTAAGATGAGTCTCGGAGCAAACTGCACAAAACCCCACCAAACCTCTTGAAGAGATGCATTAAAAACATCGCCCCATGTCATCCAAATATTACTCATATGATTATAAAATACTAAAACTATTAATAATAATTACCTCCCTACAGTATAGCAAATCCTAGCTCTTTTTTAAGAGCTGTGTGGATAACTCCTTCATTTGCAAGATGACTTCGTTTGGATAGTCCAAGATGTCTCTTACGAGCTTGTCGTACATATTTACTCTATAAATAAAGTCTTGAGTTTCAAAGGTGGCATAGACGAGCTCAGTACCTATCTCAGCTTCAAGTTTACGAACCACTTTCTCAATACTGGACTTTTTTAATTTATCGCCAACGATCAACAAATCTACCCTACTATCAGGATTTTTTATAAAAACTCCAGACACCAAAAGAAGTTTGGTTCGGCCGACATTTTTAAACATATTTAAAAGCTTTTGACGATTTAAAGTATCTGAACGCACGAGTAGGTCTTCAAATTCACCAGTGTATTTAAAGAACGAATTAAAATACCACTCAAGAGACGTTTTAGACTTTTTCTTTATAAAACCTACTGAAGCTAATACATTTATCTCACGACGAGATATTTCTGAACTCACTCGACTTCTTGCAGCTACATCTTTACTTAGAAAGCCCTTGCCCTTGTTTAACAAAAAGAGTCGCATGATCTTCACCCGTGCCGCATTGCCTAGTATTTTTTCTAAGATTTCCATTCACCTATTGTAGTGTTTTTTACAAAAAAGACAAGAAAGTAGGAATGTTGTAATAATTTAAACGACTAGGTCTTGCCTAGTAGTAAAGCACTTCGTTTAGAGAATAGAAAACCTCTTTTAGTTGCTCATTCGTAATCTCCCCTATTTTCTTAATCATTCGCTCTTCGGCAATAGTCCTGATTTGAAAAGTTATAATTTCAGAATTTTCGGTCAATTTATTTATTTTATTTTTCTCTAATTTTACACACCCAGCGTAATTTTTTATTTTACTTGAAATCGGACAAACAATACAAACACCAAGATTTTTGTTCATGGTGTTCCCAGAAATAACAACTACAGGCCTTTTACCCTTTTGTTCATTTCCTTTTACAGGATTCAGGTCAGCCCAAAAAATATCTTTCTGAAACATGACTACTTTTCAAGGTTTATTAATTGCTTGAAATAATCCCCCATTCCATCTTCAGCCATACTCTTCATTTCAGGATCCAAGGATGCTCTTTTAAAAGAATCGGCATATTCCTTTTGACGCGTAGATTTCCTTAAGTCATTCAAGGCTTTTTCTATAATCGCTCGTCTGGTTAATTTATGACGGGTAGAGTAGGATTCCATCCAATCCATCAGCTCAGAAGATAGGTTGTTTGTAAAAGTTATTGATTTCATAGTTTTTAGCATATTTATGATATATATTTATTATATATAAATACCACTATATTGCAATGAAGTTATCCACACATGGAAATATCTTACTCCACCAGCACCTCCAAACTTCTTTGTGCGAGATATCCTTCATCATTTCGGATAGTAAACAAAGGCTCATGAGTGCCAGAGTCTAAATAAGCGTGACTGAAGGTTATATATTGTTGTAAAAAAGGCTGCACTGGCGGAATGCTTGATCCAGTAAACCCCCCGTCACCCCAATCAACTTCTGGCATAAGCCCTTCTCCATTTGGATCATAAAAAGCCAAAGACCATGTGCCTGACTTTTTAGGAGTCAAAGTACGTGATCCAGTGAGCGAGCTGATCACTGGAGATTTGTCTTGTGAAAGGCTGCAGGAATCATTTGTGTTAGCACTAAACCCAGAAAAAGAATCACACCCCGGCTTGAAAGCATAAGTCGAAACGTCGCACCTTGCGCCAGAAAGACGACTATACCCGACAAGTGAAGTGCATCCATAAGGTAAAGTAGAGACTCCGCACGATTGAC
>JBAXFB010000053.1:0-2847 GCA_037140115.1 bacterium | reverse complement strand
TTCATTCTTACAGAATACAGGAAGCTTGTTCTAATTCAAAAGAGAATTCGCTGAACCTTGAACATATTATACACCGATTCAAAAGGGCTGATCTTTTCCGAAAGTTTATAACTATTCCCATGGCTCAGCATTCCTAAATAAGATTGCTTAGTTGCTTCTTTTGGATTCTTACCTAAATTCTTCAACATCCTCTTCTTCGTCGCTGTCCGCAAAACTCTATGCCTAGGAAAATGCACCCAACCAAGAAAGTCGACGCCAGAAGCAATGGTTTTAATGAAAACTTTGTCGGGATGAAGTTGCAACTTTAATTCTCGATTTAGAAACTCAGAAATTTTGGAAAGCAGATTTTCCAGATAATTTTTGTCTTCACTCAATATCACAAAATCATCAGCATAGCGTATATAATATTTGACTTTCAATTCCCTTTTCATAAATTGATCAAATTCATTCATGTAGATGTTTACTAAAAGTTGGGAAGTTAGATTCCCGAGCGGCAGTCCCTTCAAGTCGTCAACCTGCGAGGTTGACGACTTCCCGGTTCTGAAGCTATCTATCACCTGTGAAAACAGCCAGAGAACATCTTTGTCTTTTATATGCTTTTCCAAAATAGCTTTTAATATTTCATGATCAATGTTTGCAAAAAACTTCCTGATGTCACACTTGAGTACCCAGGATGTTTTGGTGTTGTTTTTGGAAACTTTACGAAAGAAATCCCGGAATCTGTTGATGGCTTTGTGAGTACCTTTGTTGATACGACAAGAAAAGGAATCAGAAATAAATTTCTTGTCAAAATATGGATACAGGATTCTATAGATTGCATGATGCAAAAGTCTATCTCGCACAGAAGCCTTATGTATATTTCTCGGCTTTGGATCTGAAATATTAAAAGCATAATATCCCCCATGTACATAGGTTTTGTTTTTCAGATGATTGTGTAGAGACAAGATATTATCCATGAGATGTAATTGAAACTCTTGCACATCTTTTTTCTGTCTTTTGCCTCGCAGAAATTCTTTTAAAGCTAAAAGTAAGTTTTCTACAGAAATTATTTTTTCAAAATTTATTAAATCCATGCTATGATTTTGTTTTATTAGATTAAAATTAAAAAAAATGACTACAAAGACCCCCCCCCGTTTGGAAAATATTACCAGTTTTGGAGATAATCAAGTCGGCATACATTCTCTGGCAAAGCTACATCCCAACAATTCCAAAAACTTCGCGCTACACTCTCGTCGAGACGATAGATAAATATTTTATCCAGACCATCGAGAGTATTTTAGTTGCCAGCTTTTTAGAGAAACAAGAAAAGCAACCATTTGTGAGAAAAGCTATCATCTCGCTTGATACTTTAAAATTTCTTTTGTATATACTTTGGGAGATTAAAGCGCTAGATACAAAAAAGTTTACAGCTCTATCTGAACCTCTCGCAGTGGCTGGTAAACAGCTCGGTGGTTGGCATGGACAGATCATAAAACAAAACTCTCCAGACAAAAAGTCGGGAGAGAAATGAAAAGAGTTGCGGGAGAGACCAGAAGAACGCCCCATTGTCGTTCCAGTTGTTGTCAGGATTAGCGTAGTTCGTATTGAACCACCTGCCATCGTCGTTGCGATTGGCGCTGAGGAAGTGCGGATTGCCGTTCACCTCGAATTGTGCGAAGAGCCTTCTTTTATCACTGCCCTTTGAAATCCTTTCGGAATAGCTCAGGACTGAATATTATTCGGCATATCATTCAGCAGAATGACCTACTGAGATAATGCGCCAACTCCTCGCACCAAGTATTTTCATTTTTGAAATTTCTACATGAACCACACCTTAGGCAATCTTAATCACAAAAGCTCTGGATTCATGGATACTGGTTTCGGCAGAAAGAAACCTCATTCAGTAGAATGACCTACTGGGTTGATCTCTTTCAGACTCGCCTATTACCAAATACATTATACAAAATATTAAAATTGAAAACAAAAAGCCTCGCAACTGCCACCGGAGTGACGAGAAGCGAGGCCTTGTGATAAAACGAATACAGGACAAAGATCCAAGGCTCAAGGAGAGCCGAGAAACTAAGCCTGAGAACTGATCTCTTGCGGGAGAGACCAGAAGAACGCCCCAGCGTCGCGCCAGCGGTCGTCAGGAGAAGCGTAGTCCGCATCGAACCACCTGCCACCGACGCGGCGATCGGCGCTGAGGAAGCGCGGACCGCCGCCCACCTCGATGGGTTTGTGAATCCCTACGATCCAGAGAAGACCCATCTTCTCTAGTTGCTTGTCCGAAAAACATTTCCGGAAAATGCAGACTGCCTCGGGGTGGGTCTCGACCCACTTTCTCTTGGCACCTTCGGCCTGAACGGCCTTGGTTTTCCGCTCCGAATCCTTTTTCCAGAACGTCGCCCGAAGGGCGACAATCTTGTGCACGGTGCCCGGCACAGTCGGCCGGAAGTGTGGCGACCTCAGTGCCGTCTTGGCGTCATCTGAAAGTTTACAATCCAGGGACTCCAGATCGTCGATCCACTGCGGACCCGTTATACCTTCCGATGGAGGAAGTGTGATGTCGAGGTCACCCAACGTGGGTTGAGCCTCTGCATACATTATTTTCATAATGCCTTTCTGCTACATTTGCACGTCAGGTTCCTACAATAGTAGGTTTGCCCGAGATGCACGCCGATATGTTTGATGGTTACGGCGTTCTTTTAAAGTTCTCAATAGTCAAAAACCCTAAAAGAACGCCGTAATTTCAGCATTTTTAAAGGACAGTAGTCCGTCTTTTTCTACACTATTTTTAACATTTTGTCAAGAAAACGTTATGGTTCAATACCTTTGCATCACCCTAAAGATGTAAAGTATGAATATGGG
>JBAXFB010000052.1:0-3032 GCA_037140115.1 bacterium | reverse complement strand
TGTAGCAACTTCGGACATAGAGTAACTCTTGTCTGGTACAGTTACCACTGGTTTGTCATTTTGGTTTTTGGCATTTTTGTTTGCACCTATAGCAATTATTGCAATAGCTCCTATACCGAATATTGCTAAAATAACTAGACCGAGAATCACTTTTGTATTTTTCATATGGTCAAATCATAACATGAAGCTTTTTAAAATAGAAGGCAGGGTGAGTGTTGTTTTTGTGTGTAAATAAGCATATAATTGACTATATGAATACATTCGAACAAGCTCAGACTTTCTTCTTCGTATCGTCTGTTGGGTTTATCACATTGTGGATATTGGTGGCGGTTTTTCTATTTTACCTAATTCGCGCGACCAAAGCTTTTTCTGAAATTATGGACAAGATTGAAAATGATATAGAACAAATTGGCGACACCACCAAAGAGATGGTCGAAGACATGCGACACAGCGTGATATTTAATTTCCTTTTTAGGAAAAAGAAGAAGCACAAGAAAGATTAATAATAATTTATAAAATTAATAAAGAAATTGCGCCAAGCGTGATTTTACTAAATCAAATGAAAAAAAATATACAAAAAGGAATTTCAAAAGGTAAGATGGTGGTAGCTTCAGGGATGGCGGCGATAGGCGCTGGGGCATATTATCTACTTGGACCAGATGCTAAGAAGAATCAAAAGAAAGCCAAAGTCTTGATAGATAAAATAAGTAAAGAAGTAAAAACTAAATCTAAAGAAGCCAAGGATGTGTGGAATGAGATTTCTAAATAATTCCCCAGAATAGGTATTCTAGGGATAAAGCGTATAATGCTTTTATGGTTAAAAATCTGAAGCATTTTAAGCACTTATTGACCCGTTTTAGAATTTTGGCTACTGTGATAGTTGTCTTGTGTTTTCTTGGGTTTTTAGCTTTAAATGCCTTTGAAAATAAATACAAGGATAGATTTTATCCTGGGGTTTTTGTGGGTGGTGTACCTGTCGGTGGGCAGTCATATGATGAAGCTGAGAAACTTTTTGACACTAAGGCTAATATTCTAAAACAGAACGGTTTGAAAGCTACTTTTACAAGCATTAATGGAGTAGTGAAGCAGGTGAGTATGCCTATGTCTGTGGTTGGGCTGACCCCCGACAATTCTACAGAATATTTTGCACTCGGGGACTGGAAGAGTGATTTACAAGAAGCGTATGCTTTTGGTCATGAGTCTAATATTATCTTTAATTTAAAAGATCATATGAGGCTCTTGTTTGGCAAAAAAGATTTTTATTTTAATAACATTCTTTTGAAAGAAAATACGGATTCTTTTTTGGGAGACCAAGTTTATAATCTTATGAAGAAAAGTGCACCGGCGAGATTCGCATCAGTAAATAGCAAAATAACTATCACAAAAGAAATAGAAGGAGAGACTATAAATCGCGAGGAAGTTTTAGATGTTTTAAATAAAAAACTCATCACGCTTGATGAGACCACTCCAGATTTCTTGATTAATAAAGATATTCCCTCAGTCACTCAAGAAAAACTAAAACCATTTTTAGGTTTGGCGACTTCTATTTCCAAAGATAGAAATGTGCTTTTCCAATATCAAGGACACGAGTGGTCTGTGCTTGGGCCAAAGTTGGTGACTTGGCTTACTATAAACACAGAAAATACTATAGATATTGATCAGTCCAAATTAGAAAGTTACTTGGCTAGTACTGTAGCTAAGTTTGTTGATAATCCTCCAGAGGATAGCCGTTTTGCTATGGTAGAGGGGAAGCTGGTAGAGACAGTGCCAGGCAAAGCCGGAACTATAGTTGATGAAAAAAGTGTTTTGGAAAAATTGCAAAAAATACTTATTGAAAGTGACTCTAGCGTTGGAGTGTCCACTATAAATGTACCCATCATTACCATAGAAGTCGCTCCGAAAATAACTAAAAGTGGTATCGATAAATATCGCATCCTAGACCTTGTCGGAGAAGTCCGGACGAATTTTGATGGAAGCACTGCCGATCGTGAGCATAATATTCAGATAGGTGCTGCGGCGATAAACGGCATGATCATTGCTCCAGGTGCAGAATTTTCTACCATTGCTGCGATAGGTCATGTCGGTGCAGAAGAAGGCTACGTCAAAGAATTAGTCATCAAAGAAAACACCACCACCAAGGAATATGGTGGAGGTTTGTGTCAGATCGCCACCACTTTGTTTCGATTGGCTTTGAATGCAGGGTTACCCATCACTGAACGGGTGAATCATCGTTTCGTGGTGCACTATTATGACCCACCTGGCCTAGACGCTACTATCTATGGCCCACATCCTGATTTACGTTTCGTAAATGATACCGGGAATTATCTTTTGCTGCAGGCGCGGGTGGAAGGGCATGAAGTGATCATGGAGCTTTATGGTCAGAAGGATGGACGTTCTGTAGCTATTTCTAAACCACTCATGTATGACAAAATCCCAGCACCAGAGGTAAAGTATACGCAAACTCCTGAGCTTCCACTTGGACAGACGACATGTTCGGAAGCGGAGCATGATGGACTGACTACTGACGTCACATACAGTGTGAAGTATGTGAGTGGTTCAATCAAAAAGATGACATTTCATAGTGTCTATCAACCTTGGCAGAAAGTGTGTTTAGTCGGTACTGCGAAATAAATATAATTTTATTTTGCTTTCACGAGTGCAAGGTTTTGAACTTTTGGTTCACGGATGACTATGAGTCTCTTCTCCCAACCTTTGTTAAAGTCAGAGATTGATACTGTCCTGATGCCATCATTTTTGCCTGGGTCGTTGTAGTAAACTAGCTTGTCATCGAAACCGGTTATGACGATAAGGTGACCAAAAGGACTGGCTGGGTTGAAGGCTCGATGTATTGATGCGATCACTGGACCTTCTTGTACTGTACTTTTGAACTGACTAAAAGCTGAGTCAGTGCTTAACTTAGACAGGTCTACGGTTTTTCCCACAAAGCCATGTTGTGTGGCTAGCGTGGCAAGGCCTTTATAGCTCCAGCCGACATGCGTGACATAAGCTCCGTTTATTTTCAACGCTTCTTC
>JBAXFB010000051.1:0-3709 GCA_037140115.1 bacterium | reverse complement strand
GGCTAGCGTGGCAAGGCCTTGATAGCTCCAGCCGACATGCGTGACATAAGCTCCGTTTATTTTCAACGCTTCTTCGAGAAGTTTTTGCACCGTCGTTGTATGAGGCTTGTAAAATTCTAAAATCATTGCGACATCTGTGACGCCACAACCTTTTTGTTGCCATGCGACAGAAGTTATGTCCTTGATTTGTGAATACAAGGGGACGTTATAGGGCATTATTGGTATCATATATTTAATATTTTTACTTAAGAAAGCCACTCTGCATCTTTTACGACTCCTCTTGCGATGACTAAGTCTCCAGCCTTGATATTTCCGGAGTGGATTATTGAGGGGTTGATGCTTGATTCTTTTGACGCTTTCATGATCGTCGCACTAGCCACGTCGACGGCGTAATTTGTGCCGTTCTTTGTTTCTACTATTATAACCTTACCACTGACAGAAGTCACGACACCTGAAATGCTTTTCTTGGTGTTTGGTGTCGCTTCTTCGTTGTTGATGTTTTTTACTTGTGAGATCGCTGTGCCTACTGACTGCGTGGTATTAGCAGCTAAAGCCGGGTTAGCAAGTAGAATCGCAGATGCTAGCAGGGGAATTGCTAATAAGTTTTTGATTGTTGATTGTTTTGACATGAGTTTGAAGTATATTTAGAGAGAATTTTGATAAAATCGATAAGATCATAGAGAAAAATATAGATTAAATTAATAATTTCGACTACTCAATTATATATACGTCCTAGGTGGGCGCAATGGTGCGAATTGACGGAATAATGGATAATGAGTGTTGAGTTGCATTATATACTACTATGTGATACTATCTACTACATAGGATATATCACATATATGAACGACCACACAGACAAATTCAACAAGAGAATCAGTACGATTGAGCCACACATTGTGGCTATTTTGGCTGAGATTGATGGTATCAGAGGTGAGTTCAAATCAGGCTTGAGAATGTCACCACAGGCGATCACCAGTCTTAAAAAGTCAGTCTTGGTAACATCAGCCGGAGCTTCTACTCGTATTGAAGGATCAAAACTATCTGATGAAGAGGTTAAAAAAATCCTCAGTAATTTATCTATCTCCAAATTCTCCGACCGAGACTCTCAAGAAGTTCAGGGCTACCTCGAAACATTACAGAATGTATTCGATAGCTATCAAACACTACCACTTCGCGAAGGAGTTATCACATCATTACATAATGAATTGATGAAGTATTCTGATAAAGACAAGCTTCATAAAGGTAACTATAAAAAGCAAGAAAATCTCGTTGGTATTACCAATGAAAAAGGTGAAGTGACGCAGATTATATTTGAAACTACTCCAGCGTGGCTGGCTCCTAAAGAAATGACAGAGATTGTCGAGTACTCATTTGATGCACTTGAAAAGAATCATTTTCACCCGCTGCTTGTGATAGCAAATTTCCTTGTAGAATTCTTGAAGATCCACCCATTCCAAGATGGTAATGGTCGTATGTCGCGTGTACTTACGAACATGCTTCTGCTTCGATCAGGCTATCAATTTGTACAATATGTATCACACGAACAAATTATCGAGCAACGCAAAGATGAGTATTACTATGCATTACGCGTATCACAAGAGAGTTTCAAAACTGAAGCTGATACAATTTCTCCATGGCTCAATTATTTTCTTTCGGTAGTCAAAGAGCAGGCGACGAAAGCATTAATATATTTACAGAAAGAACGATTCGAGGATACTCTCTCTCCAAAACAACTCGAGGTGTGGAAATATCTTGTTATTAATACTGAAGCAACTCCAACGCAAATTGCGAAAGATACTGGTATTATTATTGCAACAGTACGTCAAGGATTACTTCGTTTACTTGCGTTAGAAAAAGTAAAACGTGTTGGCCGAGGACCACAAACAAAATATCATCTAAATTAGAAAACTATATGACCAATGACTCGCAAGAACGATTCTTGCGAAAACCAAATCTTTCATAAGAGAATTTTACCATTTTTATAATTCAAAGTATAATATAAATACTAATGCAAGACATCCTTAAAAAATATTTCGGTTACGAAGAATTTAGACCACTTCAGAAAGAAATCATCCAGCGAGTTTTGATAGGCAAGGACTGCGTGGTTTTGATGCCTACAGGCGGAGGTAAGTCTTTGTGTTTTCAATTGCCAGCACTTATGATTGAAGGAATAGTGGTCGTCATTTCTCCACTCATTTCTCTCATGAAAGATCAAGTTGATGCACTTAACAAAAGAGGCATCATAGCTGAACTCATAAATAGCACACTTACTCAAGATGACATTGCAAACGTTATGAACAAAGCCAAGACAGGTAAGATTAAAATCCTGTATATAGCTCCAGAAAGATTATCTGTGCCCGGCTTTGAAGAATTTTTACATACTTTGAAAATCAGCCTGATTGCTATTGATGAGGCACATTGCATTTCAGAATGGGGGCATGATTTCAGACCTGATTATAGGAATTTAAAATTATTACGGAAAAAATTTTCTAATATTCCAATCATCGCTCTTACGGCAACTGCTACTGAAAAAGTGCGAGAAGATATTGTAAAACAATTAAATCTAACAGAGCATAAAGTTTTTGTCTCTAGTTTTAATAGATCAAATCTGAGTTATGAAGTCTTGCCTAAAAAAGATTCCTTAAAATTAATTCTCGCCTTACTGAAAAGTTACAAAGATAAAAGCGTCATTATATATTGTTTTTCTCGCAACGATACAGAAAGCTTGGTCAGCAATTTAAACAAATATGACTACAAAGCCGCTTCATACCATGCTGGACTTGATGCAAAAACTAGAAGAGATAATCAAGACAAGTTTATAAAAAATGAGATACAGATCATGGTAGCGACGATTGCTTTCGGTATGGGAATAGACAAGCCCGATGTGCGACTCGTGATTCATCACAGCTTACCGAAATCTATCGAAGGATATTATCAAGAAACTGGTCGAGCAGGCAGAGACGGCTTGCCTTCAAGATGCGTGTTGTTTTTCTCCTATGCTGATAAATTCAAGCAGGATTATTTTATCCGAGGCATGACAGATAAAATAGAGCAGAAAAACGCACAAGAGAATTTAGATCAAGTACTTCAATATGGGAATTTGTACAGATGCCGACGCAAGTTTTTGTTGCGCTATTTCAACGAAAATTATATGCAGTTAAATTGTGGAAATTGTGACAGATGTGTCAAACCAGTTCCGTTAGAAATATCTGCATTTAAAAAAGTAAGAAAGTCTTACGAACATGGTGAATATGCTAAAAAAGAAATATCTTCAGGTTCAACATATGATGAAACAAAGAAATTATTATTACAAAAATTACCTATTGATGAGATTGCAAAAATACGCAAGTTATCTTCGAATACTATTCTGAGTCATATTGAAAAAATTTCTCAGATTGATACACGAGTAGATCTTATATATTTAAAACCTACACAAGAAAGATTTGAAAAAATTACGGAAGCATTTAAAAAATCCGGTGGTACGTTGCTCGCTCCAGTGCGGACAATTCTAGGGGAAGAATACTCGTATGATGAAATACGATTTGCAAGGATTTTTTTGAAGCACTAGCATCTAACAATGCGGGCCGTTTGGTACGCAGTTGGAACTAGTTTGTTGATAAATAAGGATATTTTAGAATAATGAAAACAAAAACACCCCGCCCGACGGTCTCAATTAGAACAGACTCAGTTTCTCTTTTCTCTCCGAATG
>JBAXFB010000050.1:0-4908 GCA_037140115.1 bacterium | reverse complement strand
TAATCCTTCTTGGGCGATTTTTTTTGGAAACGCGACACTTTCACCGTATTTTGGATTTACCAATGCCGCCAAAAGTTTATCGGCAGACTGCGTCCAGACATTTAGTTTACTATCAACTATGACCTTTTCTACTTCCGTTCTTGCTTTCAAAAGTGGTTCCAAAGTTTCTTGAGCATCTTCGCTATGACCAAGATAAAAATCTCTCACTTTTTCTTCATCAAGAGTGCCGCCATTTTCTAAAATCTTAGTTAGTTGCTCTTTTGCGACTGTTAAATCTCCATTTTGGAGCAGAGAACAAGTGGAATATCTAGAGTTACTTTTTCCAAAACGGCTCATGTATGAATTTTCATCACCCAGTGTTTGAAGCAAAAATCTTTTATTTTTCGGCTGGACTTCAAGAGTTTTTTGTAAAGTTTCTGGATCGCTTTCTTTCAGTAAGCGCTCCATTTCGTACACAACCGCATTATTAGTATGTCCAGAACCGCTTGCTTCAATATGCCGCAACATTAGTGGTAATGCTTCGGGGTTTCCTAAATCGCCCATTTTTCCTGCCGCGGAAGTTCCGTCCCCAGATTCACGACCACCCGGAAACAACTGCTCTTCAAACAACCTTTGAATAATTACTCTCTCGACTTGTTCAAAGGTTTCTCTTGGAATAACGCCGGAAGATTCCGCAAATTTCTTAACAATCTGCCATCTTTCCAAACCATCAAGTCCCTTAAAATCTTCGATAGGTATTTTACTCAAATCGAGAACATCTTTTCTTTCGCTTCTCGGAGTTCGGTAATAATAATAAGGATAAGGATAAATTATACCTTCGGTTATTTTACCGACTCTTTCCTGTAGTTCGGGTGGTAGTGAGCTTCCGAGTGTATCGCGTACCCTTTCCACTTGCCCCTTTGTCATTTCCCGAATCAGAAAATCAAATATTCTGTCATAGTTTTTATCTGCTGGCGTGTTGCCTTCACTGCTTACACGATGACCAAGATTTCTTAGATCATAATTGAGTTCATTCATTCGTTTTCTCCTAGCCTCAACAACTTCTTTTTTCTCAATTGGATCATCCCAGCCAGATTGATTCCCTTCGGCTAACTGTGCTTTCAGTAAATCAATATATTCTTCCGCGTCCTTGTCGGTAATTTTGCCTTCCGTTCGTAATTTATCTAGTTCTGGCAACACTCTTTGGGCAATCAAATCAACATTTAATCCTTGCTTAATTTCTGGCGAAGTTAATTTTTCTTTCAATTGTTGATGTCTTACTGCGACATTTTGAAATAATTGTTCCGTCGCATTAAGGGCAAGCTCTTGTAGTCTCGAAGTAATCTCCTGCATCGCGGACTCTATTTGACTGCCACGAGATTGTCTTTCTCCCAACACTGTATCAATTTGAACAGTTTGATCCGACACCTCCCTTAACTGTGCAGTGATTGTTTTTCTCTCCTTACCACGAAATAATTTTGCAAAAAAGTTTTTCTGTTCTTCTAGCGTTAGTTCTGCTGATAACCCGCTTCCCCTAGTTTCTAAATTTTTTCTACCAGAAGATAAAGATTGCAATTCACTTTTATTTACCGCCAACCATGATTCAATATCTCTCGTTTGCAATCCAGAAGTAATCAAAACTCTCGAAATATCATCAATAGTCGGCTTTTCAATCTTCAAGAGATCATCTTTAACCTTACTTAAAATTTCTTCTGGATTATTTATGGATGTTTCCTTTGTTTCCTGCTCGCCAACCGTTCGCCTTTCTAGTGAGCCGACTATGCTCTGTACTGACTTAGTTTTTGACTCTATGGCAGAATCAGTCGATCTTTTACTATCTACAATATCGCGAATGACTGATTGTCTCAATCGCTCTTGTTCCACTTCGGGTCCTTCGGGTTTTTCAATCCCTGTTTCGTGAGCTAACGATTTTTTCTCAAATTCACCCATAATGTTTATTTTATCAAATTATCAATACTTATTCCCAATCCCTCGGCAATCTTAGTCACTGTTTGGATTGACGGTTTCGTTATCACATTTGATTCAATCTTGGTCAGTGTTGTGTAGGGAATATTGCACTTTCTCGCAAGAGCATCTTGTGTCAATCCTTGCTTTGCTCGAAAGACTTTTATTTTATCCCCAATTTGTCTATTTTGTTTGCTTTCCATAGTATGATAGTATAAGTATGAACGTTGAAACTAACTCTCACAACTATACTAACATGAATAATACTTTTTCTCAATTTTTTATGCCCGCCCGAATTTCGCCAAAAGAAAACAGCGGAGCAAATGGAAAATTCCTCCCCAAACCCCTCCTTTTCCATTTGCGACATTCAAATTCAAAAACGAATGAGCCGAAGTTTTGGAAAACCCTTTCACCAAAAAATAGTTTTGCCAAAACTTCGTCCACCGAATTGGCACTAGAATTCCGTCAGTTTCTCCTTTGGAGAAACCCGACCTCGCCCGCCACCACCATACCGAAAAAAGAAAATGGAAGTCGTGGCAAATCAAAACAGAATGCGTGGTGGCGAGGCGAGGGCGGAGCGGAACAGCAGAAGCGGAGGTAGACTGTCGTATCCGACAGTCTGGTGGAGCGGAGGCTGTGCCGTGACGGAATTCGTCGTGGAGCGTACAACCTCATTTCACATCACCACACGCTTCACGCGTGCCGCATCATTTGTTTTGGAAATAGGTGCGAGTTTGGTACAATACAGACACAAAACATTTCATACTAGGAGATTATATGTTATAAAGTCACATACATGGTGGCTATGGTGTAGCGGTAGCACACGAGCTTGTGGAGCTCTTAGTCTGGGTTCAACTCCCAGTAGTCACCCAAATAAATTTTAGCTTGTAAACTGTTTTGTAGTACAATACTGACATGAAAAAACTTTTTATCCCTCTTGTCTTAGGTACAGCGCGCGAAGGACGTGAATCTGAAAAGGTTGCCCGTTTTGTCTTTGGGGAAATAAGCAAGAATGAAAGCCTCATAACGCAATTTGTTGATGTTAGAGATTTTCTATTTGGAAAGACTGAAGTGTATGGCAAGGTAGTTGAACCATGGAAGGAGATAATGGAAAAAGCCGATGGGCTAATTATCGTCAGTCCAGAATATAACCATAGTTTCCCAGGTGAACTTAAAATCCTTATTGATTCTCTTTATGATGAATATGTTAAGAAGCCAGTGGCGGTCATCGGTGTCTCAAGCGGGGGAATTGGTGGGGCACGAATGGCAGATAATATTAAGCCTATATTGGTAACTCTTGGGATGGTAATGCTTCCAGAAACAATTACATTTCCAAAATCTAAAGAACTGTTCTCTCCTGATGGGTCAATCTTGGACGAATCGTATAAGAAAAGAATCGCTGACTTAATGCAGAACATGGAATGGTTTGCTCGAACTCTAAAAGAAGCAAGAAAAGCGCATGATTAAAATATCATCTATTCTTATTGGGGTTGCGGATCTTAACAAATCCAGACCTTTCTATGAAAAAGTCTTCGGCTTTAACTTTGATGAGTTTCGACCGCCCTTTGCTTCAGCAATGATGGGTGATATCGAATTTAATATTGAGGAAGATGCGGAATATCGCAGTACTGATTGGGCAAAGAAGAATGTCGGTGGTCGCAAGAGTGTAACATTCGAGACGGATAATCTCGATGCTTTTCTGAAGATTGCACTACGTGAGGGTGGCAAAATAATTGAAGAACCAGCTAAACAACCATGGAATATGTACGATGCGGTGATATCAGATTTAGATGGAAATGAATTTATTATTTCTATGGAATGTTAATATTTAATTTATGGAAATAGCCTACATTTGTATATATGCTTCGAATTTGGAAGAGTCGGTCTTATTTTATAGAGATATTCTTGGTTTAGAAGAAGACCTAGTAGCATCAGATAAAAGTTTTCATGCTTTGAAGGCTGGAGTAAATAATATTGGAATTGAAAGAAATGGGATGCGAAAAGATGGTCAAAAAACTAAGGCCGAGAATGCCATACTTCTACAATTTAAGGCAAACAGCATGGAGGAACTCGAAAAAATTACCAAACGACTTGAAACAAAAGGCGCTAATATAATAGATAGGCTGGTTCAGAAATCCTACGCGACTATAACAAATTTGCTTGATCCTGATGGAAATAAAGTAGAAATTATATATCAAAGCACGGACCAATAAAAAGAGCTTAATGGTAATATTATTATATGGAACCAAAAAACATCACTTTCAAAATCAGAAATTCTACTCACCACCGACGATAGTTTTTTAAAAGAATTTATCGTGTTGTTTTTGCCTGGCATCAGTGGTCAGGTTTTCTCTCCTCGCTTTCAACCACTCGTTGATGTGTGTGGAGATTTAAAGCTATCTATTGCACGAATGGAAGCATGGAAGAATGAATCAGAAGTGAAAACAAAAACATGGGCTCATTTTCTCGAGGCTCTCGATGAGGTTTCTGAACACCTTGCTGGCTTAGGATATTCAAAAATAATCGTCGTAGGAAAAAGTTTTGGCGGTGTATTGCTTCTTTCATATCACCATAAAAATATATATAAAAAAATACTGTGGGCACCTGCTATCGGTATGGGGGAAGTAGATACTTTTACAAAACAAAAAGACATAAGTTTGTCGGAGATACAATCTTTGCTTGATATTCAGCTTGATCAAAATTTTATAAAAGAAGATCCTTCTGAGATTTGCATTATTCACGGAACAAAGGATATCACTATACCCCTTGAAAATTCTCGTCACATAGTCGCATCCGCCCAGCATGGGACGCTTATTGAAATAGAAAATGCCGATCATTCATTCAAAACCCCAGAGGAAGAGAGGCGGCTTATGGAGGCAACTCGAAATTTCTTACTAAATAATTGAGCAGATTTTAATGAAGACAAAGAAAAAAATACAATCGGTATCAAGATTTATAATATTA
>JBAXFB010000049.1:0-4984 GCA_037140115.1 bacterium | reverse complement strand
TTACAAGAAGTATTAACAACTAATTAGTGTTCGGGTTCGGGGGTTCGCGTAGCACAAGGTTCTACGGGAGAGCATAGCATACCAGCTCCTGTCTGTCAAGGGTACAAAAAGATCACCTATATTATTTTTTATGGTCTAAATCTTACGAATTTTATGATTAATTTTTTTCTTTTCTTTATCTCAAAGAATGGTTCGAGCCAATGGTTTTAAGAAATGCCGTCATCTTAGGAAAATTTTCTGAATCCAAGAGAATAAAGGCTTGATTAAGCTGTTTTATGAATACGCGAGCAGGTTCGAGCCACGATAACCCCTTCTCTGTAAAATCTCTAATTTGTTCTTCAATCGTTGCTTTTTGCAAGACAAATATTTCTTTTTTTTTTTGCGTGTTCGGTGGTGGATAATCCACCACTCAAATACAAATCCACGAGCTTGTCGAGCTTTGTTTCGATTTCTTTAAGTTCTATTTTCAGATTTTGAATAGAATGGAAAGATTGAGCTTTTGCTTTCTTTTCATCTTTCAGAAGTTCAGCTAAAACTTTTTCGGTATCGTTGCTCGACAATGAAACTTTTTGAAAAAAATATTTTATTTGCTCTACAAGTTTTTCTTCTCTTAAATATCGCTTTTCTTGGCATACACCCTTCTTTTTTGTGCAACGATAATAATGATGTCCTTTTTGTAGTTCGGCTGTTACGGAACATTCGCATGACCCGCACTTCATAAGTCCAAGAAAAGCAAAATGGTGTTTTCTTACCTCATGCACTCTACCTCTTTTCTTCATGACTTCTTGGCACTCATCAAAAAGTTTTTTTGAGATAACAGGCTCATGAGTTCCCTGAAAAATTTCACCTTTATATTTCATCAAACTAAAGTAGAAAATATTTTTGAGAATATCTTGTATTCTTCCTTTTGATAATTCTTTTCCTTTGTTGCTTTTGAAATTATTTTCTTTGCACCACTTTTCAAGTTGGCTAAGATTATATTTTCCTTTCGCATAAAGCTCGAACATGTTTTTTATTTTTTCAGCTTGTGAAGTATCCACATCTATTCCTCTCGTTCTTGGATTATTTGAGTAGCCAATCGGTGCTTTATCTGGCCATACACCATTTCGTATTTTTTGCCTCATACCTCTTGCTACATTTTGACTCAAATTATCAACATAGTATTTGCTTTGGCCAAAAGCAATTTGAAGCATGAAAAGACCTTGTGGTGTTGGCTCGCACCAGAAAGTAGGAAATTTGAGAGATTTGATCAATCCTTTATCAATCATGTAAATTACTTTTCCACCGTCAACGCTATTGCGAGCCAATCTGTCCGGGTGCCATGAAATGATGCCATCAGCTTCGCCTTTTTCAATTCTTGAGAGCATTTCTCCGAATTTGATTCGGCCAGGTTCTTTGGCGGTTTTGGACTCGCAAAGCGAGTCGACAATTTCAAGTTTTTCTTTGGCGGAATACTCTTGCAACTCTGCGAGTTGCGCTTGAATGGAAAGAATCTGTTTGTCATCATCTTCCGTTGATTTGCGAGCGTAAATAAAATATTTCATGTTGTTGTAATTATGTTTTTAATTTTTTTCTTTTCCTCCTCTAATTCTGGCCAATTCCAATTCAGTCCGAAAAAACCTTTCCAAAACCTTGCCTCGCTACGCGAGGCCAACCCCTCAAATTTGACTTGTCCTCTATGGTGGGCGGTACAAGACTCGAACTTGTTACCTTGTCGACGTCAACGACACGCTCTAGCCAAATGAGCTAACCGCCCAGATTCTTTGATATTCTGTCACAAAACTTCCTTCCAATATATACCAGTTTTCGCTGTACTGCAATGTTACCACAAGTAATCACGCATACCCCTTTATAGTCTGGGTAGGTAAGTTTTCCGATAGTTCTTTTGTCGATTGATACAGTCATAAATCTGTGAAGAGGAGCTTTTAATTCTTTTGCCCAATATTTTTTCAACGAGTCTCCATTTTGATCCGCACGTATGTGTAAATCAAATCTAATTTTTTCTATATCTATTTTATATATAGTGAGTATTACCTTCAGAAAGAACTTGAGGATGAGCGGGTCGGAATTTCCCATACATGTTGTCGGAGATTTTTTAGATCCTTCACCTAGATATAAAAGTGCAAGTGCTAGCTCAACTATTTCTGCAGTGTTTTCGATTTTAAGTAAAGTCTTTTCTGCTTCATCTTCTGCTGATCTCAATCTGTTGGATTTTTGTTGGTTGTGCCATATTACAGCCTTTTTTCTTGCTTTTATTAACGATTTTCTATTTTTATTTTTCAATGCTCTGTTTTGTGAAGGAGTCAGTGTTACAGTTCTAAACCAACCACTAAGAGTAGAGCGGGGAATACCTAAAGATTTTTCGATATCTCTAATTGACTTTCCTTGTTTTCTGAATTTTACAGCTTTTAATTTTAATTCGAACCACTTTGACCTCATTTCTTAATTATATTATCAATGGTACGAATAGGCAAATTTAGTTTTGAAAAGTTCTATTTCATTTTTGACTGAATCCGCTCAAGTGCCAAGATGAATGCTCCCATACGCAGAGAAGTTTTGGAATCTTTTGATATCTTTAGGACTTCACGAGAAGCCTGTTCCATAAGCGGTTTTAATTTTGCGAGGACCTCCTTTTCACTCCAGTGTTCACCTTTGAGATTTTGGTCCCATTCGAAATAGGAAACAGTCACGCCCCCAGAATTCGCCAAAACATCTGGAATGACAGGAATATTTTTCTTGAATAAAATTTCATCTGCTTCGGGGGTGATCGGTCCATTAGCTAATTCTAAAATAGCTTTGGCTTTTATGTTCGTCGCATTTTGCTCAGTGATAACATTTTCAAAAGCAGCCGGGACGAGCAAGTCGCAGGAAAGTGCTAGCAATTCTTCATTGGTGATGTTTTTTGCTCCAGGAAAATCTGCCAATTCGCCTGTAGCTTTCTTGTGGGCTTCTACTTTTACAATGTCTAGGCCATCTTCTTTCCAAATAGCTCCATGAGAGTCTGAGACAGCGATAATTTTGTGCCCATGTTCACTGAAAATACGTGCAGCATGTCCGCCCACATTACCAAAGCCTTGAATTACCACCTTACATTTTTGCGGAAGTCCGACTTCCGCGCGAAGATTAGCACTAAGCGCATCGAAAACATAAAATCCACCAAGTCCTGTGGCTTGTCCACGACCTTCAGAGCCACCTTTTTCTATTGGTTTACCTGTAAAAGTCGCGCCGGTCTTGTCGCCAGTTATTTTCGCAAATTCATCCACCATCCATGACATGATCTCAGGAGTAGTGTTTACATCTGGAGCAGGTACATCTTTGTGAGGTCCAAGAATATCAGAAAGTCCACGAACCCAACCACGAGAAAGTCTTTCGAGTTCTGCTTTGGAAAGATCTTTTGGCTCGACAGTAATGCCACCTTTTCCTCCACCCATCGGGATGTCTGCCACTGCGCATTTGAGTGTCATCCAGAAGGCGAGGGCTTTGACTTCATTTATTTCAGTATCTGGATGGTATCTGACGCCACCTTTATATGGTCCGAGGGCATTGTTGTGTTCAACTCGATAACCCTCAAATATTTTTATTTTTCCGTCCTCCATTTTGACAGGAATAGAAATCCGGATGTCTCTGTTTGGTTCTCTTATTTGTGCGATAAAACCATCATCAAATTTTTTGATTTTAATTGCTTTATCTAGTTGCACCATCGCGTTTTCAAATGGGTTTTTCATGTTGTGTTATACGTTAAAAATTATAATTCTGGTGCGAACTTTTCTAATATCGCGAGCTCCTCTTTGGAATTTGCTCCTAAGGCTTCACGGGGATCTATTTCCACTGAACCAATGCGTTCTTTTTCTCCCATTGCTATTTTGATCAAATCAGTCAGGTAGTATTCTTGCTGCGCATTGTTTTTGCTCAAAGTTTTCAATCTAGACCAAAGCCAGGATGCTTCAAAACAAAAGTAACATGGATTTACTTCAGTTATTTTTTTCTCTTCCTCGTCTGCGTCTTTAAATTGGACATCTCTTATTATTTTACCATCTTGACCTCGAATGAGTCGGGAAAAATTTTCATAAAAGATAGATCGCCAATCTTCAAAGTCTGGCAGCTTGACTGTAGCCAAAGTGATAGTATCTTCACTTTCTATATGTTTCTCTATTAGATTTTTTATAGTTTCTGGTTTTACAAAAGGGTGGTCACAATAGAGAATCATCACATGGTCTGTTTTACCTGCCTGCGCAGGCAGGTTTTTCAAAGTTGTTTCCGCCACCATGACTGCGTGCCCTGTACCTTTTTGTTCTTCTTGGATTACGTACTCATAGTCATTACCGAGCTCTTTCATGAGCATCTCTTTGCCGTAACCGACTACGATTGTCGGCCTTGCATCAACGCCAGAAGTTTTGATTGAAGAAAGTAAGTGGCGAATTATAGATTCACCTCGTATTTGAATCAATGCTTTCGGCAGTTCACTATTCATGCGTTTTCCTTTACCACCTGCTAAAATTAAAATTTTTACTTTTCCAGACATGTTTCGAATTATACACTAATTTTCCTTTTCCTCACCCTTGTTAATTGCTTTTAAAATCTTTGGAATTTTTTTGAAATCCTCCAGTAATGTTGCACGCATGCTACCGTTGTATAGCGCTGCAGCTGGATGATAGAGAGGGAAGAAGTGTTGTGTTTTTATTCCGTCAAATGCTTTCACTAAAATTTTTCCATGCGCGTCAGAAATTTTTAACTCTGGGAAGAAATTGTTCATGGCATGACGACCCAGGAATACTATCAACTTTGGTTTTATTATTTTTAATTCACCTAAAAGCCATTCTCTACAGGCATCTTTTTCTTCGGGGCTAGGGTCACGATTCTCCGGTGGGCGGTATTTCACTACGTTTGTAATATAAATGTCTTCACGGTTTAATTTTATTTCTGCCAGCATGCTACGCGAACCCCCGAACCCGAACACTAATTAGTTGTTAATACTTCTTGTAAT
>JBAXFB010000048.1:0-5366 GCA_037140115.1 bacterium | reverse complement strand
AACCTTGCTGTCTTTATAATTTTCCTTTACGAAAGTTTTGATTTCTTCTAAAATATCACCTTCAACTTTTTGTACAAAATGAGTAAACATACGAGCACCCATGGCACTTGCCAAGATTTCTGCTTCAGTTTCTGCTTTATCTTTTTTAATAAAATGTGTTCCAGGTAATTCGCGTATAATATCGGTAAGGACCATCTCTCCCCCAGAATAACCTTGACTAGCATAAGAAATCACACATTTCTCCTTGGCGCGAGTTATGGCCACATACAGCTCACGCTTTGCATTTTCAACACTGCGTTCATGAATATGTTCTTTGATTTTTTCTGGCAAAGTAAAACTGCTTTTCTTTTCAGACATCAAAACTTCTTCATTCATGTGCGCAATCCAGACATTTTTGTATTCCAAACCTTTGGATTTGTGAAGTGTCATCACTGCGATACCCTTTTCTCCACCAAATGTAGCGATACTTACATGGTTACCATAACTCTCTAGCCTGTTTAAATATTCGAGAAAATCTTTCAGGGTTGCATTATTCTTTTTACCTTCAAACATCATCGCTAAATGTATAAAACTACGCACAATCTCGACATTTTTCAAAAGTACTTCATGATTTGAAGAATTATCAATCAAAAATTCATTACCGACCTTGCTCATGAGCTGCGGCAAGCTATATTCTGTAAGCTCTATCCATGATTTTAAAAGCTTACCCCATTTTGCAATTTCATTTTCAGTAGCAAAAAGCCCGTCACTCGCCCCATTACTTATAAAGTCTGCGATGGTGAGCTTGTCCGCTTTCAAACTTTTAAGGAAAGTGTGTGCATTAAAAACACCGACCCCGCTTGTAGAATCAAGCAAAGATTCTGAAAGGTAAACTGGATTAAAAGGGTCATTGATGATCTTTAGCACACGTAAAAATGCTTCTGTCTCCTTCAATCCAAAAAGGGACATACTCTTCCCAGTCGAAACCGGCAAGCCCATATTGGATAAAGTAGTAAGTGCACTACGAACATGATAATTTTTCGGAACAAGAATCGCGCAGTCTTCCGGCTCGGCACCATTTGCAATTTTATTTTTAAAATATACACCAGCACCAATAATCTCATCACGCGGATACATGTACTCGTTCAATGAAATTTTTTCTCCATTCTCAATATTAGAATGTAACTTTTCTTTAGAAATCGAACTTGAAAGTAGATTGTCTGCCAAATCCAAAATGTTAGAAGTCGAACGATAATTCTCAGTGAGAGTAATGAGTTTTGCTTTACCAAAAAAATCTGCAAACTCTTCAAAATAAGAAAGTTTCGCACCAGAGAAAGCATAGATGAGCTGTCTATCATCACCCACCACAAAAATATTTGGCTTTTCCTCATCTTTCCAGACAGCTTTTAAGAAATTATTTTGCACTCCAGAACTGTCTTGGTGCTCATCCACCAACACATACAAAAATTCTTCATAGACATCTGCACGCACATCGTCATAATCCTCCACGAGTTTCACTGCGTATGCGAGCACATCATCATAATCCATGAATCCATCACTCTTCTTTTTCTCTTCATAAATTTCGTAGAACTTCACGACCTCACGCGTTCGTTCGAGTGCTTCTATCTTCTTCTCAATTTCTTTTTTTAATTTACCTTTACTATCACCTCGTGTAGAAATACTATCAGGGTCAGCTTTAAGACTCTTTATGTCACTCTCGACATAAGATAAAAATTCTTCATGAGACAAGCGCTCCCTTTTTAAAACGGAAATCAATTGTTTCAAATCATTAAAATACATCGTCGGATTAGAACGAGGGCGTAGATATTCCCATTCATTATTCTGCATTATCTCGTCCACCAAGAATACAGACTCATCATCTTCGAGCAACTTTGGCATAGCGCTAAAACCAAGCAAGGTAAAATGCTTCTCGACTAATTCATTCGCAAAAGCGTGAAATGTAGACACCCGCACAGAATTCGCAGACTCGCCAAGATATTTCTCTAATCTTTGCTTCATCGCTTTCACGCCAGAGTTGGTGAAAGTTAAACAAAGAATGCTATCTGCTTCAGCGGCACCACTTTTCATAATGTTGCCAATACGAAGTGCCAAGATCTGCGTCTTGCCTGTGCCTGGACCAGCCACCACCATCACCGGACCGTCAATAGAATCGACAGCCTCCTTTTGAGCAGGGTTTAGCTTTTTATATTCTAAATCATATTCTGTGTTTTGATCTTTTACTTTTGGTGACATTTTATATTTTGATTCTTATTTTCTCTTTACTTAAAAAGACTTTTGATTTCCAAAAGAAAAATCCAATTATAATGAAGGTCGTGAGTGGTGAAAGGTATTCTGGGATGTGGGCACCAAAACTATCCATAATCATGATGACACCTAAAACCAATATCGAGTACATCGCACCATTTTTCAAATAAACATACTTTTTAATTCGTTCAATATTGCGAATAGTCAGGTCTCGCACCATAAATGCGCCAAGTCCATTTCCGAGTAAGATCAGTGGCACCGAAAGAGTGAACGCAAAAGCGCCCAAAACTCCATCGATTGAGAATGTTGTATCGATAATCTCTAAAAATAAAAGCTTACTTAAATCAGAATGCGCATTTCCGAGTAGCTTTCTTTCAGCTTCTTCTGCATTTTGTTTAAAACCATGAGTGATGAAAAACAAACTAGACCCTACTACCGCACCAAAACCCATCAAGTTGCTCTCTTGTAACGCAAACCACGCGATGACAGAAAGCAATACAGAAACTGTGGCATAGAACCATACTCCCTTATCCATGAAAAACTTTTCTGTCCTAGGTAAACCGAATTTCTTATCTTCTAAAAATAGCCAGTGCAAGAAAAGAAAGAGTAAAAATACTCCACCAGCGACGAGTAGTATTGGCGCAGATTTTTCTATTGATTCTAAAACTAAAGGATCGTGACTCCAAGCAGCAGAAATAATCTGAAAGGGATTGAGTGTAGTGTTGAAAGACCATATTATAACAAAAGGTAACAGCCCTCTCACAAGCACAACCGCGATAAACATGCCCCAGGTCAAAAACCAACGTCTAGCCTTTGCACCCATAGTCGAAAGCACTTCAGCATTGATAATAGCATTATCCACAGACGAAACTGTCTCAAAAAGCGACAAACCGATGATTGTAAGTATGGCCGTGAATAGCATTATTGTATTTTACCTCACTTGTGTCCACTTGCCTACTTTTGTCCTTTTGATCGAAAAAGCTAGGGCTGGAATGCCCATTTTCTCGCCCAAAGAATTCGCTATCCCTCGCACATAGGTACCCGAACCACATTTTATTTTCAAACTCGCAATCATGAGCAATGATAGCCCTTGCTCATGGATTAATACTTTGCGCCAAATTTTTACAATTTCTTCTTGCCTAAAATCGCCGTTAACTTTTTTAATTCTTTTCTCTATATTTTCTAAAAGTTTTTTATTATTTATTTTTCTTAATTTGATAAACTGTAATTTCTTTACAAAAACTTCCCTCGAAGGCAACTCCACCTCTAAATCCTCCCTCGCATATTCAAAAAGCTGTTTGCCTGCGACTGTCTTAGACGAATATATAGGATACTCCTGTACAAACTTCCCCCTAAAATATTTAAGATTATCTTTTATCTTTTTCTCTAATTCTCCCTTTCCCCATAGGTCCGACCTATGGGAATTATTTACTTTACCTAAGATGTCATAAGTGTCTGTCGCAAATCCAAAAAGAATCTCAAATTCATATTCTTTATCTAATTTAAGATATTTTTCTTTATTTTTGGTCTCCTCACCTGAAAGCACGAGCAAAAGCCCGCTTGCCATCGGGTCGAGCCTGCCAGCATAAGTCATTTTTTCATCTTTGTACTTTTTGTTTTTGTTTCGAAAAGCATCTAGTGCTTCAAGTGGAGTCTCCCCTTCTTTTTTATTTAACAGTAATATATTTTTTAAAATATTTTTCATAAATAGACAATTTTTCTTTTGACAAGGGATGTAGATTCGCGGCGATAGCCATCGCTGCGGCAATGATTACTAAATTTTTTATTATATATTGTCCTTCGAGTGTTGGCACCAGAAAACTACTCCAAGTCATACCTGGCACCAGAAACAAAGGCATAAATGTCGTAATCATGTGTGCAAACAAAAGTGGGATGACAAGACGTTCTAGACCACGGATGATAAACAAAATCCCAATTAAGCATTCGAATAAACCGAAAAGAATTATAAAGGTATCAAAAGACATGAAGCTGATCGTCTGCTCAAAAAGTGCTTGCACGAGCGGCGCTGCTGGCGACAAACCAATAACTTTCAAAATTCCAAACCAGAAAAATATTACAAACAAACCAAACCTCGCCATCGGCACGGATATTTTATGAAAGAAATTTATAATTTTGGAATCTAAATTAATTATTGTGGGCATAATAAAATTATATACTTATCTGAAGAATCTATCAAACAGGCCCCATGTTTATAAAAAAACAACGCAGGGCCGGAGCCCCGCGCGTTTTTGAAGATGGATCAAAAAAAGACCCCCGAGACTGACTTGAGGTACTTCAGCCACGGGCTAGGTATGTAGGTGTTATGGTTATGCCAGATCACCTCGGGGTTTGGACTCGTCATATTGGAGTCCATAATCTGATGGGCAATCACGTGACCGTCCGTGAAGGACATGATTGTGACATTCCGGTGATAGCTTCCTGGGAGGCTAAACACCGAATCATAATCCCTGATGCCAAAAAATGGCCTACAGAGACTCAGTGGGTTCACCTCCATGGCGAAAACGGTCTCGGAGGGTGAATAAATTTGATTATCCTTCAAGATAACCAAATCTGCCTGTGGCCTGGGGAATAGGCTAGCGTCCTCGAAGCCAGGATAATTCCTCCAACCCATAAACCAATTGAACGCCATGTTCCTATTAGTTGGGGAATAATCAGCAGTGCAGTGAAACACTTTTGCCCCACCTTTTATGTAAGGAGCGAGCTGAGCGAACCGCACGTCCGCCAACAATGCGGAATTAGTGTAATCGGTCGGCGAGTATGACCGATTCAGATACCCCTGAACCAACATAGGGGTTTCCTCATTCCCCCCTTCTAGGGTGTATCCAACATTGGCCAGGACTCCAGCGTTCTCGGAGTGGTACATACCCCACCCCAGAGCAATTTGTCGCTGGTTTGAAATGCACTTCACCCGAAGCGCAGACGACTTCGCCCTCGAAAGGGCGGGTAACAACATGGCACCCAAGATCGCGATGATCGCGATCACCACCAAGAGCTCTGTGAGGGTAAACCCACACCTTGCCCTTTCTCTATTAGTTTTCATTTTTCAATTTGCAGATTTACCTTTGAATCCGAACACTTGTAGAATTAAGAAATGAAAGAAT
>JBAXFB010000047.1:0-5422 GCA_037140115.1 bacterium | reverse complement strand
AATATAAGTGAGGCGAAAATTCTTAGAACCATAACACTATATTACCTTATGGCGAGGAGTGATGCCAGTCCTGTATAATTTTCGGGGGTTATTTTTAACAACTCTTTTTTTATTTTTTCACCAACATCAAGTCCGTTTATAAATTTGTGAATGTCAGCAAGTGTCACCACCTTGCCACGAGCGAGCTCCTTTAATTGTTCATAAGGCATAGCCACTCCTTCGCGGCGTAGAATTGTCTGGATGGCTTCAGTTATGACTTCGGGATGCTTGTTCAGATCTTCTAAAGCTTTTTCTTTATTTACCACAATTCTCCCTAATTGATTATTCAAATATTTAAAACCAATCAAGCTGTGAGAAAAAGCGACACCAATATTCCGCAAAACAGTAGAATCGGACAAATCTCTTTGTAGACGAGAGATCGGAAGCTTCCTACCAAAAAATTCAAACATAGCATTTGCTATGCCCAAATTACCTTCGCTATTTTCTAAAAACCATGGATTGATCTTGTGCGGCATAGTCGAAGAGCCTATTTCCCCTTCCACAGGTTTTTGTGATACCCAACCATCTGAAATATATCGCCACATATCTTGATCGAAATTTATGAGAATGGTATTTATTCTGCGAAGTGTGTCGAAGATTGCGACATAACTATCATGGCATTCTATTTGTGTGGTAACAAAATTTGTTTTAAATTTTTGTACACGCCCTTTATTAAAACTTTCAATAAACTTTTCACTAAACTTTATCCAGTCTATATCAGGATACGCAATATTGAGCGCATTGTAATTACCAGTGGCTCAATTTAATTTTGCTACTATATGTATGCTTCTCAAGCCTTCCAATCTTTTTTCCAAACGCAAAGAGAAAACTTTCATTTCTTTGCCGAAGGTGGTCGGGCTTGCAGGCTGTCCGTGGGTGCGAGAAAGCATCGATAAATCTTTATATTTTTTAGCTAAAGCATTTAGCTCCGATATAATTTTAGAAATCTCAGGAATAATTACATGCTCCAGAGAGTCACTTATCATTAATGCATAAGCAATATTGCTCGCATCCTCACTAGTCAGTCCAAAATGCACAAACTCAAGAAGGTCTTTCAGGCTCGTTTGCCCAAGAGTTTCCTTGATATAATATTCCATTGCCTTAAAATCGTGATTCGTGGCTTTGATATTCTTATAGCCCTTCAGTTCTATATCGCTCACCATCTCCGCATCTTTTATTTCAAAATTTTTGTACACATTTCGGAGTAGTGTTTTTTCTTTATCCGTTAATTTTTGTATTCCTAACCCTGAAGTTTCTGAGAGCGCTATCAAATATTCACACTCGACAAGTATTTTATATTTCATCGAAGCAGATTCACTAAAATATTTCGAAAGAGCCTCGGTGTATTTCTTGTAACGTCCATCTACCGGTGATATTGAATTTAAGTTAGATTGCATATTTTTTAAGATTAGATTCAATGCGCTTCTCGATGTTGCCTGTCTCTTCCTTGAAAGTGTCTCCTGTGATTTGTTCATATATTTGTATATATCTTCGGGACAATTCTTCGACTAGCTCTGCTGGTGCTTCTGGAATCACAACATCTTTGTATGGATCACAATTTTCTTTAAACCATAAACGCAAGAATTCTTTATCAAAGTTTTCAGGCTCTAGGCCCTTTGCGATGCGTTCTTCATACGTCTTTGCTTGCCAATATCTCGATGAATCGGGTGTGTGTATTTCATCGATCAAAATTATTTCTCCTTCAGGAGTTGTGCCGAATTCGTACTTTGTGTCTACCAAGATAAGTCCATGTTCGAGGGCAACTTCTTGCCCACGTTTAAATAGACGGATGGCGATATCAGCAACCTTATCCCACTGATCCTTGGTCATGTAGTTGCCATAAATAATGTCTTTACTAGACAAAGGCCTGTCGTGCTCTTCAAATTTTGTAGTAGGAGTCAAAACCGGACTTTCTAATTTTTGATTTTTCTTCATGCCTTCTGGTAAAACGAAGTCTCCAAAATCTCTCTGTCCTCCTTTGTATAAAGTCCAAAGAGCTGTGCCCGTGACTCCGGTGATGTAACCACGCACTATCATTTCTACGGGCAGCACAGCACACTTTTTGCCAACTACTACGTTTGGATCAGGAAAGGCTATGGTGTGGTTTGGCACGATATCTTTCGTGTGTTCAAACCAGAATTTACTTACACCTGTAAGTACCTGACCTTTTGATGGTATCAAAGCTAGGTTGCGATCGAACGCAGAATATCGGTCAGTAGAAATTAAAATAACTTTGTCTTTTTGATTATAAACATCGCGTACTTTACCGATGTACTTTTCACCAAGATTTTTAAAATTTGTTTCTTTTAAAATATTCATATTATTTTCCTGGTGGTGTTAGGATTATCTTTCCTGGTTCAAAAATTACTTGTCTCTTTCCTTCCTCTATAGCTCCAATGTCTGCGAGCTCATAACCTATATCTTTACCGATTTTAAGTATTTTTGCAACCTCTTCTTTTGGAACGAAAAGATAATAACCTACACCCCAATTAAAAGTTTTGAGACAGTCTTCGAGTGGAACTTTTAAATCTTCATAAAAGAATTTGCATAGTGGTGGCACCGTGAGCCAAGAATGAATTCGATAAGTGAAAGGTCTTTTATCGAAAGCAATTTTACCCACACCATCTCCCGTGCCAGGCAAAAGTGCATGAATTTTTATTTTATTTTGTAGAAGTGCTTCGATGAGCGCCACATATGAACGGGTCGGAATCAGAGCTTCTTCGCCGAGAGTGTTACCATTTGGCAATTTTGCGAGAAATTGTTCAGGAAGCTCGAGGGCTTTTTTAATAACCAAACTAATGCCATTTGCATGCAAGCCGGATGAGGCTACGCCGATGATATGGTCCCCGACTTGCAAATCTTGCCCGGTAATTAAATTTTCTTTGGGTGCGACGATACCTGTGACTGAGCCGCTCAAGCTCGCAATTTCAGTTACGGGAGCTTTCGGATTGATGAGATAAGTCACACTCGCAGATTCGCCAGCTGGCAAGGCCATGCCGACTTCTTTGCAAATTTTAAGAAAACCGTTTGCAAAATCTTGAGCTCGGACTTTGTCACCATACCAATCACTTCTGCTTGCCTCGAGTTGATCCGTGAAAACGACAGGCATCGCGCCTTGAGCAATAACGTCGTTCACGACTATGAGCGCTGTGTCTATGGCGATAGAATCGTAGTAAGACTTTCCAGTTTTCTGATACATCCATTCTGCGATCCAATTTTTATTGCCGAGGTCTTCTTGAGTTTGGCACCAAATCGGTACACCTTCACCACGATATTCAAAAACTGCCCCGTGGGCATGTGTGGCGTCTTCATTAATAAAAACTCCGCGCTTGTTTGGGAATTTGAGAGTTTTCTTGCCGGCCGCAATCATCGCCATTTTAAATGGTTCCATCACCGTATAGTCCACTCCAGCCTTTGCGTATTCACTTTTTGGTTTGTTTGCCATGTTTATTTATTCTCTAGATACGCCTTATAACCAAGTTTGCCTAAATTTTCATTTTTCATTTTAACTTCTACATTTAATTTCTTTTTGTAGTCTGCAACTTTATCTAAAAGATTTTTATCTGCAATACCGAGCATGCTCACCGCCAAAATGCCGGCATTTTTAGCACCGTTTATGGCCATCGTCGCAACTGGGATTCCGGGTGGCATCTGAGCGATAGAAAGTAGTGAATCAAGTCCGTCCATAGTTTTAGTTTTTATTGGCACACCTATCACCGGCAACTCAGTCATTGATGCAGTCATGCCGGGCAAATGTGCTGCTCCGCCTGCGCCAGCGATTATGACCTCGATCCCCCTTTTTCGTGCAGAAGAAGCAAACTCGTACAAAGCATCCGGAGTTCGGTGCGCTGAGACGACACTGACTTCATGACCGACACCAAATTCTTCGAGAATTTTCGCCGCTTCACTCATGACTTCTAAGTCTGAATCTGAACCCATTATGATAGCAACTTTGACGTCTTTCATTATATTGAAATTAATTTTTTAGCTTTTAATGCTTTGTTTTCAGCCTCTTTCTGCGTATCAGCAACGGCTGTAATATGGCCCATCTTCCGCTCTTTTCTTGTTTCCATCTTACCATACAGATGCACATGCACGCCACCCATATCTTTGACACTTTCCCCGCCTTTATATTCTGCATTTCCATCACGTTCTCCTAAAATATTTACCATTACTGCAGCTTTTGTGGTTGGTTTCAATTTAAGAAGTGGCATACCAGCGATAGCTCGAATATGTTGTTCAAATTGCGAAGCATTGTAGGCCTCGATGGTGTGATGCCCAGAATTATGCACTCGGGGAGCTATCTCATTTACCAATAATCCACCCGTTTTATCCGAAAACATTTCTACTGCAAACACTCCGACGCCCTTGAGAGCTTCTAGCGTTTTCTCTGCTAGATTTTGCGCTTTTGTTTTTGTTTCCTCTCCCACATCTGCCGGAGATCGTACAATGTGACAAATATTATTTTCATGTACTGTTTCCACAACATCGAAAGATTCTATTGTGTTAAACAGGTCGCGAGCCGAAACTACCGCAAGCTCTTTTTCAAATGGTACAAACTTTTCTGCGTACAAAGTGCTCTTCGCAGATAATTTTTTAAACGCTTCCGAAATATCAGCTTTACTTTTTATCACAAAGTTACCTCTGCCATCATAAGCATCAAAGCGAGCCTTGAGTAAATATGGGTAGCCAAAAACTTCGCCTTGTTTGATGCAATCTTCTTCGCTTTCTATCAGCCCAAAATCAGCCACAGCGATACCGTGCTCTTTGAGAAATTGTTTTTGTTTAAATTTATCTCTGATGATTCTTAAGACTTTCGGATCGGGGTTCACTGGTTTGCCATTTTTTGATATTTCTTCGAGCGTCAAATCATCTACACCTTCAAGTTCGAAAGTTAAAAAGTCCACCTGGTCTGCGAGTTCTAATATTTTTTGTTTATCCTTAAAACCTCCGAGAATTTGTTTGTCTGCCACTTGCCCTGCTGGAGAATTTGGCGTCGGGTCGAGAACGATAACTTTAAAACCCAGCTTATGAGCAGCATCTGTAAGCATTCTGCCCAACTGCCCACCACCAACTATGCCAATAGTTTTATTGTTCATTTATGGCCTTATATTATCATTTTTTTAGGAGAAAACAAATAAAGGAAGCCGGCACTTGCGTGACCGGCTTCGATGATGCTCAGGTTTTATCCTGAGTAGTGATGTTTTGGCACCGACTAGTCGGTGCCAGGCCCGTTGAACACGTACATTTCGCGCTCATCGGCGTCTAACAAATCTGTTGTGGGCTCAACAACAGTGGTGGTTTTGCCCGTTAAGGGCTCCTCCTTTTTGTGGCATAAGGTCCCTAAATCGTGGCTTTTCAAACCACCTCTCTACTCTTCGGA
>JBAXFB010000046.1:0-5524 GCA_037140115.1 bacterium | reverse complement strand
TTTCATATATCTTTATTTTATTGCTTAGGTGGTGCGATTGAAAGTTGAGAGCGCCAAAGTTTGGATTTGACTATTTAGAAACCTTTTTAAATTTCTATTCTGCTGGCTCTTGGGATGCTCTATCAGAAGGTGAAAAGAATCTATTTTTAGATAGGTTTAATAAAGTATCTAAGCATGCAGGAGTAGTCAATATTAACCTAGAGATAAAATATGATTTTAATAATGAGGTAGAAAAATTAAAAAATTTCACACTTGTTGATATGGATCCTTATTTTCCTAGAAGTAAAATTGAAAGTATCGGTTCTCTGTCAGAATTTATTGAACTTGCTCGTCCAGAGGTTCTAAGGTTGCGGGAAATAAAGGCTAATCCCATGCCTTAAAAGTGTGATATAATTAATTTATGCAACCAGATAGTTTACCAAAAACTCCAGAAGTTTTACCAGAACCTTATTCAATTTCAGTAGGAGAATTTAAGGTTCCCCCAACTCAACTTGAACCTTATAGGCCAGGAGATAAAATAAGTAGAAATAATTTCACAAATTTTCTCATTCTTAGTTTTGCAGTTTCTATGGGCCAACCAGTACTTCAGGTTGCTTTTATGGCTTGGTTGAAGTTAAAGTTTGGTTTTGATTATTCTCAAACTTTAATAAATTTTGATAAATCGGGTAACTGGGATGGTTTGGAAGAGATAGAAAGAGAATCTTTTTTAGAAGCATTTAGTAGGGTATCAGCTCATAAAGGAAAAGGAACACAGACAGTCCTAATAAAAAAGGAGCTTAAGTCTTTGTGCAATCCTAACAGGGTTTCAGACGAATCTATTCAGGAAGAATATAGTCTAGATATTCTTAAAAAAATAAATAATTTTTCTGAATTTATGACGTTTGCCAAAGGTGAAGTGGTAAAATTAAGATAAGAAAGAAAGCTTTAAGTTTTTATAACTGTGATATAATACTACTATGCAATACAATTTTACAATTTTCAAAGCAGATTTAAAAAAGGTAGGGGATTTTTTGAGTAAGGAATATAGTCAGTTAAACATCGGTCGTGCTTCACCGATGGTGCTCGATGGTGTGTCTGTGGAGTCCTATGGTTCACACACAGCCCTTAAAAATGTGGCTTCTGTGAACATTGAGGATCCAAAGACTTTGCGCGTGGCTCCTTGGGATAAGGGTCAAATCAAAGAAATCGAAAAGGCGATAACTGCTGCGAATCTTGGGCTTTCGGTGGCGACGGATGACATGGGTATCAGAGTCATTTTTCCACAATTAACTACCGAGTCCAGACAAAAGCTTGTAAAAGTTTTAAAAGAAAAACTCGAAGAGCAAAAAGTCACAGTACGTAAAGAACGAGAGCGAGTTTGGGATGACGTTCAGGCGAAAGAAAAAGAAGGTAAAATGACAGAAGACGAAAGATTTAGAGCCAAAGATGAACTACAAAAGATAATCGATGAAGCAAATCGCAATCTAGAAGCTGTTTTTGAGAAAAAAGAAAAGGAGGTGATGGGCTAACCTTTTAACTAGTTCGTATTTCTCCGAGCTCCTCTTTTATTAAACCTTTTATTTCCATAATGGAAAGAAGTGCGTTTGCTGTGGGTGTGGGTATGCCCAACGAACGTATTAAGTCATCACGAGATATCGGCTCGCGAAGCAGATCCATAACCTTCTTTTCGTCTTCCGAAAGATCTGCAAACAATTTTCCTTGCTTGTCTTCGTTTTCTTCTGGTTCAAATCCTAAAGCTAGTAGGACGTCTTCGGCGCAGGTCACTGGCGTGGCACCCTGCTTTATCAGTTTGTTGGTGCCTTTAGAGTTTTGTGAAAAGATGGATCCCGGGACGGCGAGCAAATCTCTGTTGTATTCTGTAGTGAGGCGAGCAGTGATGAGAGTGCCAGATTTTTCTTGAGCTTCGATCACGAGTACAGCTTTGGAAATGCCAGCCATCAGGCGATTTCTCATTGGGAAGCTCCAGTGAGTAGCTTTGAAGTCGGGTTCGAATTCAGAAATCAAGCATCCACCACTTTCGACTATCTCATTCATCATTTGCACATTGGATTTTGGGTAAAGAGCTTCTGTGGAAAGTCCAGATCCGGGGAAGACCATAGTGCGGAGTCCAGTCTTGATAGCTTTTTTGTGGGCGATGGTGTCGATGCCCATAGCAAAACCAGAAACGATGACTATGGGGTAGCCGTTTAGCCCGGCAATTATTTTTTCACAAGCTTCTTTGCCGTATGAAGTAAATTTGCGCGAACCAACAACGCAAAGATATATGAGGTTTTCTGGTGGAAGTTCGCCGAGGATCCAAAGCTCTTTGGGAGGCTGGGGGATTTCAAGAAGCGCCTTTGGAAATTCGTCTTTTGGTATTTTTTGAATTTTCATTAGACATAGTATATAATAACTTCATGCTAGACATCAAATTTATTCGCGAAAATAAGGAAATAGTGCAAGCAGGTGCTAAGAAAAAGCACATAGAGATAGACATCGACAAGCTTATAACACTTGACGATGAACGTCTTAAGGTCTTAAAAGAAGTAGAAGATTTTCGTGCTGAGGTCAATAAGGTTTCAAATGAAATTTCCCGCAATCAAGATTCCGCGCTCAAGATCCAGCTCATTGAAGAAATGCGTGTGGTCAAGGAAGACATCAAGGCCAAAGAAGAAAATCTAAAAAAGATTGTCGAAGAATGGCAGAAATTGATGGTGCAAGTGCCAAATGTACCCGATATGTCAGTTCCAGAAGGTTTCACCGATGCAGAAAATGTTGAGGTGAAGGTTTGGGGAGAAAAACCTCAATTTGCTTTTACACCTAAAAATCATATTGAACTTATGGAGAATCTTGGAATCGTGGATACCACTCGAGGTGCCAAGGTTGCTGGATTCCGTGGATATGTATTAAAGGGTGATGGCGCTTTACTTGAGTTTGCGTTGTGGCAATTTGTCCAAGACTTTTTTATGAAAAAAGGAGGATTCACTCCGATGATCGTACCTTCGCTTGTAAAACGAGAAGTATTTTTGGGTACAGGATATCTGCCTCAAGGAGAAGAAGATTTATACAAAACTCAAGATGGCGATTATTTAGCTGGAACTGCCGAGGTGGCCATGATGGGTTACCATATGAACGAAATTCTTGATAAAAAAGATTTACCTAAAAAAATGCTTGGTTTTTCTTCTGCTTTTCGTCGTGAAGCAGGAAGTCATGGAAAAGATACAAAAGGCATATTTCGAGTTCATGAGTTTTATAAATTTGAACAAGTCGTGCTTTGTGAAGCATCTCATACTGAGTCAGTAAAATTTCATGAGGAAATCGAGCGTAATACTGAAGAGATTACAGAAGCTCTGGGCTTGCCATATCATGTCGTTGTGAACTGTGCTGGTGACCTTGGACTTGGACAGGTTAAGAAATATGATATTGAGGTGTGGTTACCTTCTGAAAATAAATATCGCGAGACTGGCTCTGCGAGTTACTTCCATGATTTTCAGACAAGACGATTAAATATTCGCTATAAAGATGAAGATGGAAAAATTAAGTTTGCTCACTCTTTAAACAACACAGCTTTGTCTGGCAGACCTCTCATTATGATCATCGAAAACTATCAGCAAGCTGACGGATCAATCAAAATCCCTGAAGTTCTTCAGAAATACATGGGAAATAAAGAGTTTATAAAGTAGAAAGTTCATAAAGTTGTAAAGTAAATAGAATGCATAAAAGAAACGTTTTAAATTCTCCTCGTCTTTTGGAATTAAGAAAACGTCGACAAAGAATTTTGCTAAGCAAGATCATGATTTATTTTCTTGGTTTTGTTGTGTGTATTTCAGTTCTAGCTTTAGTGTCGAGAATTCCTGGATTAAATATTAATCAAATTGAAATTTCAGGAAATAAGTTGGTTGACATGGAAGAGATACGTTCAGCCGTGAAGGGGGAAATTTCTGGAAACTATCTTTGGTTTTTCCCGAAGTCAAATATATTATTTTATCCAAAGAATGGGATTAAAAACCTTCTCAATAATAAATTCAAAAGATTACAAAATATCAATGTCGCGCTCGATGGTAGGAGGACTCTCCGTGTCACAGTAGATGAGCGTACAGCGCTTTATACTTGGTGTGGTGAAGCCTTACCTGTACCGACTCTTTCTACTACGCTATCAAAAGACGCTGTTCAAAAGTGTTATTTTTTAGATAAAGATGGTTACATTTTTGACGAAGCGCCGTATTTTTCAGGAAATGTTTATTTCAAATTCTATGGCCCGATTGCTGACGCCACCAATCCACCCGGAGCGTATTTTCTTAAAGAAAATTTTTCATCTCTAGTTTCCTTTAAAAAATCTTTAGAGGCTATGAATTTGAAGCCGGTAATGCTTGTGAAAGGAGATGGCGTCGATGCTAAGTTTATACTTTCGAGCTCTACCACTGGCACAGTTCCAGAAATTGATTTCAAAATAGACGCAGATTTTAAGACTGTTGCTGAGAAGTTGCAATCCGCTATTGATGTTGAGCCATTAAAATCGAATTTAAAAAATAAATATTCATCGCTTTTGTATATTAATCTCAAGCTTGATAATAAAGTGATTTACAAATTCAAATGATAAATTCCGGATTCTGGGGAAAACTTAAAAAGCCCGCCTTGCCGGGCACAAGTCGAGGCAGGCCAATAATGTGCCTTGCACCGATGGCTGACGTGACAGACTGCGCCTTTCGACAGATTATTGCCAAATACTCGCTTCATGGCGAAGCGGGCGGCGGCCCAGATGTGTTCTGGACTGAGTTCGTGTCTGCCGATGGGTTAGCGCACCCTATAGCTCGCGAGAAGCTTTTGATCGATTTTATATATGGTGAAAATGAACGACCAATCGTGGCTCAAATATTCGGCTCCAAGCCAGAGAATATCAAGACCGCTGCGGCACTTTGCAAAGAGCTTGGCTTTGATGGCATAGACATAAACATGGGTTGTCCGGACAAATCCATCGAAAAGCAATGTTCCGGTGCTGCGATGATAAAGAATCCAGCGCTCGCTAGGGAAGTCATTCGTGCGGCGATTGTGGGCGGAGGAGGGCTGCCTGTGTCTGTGAAGACGCGTATTGGCTACAATAAGAATGAAATTGAGACTTGGATTCCTGAACTTTTGAAAGAAGATATTGCTGCGCTCACAGTTCATTTACGTACTCGTAAAGAAATGTCAGACGTGCCTGCGCATTGGGATTTGATGAAAAGAGTGGTAGAAATTCGTGATGAGCTCAAAAGGGATACACTGATCCTCGGTAATGGCGATGCGACAGACATAGAAGATGCAAAGAAAAAGGTTGCTGAGACCGGTTGCGATGGCGTGATGCTTGGGAGAGCCATATTTGGGAATCCATGGCTGTTTGCAGATTCACCTCATCCCCCGCCTTCTCCTGGAGAGGAGAAGGGGCTTTCCACCCTCGCCTTTCAGGAGAGGGTTAGGGTGAGGTTGAGTGTCATGGTAGAACACACCAAACTCTTTGAAGAAAAACTTGGCAAACATAAAAATTTCGCAATCATGAAAAAGCATTACA
>JBAXFB010000045.1:0-6449 GCA_037140115.1 bacterium | reverse complement strand
CGCTCCCTATTTTGAATCCGATTTTCCTGTTGGTTCATCGGCTAGGATCAGAGTGTGTGTATTGACTAGGGCTCGTGCTATAGCTACACGTGTGATCTGGCCACCAGAGATTTGGTTCGACATATGGTGAAAATGACTTTCGTCTAACCCAGCTGCTTTGAGAGATTCTTTTGCTCGTCTTTCTCGTTCTGGCCCAGCGATGCCAGCATACACTAAAGGTAACATTACATTTCTTAAGACAGTAGTACGTTTCAGTAAATTGAAAGATTGAAAAACAAATCCGATTTTATCTCTTCGGATTTTAGCCAGCTCGTCATCTGTCAGTGTGGACACATCTTTTCCATCTAGAAAATAAGTGCCGGATGTTGGGCTGTCGAGAGCTCCAAGCATGTGCATGAGGGTCGATTTACCACTTCCAGAAGGTCCCATTATTGCCACAAACTCTCCATCATTAATGGTAAATGAAACGCCATTTAATGCTTTAAATTCGACATCTCCGGTCTTGTATGTTTTTGTAATGTTTTTAATTTCAATCATTTAGTTTGAACGTGCTCGGCCAGACGTACCAGTAGAACCAAACAGGCTAGGTGCTGCAGCAGTGGCTGTAGTCTTTGGTGTAATAGTTCTCGAAACAATTTCATCTCCTTCTTTTATTCCAGAAATGATTTCAGTTTGTGAATCGCTTACAATGCCTATTTCTACAGTGATTTTGTTTGGTGCAATTTTAGAGATTGAACCGATGAGTCCATCAGTCGGGGGAATAATTGGTGCATCGAACATTTCGACATAACTTGTGCCATTCTGTGATTTTACAGCGCTATTCGGTACTAATAAAACATCTTGTTTGGCGGCAGTGATGATCGCGGCTGAGACACTCATACTTGGTTTGATTCTGTCGTCTTGTGTGTCAAAACTTACTTTGACAATGTAAGTCACAACACCTTGTGAGACTGTGCCGATAGTGTCGACATCTGCTACTAAGCCAGAAATGCTCAAGTCGGGTATCGCATCAAAAGTAAGTGTGGCTTTTTGGCCAATTTTTATTTTTGCGACATCAACTTCATTCATGGATATTTCTGCCAGTTGTTTTGGTGTTATAAATGTTGCCACTGTCGTACCTGAGCCCACCTGGTCGGATTGCTTGATGCTTATGTTGGCCAATGTTCCGTCGAAAGGAGCTTTGATGAAATAGTCTGCCAATTTATCTTTAGCATCTTGCAGTGCATTTTGTTTTTGCTGCACAGAAATTTCGCCACCTTGTATGTCGAGAGAACTGTTTTGTGAAGAATCCTTGTTGTTGGCTATACTTGTTTTTGCATTTAGAAGACTATCGACGTGCGCGCTCATAGTGCTCGCTTCTGTGGAAAGGGAATTTTGGAATGTAGAAAATTCGCTGGTCTTGCCTGTGTCTTCAGCCATGTAGTCCACAAAGCTTCGGATATCTTTTATGGCGTTTAGCACGAGAATTGCTGAGTCATATGTGCTGTTTATTGATTTCTCGACATCTACTTTTGAAGAATTATTATTTAGCGTTCTGTAAAAACTTCTACTTGTGTTAATAGAAGCATCCGCATTGTAGTAGGCATTGTCTGCTAGGCTTCGATAATTTTCAGCAGTTTTTCCACTTATTCTAGCCGTATTCTCTGACAGATTTGAATTATTTAGGTCGTCCTCTAGCCCATTCATGATGGACGGTAAATCCAAAAAAGTGTTAGAAACAGCACTAAATCCGTCAGTGTATGCTTTTAGTAAACCCGCGCTTATATTGTCAGCTGAGTTTTGAATTTTTAGCTTTTCTAAAGATAATTTTGCACTTGCTAGATTGATCTCTGCATCACGCACTGATTTTTCTGCGTCTGTGCTGTCTATTTTTGCGAGCAGTCCTCCTTTTTGAATCTTTTGCCCATTGCTGGCAGCTACATATGTCACTTCTCCCGAGACTTTGGTTTTTATATCCACCTGGCTCAAGCTCGACACTTGTCCACTTCCAATAATTGAAGAAACAATTGTTCCTTTTGCTACTTTGGTAGTTAAATAGCGTGTGTCTCCCGCAGTGCTTGTCGCTTTACTGTAAATAAAATATATGACAGCTAGTAGTACGATCAAAAAGAGTGCACTGATTATCTTATGATTAAGAATGTATTTTTTAATTTTATTCATTTTATTATTGTAGGAATTCAGGGGCTGGTATTACACGAATAAGTTTAGCCTCAATGACTCCTTTTTCATTTGGTGCACCTATTACCACGACAAAATCTGCTAAGTTTAAATCTTTTGTAGCTATCGCCACTCTACCTTTTTCAATTTTTGTACTTGTATCTACATAGACTACTCTTTCTGTGTTGTCATCGTCTTCTACTATAATGTTGGGAAGTTGAATTTTTATTATTTTCCCTATGGCTCCATGCGCATTTGGGAAAAGATTCATCATGCCGACTTCATTCATCATATTTTTTGCGCTGGTGTCATTGTCACGCATATTGCCGATGCCGAAGTTTTCACTGTAATGCTGTCCCCAAGCATGTCCATACGAAGCTTTATTGAATCCCACGATAACTCCAGCGTGGAAAATCAACATCGCTATCACTATGCCCACCAAAGCATATAAGATTTTGATTGTGGTCTTGGAGTCAAAAATCTTTTTAATATTTACTATAAAATTTTCTTTGTTGTTGTTTTCCATATTTTTAAAATGACAATGTTGCCGTATTATTTATAATTAACTTTATTTTTACAATTTCACGGATTATATATTTCACGGATAAAAAAAATAGTAGGATGAGCGTTAGCAGGGAAGCCATGCTTATGATCGGTAGGGATTCGGCAAGTAATGAAATAAAATCTTTCCAATAGTTTAAAAATGAAGCGTTGCTCGAAATGACTAGGGAGACGTATTCAAATATTCCAGAATGCTTAACGTCGGTCAGTAATATTTTCGCTACTGGTATTAATGTGCCTAAAGATATTAAGCCAGCGAGCGAAAATAAGGCTAATCGTAAACGACAAATACGTTTATTGTATATATTTATAGCATTCCAAGATTGGCCTGCTAGGTCTGATTGTGGCACCAGTGTAGCGTTGCAAAGTGCCTCTTTTAAGTAATTTTCCATGCGTTTATTATACGACCACAATGTATCTTTTGGTGCATTAGGTAGTAAGCTTACGTAATTCAATCAACGCTCGACGGTGCTGACTTTTCACTGTATTGAGGGGTTTGTTTAAGACCTTCCCGATTTCGTCGAAGGTCATGTTTTCTTGATAGTGCAGAGTTAAAACTTCTCTGTAAGATGTTTGGAGTTTTTCGAGAATTCTATCTAAGAATTCTTTATCTTGGATTTTTTCTAGGGCTGCGCTTGGGAGAAGCTGTTCATCTGGGATATTTTCTGCGAATGAATTAATGTCTTCATCTTCACCATTTTCAATGTCTGAAAACACCAGACTGCGTTTTTTTCTTAAATAATCTGTTGCGGTATTTCTGGCAATAGTAAAAACCCAAGTTTTAAAACTTGCTTTTGATGCGTCAAAACGATTTAAGTTCTTCCAGACTTTTATAAAAATTTCTTGCACGATGTCAGGAGCATCGTTTTTGTTCGTTAGTCTGGCTATGAAGTTGTAAAGCGGGGGAGTGTACCTATTGATTAGATTTTTGAATGACGATTGATCTCCATTTTTATATAGAGCGATTAGCGCTTCATCTGTGCTTATGTCTGGCATAAACTAAATATAACACAGTTTGTGTGTGCTTTTTTAGTGGTGAGCTTCTTCGTGATGTTCGTCTATGTGTACTATATTGTTGGTTTTTGTGTTGCGGTAAACATGTTTTGTTAAAACAACGAGTATTAAAAAAAGTATCATCAAGATCACCCATCCCATGATGCTCGTAGGTAAGAAAGTGCCAGAGTCTATGGCATTAGCACCAAGTCCGGTACCGGTTGGTTGTATATTGATTGCATCTGCACTTGTGATGTTTGTTGTGAAAGATAAAATGTCGCCGGTGGTTCTATAGAATGAGTTTTCTGCCACTACACGAAAGTAGTAAGTCATGCCAGGAATAAGGTCGGTGATGCTGTCTGTGTGTCTAAAAGCGGTAAGTGTTCTCACTGAGAGTGTGCCTGTTTTAAAAACAAGGTTTGGGCTTGTGCCCCATTCAAACCAAGTATTGGCGCCATACGCATCTGCCGCGCCATTAGTTACGAGTCCATTTAATTGTGCGCTACGGTTGGAAATAGAGGTGGCTGGATTGGTTGTTGCGCCAGGAACTAGGGAGTCATTGCCGTTCGCTGCACTACTCAAAGTAGGTGAAAATCCAAGTAAAATAAGCCCAAAAGTGGCAGTTAGAAATATATTTATGAATGTATCTCTTTTTATAAACATAGAGCCTATTATAGCACTATGACAGCTAAAAGTCAAGTTAATTTTTTTCTTGATTCTTGTCTTTCTCCTCGTTCTTGTGACCATGAGCATCAACTTCATAAGAAGTATTTTGTGCTTCAAAGAAGTTTACGAGTTCGAAAACGTCTGTAGCTGTCGACATCCATTTAGCAGGATTTGTGACTTTGAAATGTGCTTCGAGTCCTAGTTCTTCAAGTCGGCGGTCTGCAACGTATTGAACATATTGGTTAACATAGTCTGCATTAAGTCCGAGGATGCCTTTAGGAAACATGTCTTTGTTGTAGTTTACTTCAAGATTGACTCCATCGATTATTATTTTTTTGATTTCGGCTGCGAATTCAGCGGTAAGCAATTCTGGATTTTCTTCTAATACTGTGTGAATAAGTTGAATACCAAATTTTAAGTGCAAAGATTCATCACGCAAAACCCAAGTGATCATCGAGCCAAGGTTTCGGAGCTGGTTTCTCTGGCGGAAGGAGAGGGCCACCATGAATCCAGAATAGAACCATGTGCCTTCCATGACTATGTTTGTGGCTACTAAGTTTCGTAGGAAATCCTTTTTACCTTCTTCAGATTCAATGTCTAGGTTGTCTTCTGTCATTCGGATCAAATACTTATTTATGAAATCCTCTTTTTTCTTCATAGATTCCATTTCTAGGTGTTGTTCGTAGACTTTGGTGCGATCTAGAGGGAAAGTTTCGAGAACATATTCGAAAGATACGCAGTGGTTGGCTTCTTCAAACATTTGCTTGGCAAGGTAGAGGTGACATTCTGGACTTTTAAGATAAGGGTAGACGCCAAGAGCGAGAGATCTATTTACGATAAGTTCGGCGGGGTTGAAAAATGCCATTAGGAACTCTACAGCGTGCTTTTCATCTTCGGTCATTTTCTTCCAGTCGGACAAATCTTCACCGAGCGGGATTTCGTGAGGGAACCAACTATTTCTGACAGCTTGGTTGTACAGGTCGTAAGCCCATTTGTAGTGCATGGGATGTAAATTCATATCCGTCGGTGACGCTTTTCCTAAAATCATATATTTATTTTAACTTATTTACTTAATAATCTATTGGCAACTTTCACATAAAAACTTTTCTTGTGGATCTTCTACAATGTTTACATCTGGAGTTTTGGCTGCAGGCATTGCTGCCACTTGCACTGTCTCTTTCATTTGAATCATAGAAGGGATAGATGCTACTGGCATAGCTGCTTGTATTGGGGAAGCTGGTGCCTGTTCTGTAGTTTCTTGAACAACATCCTTTGGAACTTCTTTATCTCTTAGTGATGCGAAACCTCTTTTGCCTAGAGCCTGTGCTTTGTTGACTGTAGTGGTGGATTGTTCAGCAGAGTGGCGAGGCTTCATGTGTAAGTAATATGTTGTTTTTAGTCCTTTATCCCAAGCTGTAGTATAGACGTTCATGATTTCGTTGATGTCGCGAATATCCAAATACATGTTTCTTGAGATTCCCATATCTACCCATTTTTGAGCGCGAGCGGCTACTTCGATGTATGCGTAAGGGGAGACGGAGAAGGAAGTCTTGTAGATTCTTTTTGTAGCGTCTGGGATGTCAGCTATGGATTCTATGTCGCCGTGGTTTTCGAGGATAGCTTCACGAGTCTTCTCCCAAAGATTTTGACTTTGCAACTCCTGCATCATGTTTGGGTTTACTTCAAGATATTTACCAGAAATTTTATTTCTTGAAAACATTTGTGTGAATCTTGGGTCTATGCCGGGGCTTGTGCCTGCAACAAGGCCTATGTTTGCGTTTGGAGCGATAGCGAGTAGGGTAGCATTACGAATACCTTTCTTCACTTTTGCGCGTACGGAGTCCCAATCAAGAAGAGGAAGAAGTTTTGCAGATTCTTTTTGAACGGTCAGCTCGCGTTCTCGGTCGAATTCTAGTTTATCGATTGTGTCTATTGGCACTTGACCTTTAGACCAACCGGAACCTTCAAAATTTTTGTATGAACCTCTTTCGGCTGCAAGGTTTGCTGATTCATCGATAGACATGAAAGAAATAAATTCAAATACTTGCTCTGCAAAATCCCACGCTTCTTTG
>JBAXFB010000044.1:0-6532 GCA_037140115.1 bacterium | reverse complement strand
AAGACCATCTTTAAATCCTTTTTCACAATGAGCGATGTACTCTTGCGGAACAACACCTCCTTTGATGCTGTTGATGAACTCGAAAGCAACGGAACGCTTTGTATTTGTTGGTAGGTCTTCAATCTCTTCTTTTGTAAGGAATTCCATTGGTTTAACTTTGATCTTAACGTGTCCGTAGTTACCACGTCCACCAGACTGCTTGATGTACTTACCTTCTGCTTCAGCTGGACCATTAATGGTCTCACGATATGCCACCTGTGGTTTGCCGACGTTTGCTTCCACTGTAAACTCACGCTTCATGCGGTCAACAATGATTTCAAGGTGTAATTCTCCCATACCTGCAATGATCGTCTCGCCTGTTTCTTGGTCTGTTGAAACTTTGAAAGTAGGATCTTCTTGTGCAAGTCTGTTCAGAGCCATACCCATTTTTTCTTGGTCAGCTTTTGTCTTTGGTTCGATGCGTAGAGAGATAACTGGTTCAGGGAAAACGATTCGGTCTAGAATGATCGCACTGTCCTCGTTACAAAGTGTGTCAGAAGTGATCGTGTCTTTAAGTCCAACAGCTGCTGCGATTTCTCCAGCGAAGACTTCTTTAACTTCTTCACGATCGTTCGCGTGCATACGTAAGATACGTCCGATGCGTTCTTTATTTCGAGTTCTTGGATTGTAAATATAGCTACCAGCTGTAAGTCTTCCAGAATACACACGGAAGAAAATAATCTGTCCTACGAAAGGGTCTGTTGCGACTTTGAACGCAAGAGCTGAGAAAGGTTCTGTGTCAGAAGCGCTACGAGTGATAACCTTGTCATCATCATTTGGATCAATACCTGAGATAGGAGGAATGTCCGTTGGAGCTGGAAGATAGTCGACAACAGCGTCGAGCACGAGCTGCACACCTTTGTTCTTTAGTGCAGAACCAGCGAAGACTGGGAAGATTTCATTTGCAATAACGGCTTTGCGGAGAGTCTTTTTAAGAACTTCATCCGTTGGGATCTTGCCCTCTAGATATTCTGTCATCATCTTGTCGTCTGTCTCAACTATTTTTTCAATCAATTCAGAGTGATATTTATCTGCATCAGCTTTTAATTCAGCTGGAATATCTTTTTCGATGATTTGGTTACCCATCTCACCTTCGAAATAGAAAGCCTTCATACGAAGAAGATCTACAACACCTTCAAATTTATCTTCAAGTCCGATTGGGATTTGTACTCGCACCGCTTTCTTACTTAGTCTATCCAAGATAGTTGCGTATGAATGTTCAAAAGAAGCACCGGTACGATCAAGCTTGTTGATGAAACAAATACGTGGAACTTTCGCTTCATCAGCGTATCTCCAGTTTGTTTCGGATTGAGGTTCTACACCAGCAACACCGTCGAATACAACCACAGCTCCGTCGAGCACGCGAAGAGAACGCTTCACCTCTACAGTAAAGTCGATGTGCCCAGGAGTGTCGATGATATTGAAACGATGTTTCTTGCTCTTGTCAGTAGGAGCGTATGTCGGCATCCAGAAACAAGTGACCGCAGCGGAAGTGATTGTGATGCCACGCTCTCGTTCCTGTTCCATCCAGTCTGTCGTAGTCTCACCCTCATGCACCTCACCGATTTTATGAATTGTACCAGTATAAAAAAGCACACGTTCTGTGGTGGTAGTCTTACCCGCATCAATGTGCGCAATAATTCCAAAATTTCTAACTTTTTCTAGAGGATAGTCTCTTTCCATAAAATCTAAATTGGCTGATTAAGTAATAAAAAAGCGCTCGTTGCGCTTACTGATACTATATATTATAAATGGGCTTTTTGCAAATATCTTTCCTGGCTCAGAATTCTGGTGCATATTGTTAAATTGAGCATATGTGTAAATTAACAACACAACCTGTTAATTAAAAACGTTTTTTGTTTTTGGATTTTTTATTTTTATAAAATTGTTCGCTTTCTTGAGAGATCATATTCATGAAATTTTGTTCACTGAAAGCTTTTTTGAGTTCAGAGGAAGAATTGTTCCCCGACTTCATTGCTTGGCATATTGCACAATCATCATACCCCTCCCATTCTCCTTCTGTAATTTGAACAGGTAGTTTCTCAAGCCAATCTTCGAGTATTTCATACGCATAATCACGCGACCATTGATTCCAACCATGTATCCATCCATCTTTAGAATTCTTGATTTCAGCCAATGCGTTCTCAAAAAAATCATCGTCTGGCAACTTAAGCAACTTTTTAGCAAAAACAATATCATCAAAAGGGATAATTTCTTTTATAAAATCTTTCATCCATTTTTCCTTATCTCTATATGAAACTCGTGGAATTTCAAAATATCGATCTGGCTTCCCATGAATTTTCTCTAAACCCTTTTTTGTTTCCCCTGTTTCAATAATGCCGACATTTCCGTTTTTAATATCAAGAAAATAAAAATTGTCAGTATTACCATTTAACATTCCATCAATTACGGCCTCAATATCAATTTTTATTTTATTGGGAAGATAATACATAGATTAAAATCTATTATTCTTTTATTTCTAAACGGCCATATTCATGCTCATTAAATTCATCGTAGTATTTCTTTTCAAAATCATACAGAGGTACACCAAGATACCCACCGCGCTCCTCTGACATTTTCTCAATTTCCTCTTTTGTGAACTTTCGCTCAAAATCTCTCCAGCCAAGTTTATTGGCCAGATTTTCAAATAACTGTTGCTCATCGTAAAGTAATAAATCATTTAACAACTGTTCATAGTATTCTTCACGTAAAACGACTTCCCCCTCAAAATTTTCTGTATTTTTATCAAAATCAAATTCTTTGGCAAATTTCAAAAAATCCTTTTGTGTGCTTTCTAAAGCATCAACTCTTTTTTTGTATTTATGATCTACAAAATCAGAAAGGTTGCCATATACAAATGAACTTATTTCTAGTGCTTTGATAATATTCTCATACTGGTTTTTACTTATGTTGATTTTCATACGTAGAGAAAGGTAAATCCGCGAGAAGCCCATTCACGCCAGACTTTTTTATTAATCTTTGACTGACGAATCATGGTCTCCAGAGTTCTCGGTCTAAAACTTTTTTGTGCATGAAAGTTAATATCAAGAATTGCACCCGTTGATTCATTTATCCAATATTCATGAGAACCTTCTCTTTGTTTATAAAAAGCAAAACCGTTTTCGGAGATGAAATCTATGACGTCCTTGTATGTCCAATTAAATAGTCTTCGTGGCATATGGGAAAATAAAAAAACTGTATGGTGACTTGACTGATTTCTTGCTTTGAATATCACCTATAACTTTATAGTATATCTCCCAATATTCTTTTGGAGCGTATCGATTGAGTAAATCATCTGACATATTGTTTGCGCGAACTACTTTCAGATGTCCTCGAGCTGCTTCTTGTATACTTTCCATTAATTTTTCCGGATTACTACCCTCTTCAATAATATCAAAAGTCAAACAAACCCCAACGAAAGTTTCACCTTCCTTGTATACCAGAAACTCCACAGTTCCCTTATCTTTTGTGTTTTTAGGTCGCTCTATTTTCATACCTATATATTAACCTAAATTCATGCTTTTTGCAAACCAATTTATGCTATTATCATGAATAATATGGAAAAGAAGGTAAAACAACCAAAGGATGGGGGCTTCTGGGCTTTCGCACTTATCAACGGGCGACTGGCTGAATTTCATTACGAAATTAGTAAAGGTAAATTTTACATGACCTACGGGCATTGCTATGTAAAGCGCAACGAATATAAAACTAAAAAAGAGCATAAATGGATTGATAAAGATACTCAAAAATATCGCTTCACATATCGGAAAGGAAAATATCGGAAGACAGGAGAAACAACTCCGTTGCTAATGAAACGTATGCGTATTTCTAAAAAAGGAAAAACATTGTCTCTTGAAGAGCTTGAAAAGAAACTCAAAATAAAGTGAAACCAATTTCAGCTAGGTCTTGCCTGGTCTGACTACTTTTATAATCCTGAAATACCGCCCCGTGTTGCTAAGAAAAAGAATATAAAAGCAAAAAAAATGTAGAAAATGAGTCGAAAATATTTATAATCACCACTCGTCATATTTGCTCTCTGGAAAGTAAGTAAGTAAATGTTGATTATAACAAGAAAAATGTATAAACTCCCAAGAAAACAAAGTGATATAAAAGAAGTTTTATTGTCTATCCCAAAAATAAGCGCAAATAAAAAATTAGTCGCCGTCATCAAGAAAAATATGGACGGTATTATATTGACAATAATTGCTGTGGTTCCAAATATCCTTTCAAATTTAATTAATTTTGACATGTATTCAAAACTTTAAAACAAAATTACCACGCGAAGTGAGCAAAAGCCTTGTTTGCCTCCGCCATCTTGTGGGTGTCTTCCTTCTTCTTAATAGCACTTCCTTCGTTTTTTGAAGCAGCTATTAATTCATCAGCGAGTTTCAAATGCATTGGCTTACCCTTTCCACCACGAGCAGCATCGCGAATCCATCGCATAGCTAGAGCATGACGACGGTCAGGACGAACTTCGATAGGGATCTGATAGTTTGCACCACCGATACGCTTTGAACGGACTTCAGTAAGTGGTCCAGCGTTTTTCATTGCTAAGTCAAAAATCTCAAGAGGATTTGGGTTGCCTGTCTTTTCTTTGATAACGTCAAAAGTCGCATACATCACCTTGCGTGCTGTCTCCTTCTTTCCAGACCACATAATGTAATTAATAAACTTCTCTAGTTTTGTAGAGTTGTATACGAAGTCAGGTTCAACTATATTTCTATTTTTTACTTTTCGTCTCATGTTGTTTTACTTTATAACTTTATAACTTTTTACTACTTAGCCTTAGCTTCTTTTGGTTTCTTGTTTCCGTATAGTGATCGTCCTTGTCGTCTCTTTTCAACTCCTTGTGTGTCGAGCACTCCACGGACTATGTGATAACGTACTCCGATCAAGTCCTTCACACGTCCCCCACGGATCATGACCACTGAGTGCTCTTGAAGATTGTGTCCTTCACCTGGGATATAAGCTGTGACTTCCATACCATTTGTCAGTCTTACGCGAGCGATCTTTCGGAGAGCTGAGTTCGGCTTTTTAGGAGTAGTTGTAGAAACTTTTGTACAAACACCTCGTTTGAATGGGCTAGAGAAAAAGATTGGTCTGTTCTTTAGAACGTTAAACCCACGCGTCAAAGCCACCGTCTTATCTTTCGGGTGAGCTTTTACTCTTGGTCTTTTTACTAATTGATTGATTGTTGGCATTTCTTTTTCCTTTTATAAATAAAATAGCACCCAATAAGACATAGGCACCATGGCACTCAATATACTATGTTAAAATCTAAAATGCAAGACCGGTGAGCATTTGGAAAATATAGCCCAAAATCGGGTTCAAGAAACTTGAAAAATAAAAAATAAAAATAACTAGTAAAATTATGGAATACTGTTCCATGAAAACCACGACCTGCGCCCAAGAATCTGGCAAAAATGAGAAAATTATCTTTGATCCATCGAGTGGCGGAATGGGTACTAAGTTAAATAAAGCTAAAGCGAGGTTTACAATCACGATAATAGAAGTCACAAAATAAAACCCTTCAGGTAAAGCAAAAGGTGTCGTGAGGCGTATCAGCAAACCAAAAATCACAGCCATGCAAATGTTTGATAACACCCCCGCTCCCGCCACAGCGATGGTCCCCCATTTCTTGTTACTCAAATTGTCTGGATTGTATGGAACAGGCTTGGCCCAACCAAATAAAAATGGCGCATGAGTGAGAATAAGAATTGCTGGTAAAAAAATCGAACCGAAAATATCTAGGTGCTTAAGTGGATTGAGCGTGAGACGTCCAGCAAAGCGCGCTGTTTGATCGCCAAAGTACTCAGCCATGAAACCATGAGAGACCTCATGAATAACGATGGACATTATTAGAATGGCTACATAAAAAACTGCATTGGTTGCGTCCATATAGATTCTATGATAGCATGTGTGAACTGCAATGAAAATATGCGCAATAACTAAAAAGGGTTCAATCATGGGTGGCGGATACTCAAACCGAACTCGTGCTACCAAATTCAACCCAACCGGGAAAGTACGAAAACACATCAATCTTCAAAAGAAGAAGATTTTTATACCTGAAATCAACAAATTCTTAAACATCGAAGTATCTGTACAAGGCATGCGCACCATGAAAAAAAATGGCGCCTATGTCACCCTCCTCAAAGCTGGACTAATAAAAGCGTAAACTAAAAAACCTCACTAATCGTGAGGCTTTTTATTTGGTGACTTCGGAGGAGGTAAAATTTCGGCTCTAGATACATATTTCACACCTCTCTCTACTTCTTCTTCTTTAGGGATCACACTAACACCCTGTTGTAAACAAAAAAACTCAATATCATCCATTAAAGTTAGATACCTCCCAATTTGGCTTTGGTTTTTCGCACCTATTAATTCAAGAATTTCTTCACATTCATTTTTGAGATAAACCTGTTTGGGTGTTAAAAACTTAGGCATAAGGTCCCTAAATCGTGGCTTTTCAAACCACCTCTCTACTCTTCGGAGC
>JBAXFB010000043.1:0-6648 GCA_037140115.1 bacterium | reverse complement strand
GTACTGGCAAAATAGACGTCATTGTCGTCGACTCTGTGGCTGCACTTACTCCAAAAGATGAAATTGAAGGAGACATGGGTGCTTACCACGTAGGTAAACAAGCTAGACTGATGTCACAAGCTCTTCGCAAACTCACAGCCATAGTCGCTAGAAGTAAGACTGTAGTTATTTTCATCAACCAGATCAGAATGCAGATAGGCGTAATGTTCGGCAACCCTGAAACCACCCCAGGAGGTAAGGCCCTAAAATTCTACACTTCTGTCAGACTCGACATCCGTAAAATCGCCCAAATAAAGAAAGGTGAAGATGTGGTAGGTAGCCGTACTCGCGTCAAAATCGTAAAAAATAAAGTCGCAGCCCCTTTCAAACAAACAGAATTCGATATCATATACAACGAAGGTATATCAAAAGAAGGTGAAATAATGGCTCTCGGAGAAAAGTTCAAAATCATCGAAAAAGTTGGAAATTCATATTTCTACGTACCCGCAGGTAAAGCTGATGGCGAGAAAGAAGAGAAGGTTAAACTCGGTGTTGGCTATGATGCTACTCGTACATTCTTAAAAGAGAACGAAAAAATCGCCAACCAAGCCCTAAAAGAAATCAAAAAGAAGTTTGCGGAAGAGGTGTAGAAAAAGACGAATACAAAATTCACCTCACCCCCTGCCCCTCTCCTGAAATGAGAGGGGGAAATGCGTCCACCTCCCCCTAAAGGGTACTCCTCAAGAGGAGAATTTGATTTTATTGAATTTTCTGCTACTATACTCCTATGTCAAAACTAGAATACAGTGAAATACGCGAAAAGAAAATAATACTTTATAATGGTGAACCTTGTGAAGTAGTAGAGTCACACGTCGCCCGCACTCAACAGCGAAAGCCTCAAAATCAGGTCAAACTCAAAACTTTGATCTCAGGCAAGACTATCAACGCTACTTTCCACGTCTCTGAATCAGCCGACGAAGCTGATATCGAAAAGAAGCCAATCACCTTCCTTTACCACAACAAGGGTGAATATTGGTTCTGTGACCCAACGGATAAGAGCAAGAGATTCAAAGTCGATCTAAACTTGATCGGAGACTCTGCAAAATTCTTGAAACAAAATAGTGATGTAGAAGCTGTAGTCTGGGAAAACGAAGATGAAGAACAGCAGATCATCAAGGTAAACCTCCCAATTAAGATGACGTTCAAAGTCAAAGAAGCCCCTCCTGCTGTCCGTGGCGACACCTCAAAGGGTGGCATCAAGGTTATCGTCCTAGAAAACGGCGCAACCCTAAACGCTCCTATGTTTATCGCCGAAGGCGATGTTATAGCTGTAAACACTGAAACTGACGAATACGTCGAGCGAGTGTAGACGAGCGAGATGCCGAATACAGCTGTATTCGGCGCAGAACGACCTTAAAGAACTATTTTACAACGAAAGGAAGAAGCCCTAGGAATCGAGCGTGCTTGATAGCTACCGCGAGTCCGCGTTGATTCTTGGCTGTGACGCCAGTACGCTTGTGCCCTACGATCTTGCCGTTAGGGTTTATAAACTTCTTAAGGATTTCAACATCCTTGTAGTCTATAACTGTTATATTGTTTGCTGAAAAATAATCTTGTTTCATTTGTGATTTTATAATTTATAAGGCTAATATTAAAATGGAATGTCTTCTGGGTTAATGTCTTCTTCTGGGTATTCGATGCTGTCTCCTTCGCTAGATCCGGATGTTGCTTTGGCTGAAGGTGCACTTGGAGCTCCACCACTTGATGCTCCCCCACTCTTTGATCCAAACTGTACTCTGTCGGCGATAATCTCTGTGCGATACTTTTTCTCTCCTGTTGTCTTGTCATCCCAGCTGCGTGTCTCGATACGACCCTCTACCATTATTTGTTGACCTTTCTTTAAATATTGCGCTGAAGTCTCTGCTTGTCTACCCCAGACTACTATATTGTGATAAGTGGTAGATTCTTGTTTCGCACCTGCTTTATCTTTCCAAACACGATTTGTTGCTACTCCTATCTTGCAAACTTTTTGCCCAGAAGGGATAGTGGAAAGTTCTGGATCGCGAGTTAGGTTTCCTACAATTAGTACTTTATTTAAATACATGTGTGAGTTATAAAGTTAAAAGTTATAAAGTTCATAAAGTTTAGACGCCGACTAATGCATCTATTTCTTTATCTATTTCTTCTTTGTTGATAGGAGCCACTACTTCATTCTCAGATGATGCTGGTTTAGCTTTTTTGTATGTCTCACTACGTACAAATCTCTTTGCCGCTATAGTGTTTTCTCGGATTGTTTTGATGATCAAGAATCTAACAAAATTAGGGTCCAAATCAAGCTTTTTCTTTAACTCTACAACTTGATCAGCGGCCATGGTGAACTTTGTCCAACCAAAATATGCAGTCTTGTATTTACTGCGAACGTTTGAAGTAACCTTTTCCATAGTGTAAGCAAGGTTGATCATCTTAGGCATTTCGTCAGAAATAACCTCACCGCCAAAAGAAGCCACTACATCCTTGATATTTCCGTAATTGATTGCCACATCTTCTTCTTTTATGGAAGGCACCAAAAGGTAGCCAACCTCATAAACCTTGGAATTTTTATCTCCGGAGGACATTTCAGTTTCAATATTGATTTTATTTTCTGCGTCTTGCATGTGTTGTTTCATACTAGCAAAAAGCCTTTATAAAGTAAAGACTCGCCTAGCATTAGCGATAATCGCTTTGGCCACCTCGTCTTCTGGTAGATTTTTGACTTTAGCTATTTTTTTGACCACCTCACTCACGTAAGATGGCTCGTTGCGCTTGCCACGGTAAGGAACGGGGGTGACATAGGGTGAATCCGTCTCAGACATGATCATATTAAGCGGTGTGTTTCGAATCACTTCATCATAATCGTCAGTAAATGTGATGACCCCCGTGAAAGACAGAGTAAAACCAAAATCCAAAAAAGCTTTCGCCTCATCCCAAGTCCCCGCAAAAAAGTGCACATCACCTTTGACTTTGGAATGCTGTTTCAGTAATTCCAGCGCATCAAGATAAGCGTTTAAATTCCCCTCTTGAGGGGTGCCATTTATGGCGGGGTGGAGGAGTTCTTGTTTTTGATTATTGCGAATGTGTAGCATCAGTGGCTTACTGAATTCGTTCGCGAGTTCTATCTGTGCGATAAAATCTTTTTTTTGTTTCGCAATAGATTCTGGTGTGCATCTGTAGTAGTCGAGGCCACATTCCCCTATGCCGACTATTTTTTTATTTGCTTTTGGGTCTTTAAGAAGTTCTCGATAAGATTCTTTATCAAAAACTTCACCTCGAGATGTAAATTCCTTTCCGCCCTCTCCTAGCTCCTTTTCATCATGATACGAAGCCCCTGTGTGTATCGGGTGGAGGCCAATAATGGCGTATACACCTTCTTTGTATTGATTTGCGAGCTCGACTGCAGCCTTTGAAGTGTCCACCTGCGTGCCCACGTTTATCACCCAAGTGTCATTCTTCAGCGTACGACGAACAACCTCATCACGATCTAGGTCGAATGCTTTGAAATTTACATGACTATGTATGTCGATATATTTGGGCATTTTAATTAAGTGTTTTATACCCCCACCTGACCTCCCCCTACATAGGGTGAGGAAAACTCTCTAACTCTTGTTTTATCTTTTCTAAAACTTTATTTATATTACCATTTATTTCGCTATTCCAAAAACGTAAAACTTTTACGTCATTTAGTAATAGATATTCATCGCGTTCTCTATCATAATCTTTGTTCTCTAAATGATGGAAGCCATCTAGCTCAACACAAACCCTCCTTTCTACACAATAAAAATCTAAAATATACGGCCCGACGGAATATTGTCGAGTAAATTTAAAGTTCAACTTTTTTCTTCTCAAACTAGCCCAGAGAAGTTTTTCTTCTTTCGTTTCATTACTACGCAATTCTTTACGCCGAGGTTTTAATTTAGGATCATTATACGTAAACATATATTAGTTAGCCCTCACCCTATGTAGGGGGAGGGTTGGGTGGGGGTACTTAAAGTTCAATCCAAAACCTCAGCGTGCTTGGCATTCCATCTTCTCCTGGAATCTCATTCTCTAAAAAACCACCAGCACCTTCAATAATTTTCTTAGATGCCGTATTTGTACTATCGCATGTTAGCAAAACTTTCTTCAAATCTAGAGCTCTAGCTCTTGGAAGCATCAGTTCAAGAGCTTTAGTAGCATAACCCTGTCCTCTCTTAGATGGAATTATTCCATACCCTATGTGACCGCCTTTCTTTAGAAGTTTCTCATTTAATGTATGTCTTATCGAAATCCTCCCCGCATAGCCATCACCATCTACAATCCAAAATGTAGATTGTGGAACCCTGCCATCTTTAAGATTCACACCAGCAGATTCATCTTTTTTACTCTGCACAAATGCAGCGAAATCATCTCCAGGTTCTGCGATTCCCTCATCCAAACTTCTTCCTTCCCTTGTGTATTCATCTAGGGCTCGTAAAAAACTTTCTTTATACTCTACAGATGGCTCTTTGAGTTGTATATTTATTTCTTTCATAGAAAAATACTCAACTAAATCATTAATCCTTCCTCATAAACAAAGGCGCTGTTGGTTTTTTGTTTTCTTTAATTAATTTTTTCAAAATTGTACTTGTTTCTGGCAAAAGCGGATTAAGCATTCTTGCGACTTGATATAAACGAATGACCATACTTGAAATTAATTCTTGACCTTTTTGTTTATCCACTTTTACAACCTTAAATGGCTCAGTCTCCTGGATAAATTTATCCAAACTACCTATCTCCTGCCAGAGATAATCAGCGGCAAGTTTCAAATCAAACTTTTCAAAAAGGCTAAAATACTCTTTAAAATCTGACTTTTCGGCGATTTCCGGACATTTTTGTAAGTGCTTTTCAGAAAGAGTCAGTATTCGAGAAGCCAAATTCCCCAAACCATTTGCCAAACCTGCATTATAGGATTCTTTAAATCTCTCTGCAGTAAATGGGCTGTCTTCAAAAGAAGAAATCTCGCGCAACAAAAAATATCGAAGCGCGTCAGTGCCATATTCCTTGACTACATCTCTAGGATCTACGACATTGCCGAGAGTTTTAGACATTCTCACTCCTCCATCACCTGTAATAAAACCATTCACAACGATCTGGTGGGAATTTGGTAAACTAGCCGCCATCAGCATCGCCTGCCACATCACAGACTGAAAGCGAGTATTATCTTTACCACAATACTGAGTCGGATTTCCATTTACCCAATATTTTTCAAAGTTCTCAAGATTATCTGGCCAACCAAGAGAAGATATATAGCTAGTGAGAGCATCAAACCACACATACATGACGTGATCCTTGTCGTTTGGCACTTCTATACCCCAAGGCATCTTTGTTTTCAATCTTGATATTGAAAAATCTTGTAAACCATTTTTTATGAAATTCTTTATTTCATTTAGTCTAAAATCAGGAACTACAAAATCTGGGTTCTCATCATAAAACTTTAAAAGTTTATCTCCGAACAAAGACAATTTAAAGAAATAATTCTCTTCATCAATCAACTCTAGCTTTCTGCCCGGGTGTAGCGGACACTCCCCTTTTTCATCCAACTCTGAATCAGTCTTTTCACTCTCACAGCCGACACAATACTTTGCCTTATAGCTTTTTTTGTAAATAAACCCATTATCATTGACTCTTTTCCAAAATTCACGAGCCGCGGATTCATGATGCGCATCAGTGGTCCTAATAAAATGAACATCATCACTCACACCAAACATCTTTAACTGCTCTACAAAAACAGAGAACCCTTGATCGGTAAACTCTTTTGGGGTGATTCCTTTCTCTACAGCCTTCTCATATATTTTCATCCCATGCTCATCTGTGCCTGTATTGAAATAAACATCAAAACCCATAAGTTTTTTATATCGAGCTATCGCGTCTGCACGCACAAACTCAAGAGCATGCCCCATGTGAAGAGGAGCATTTACATAAGGGAGCGTAGTTGTAAGGTAAAAACTATTTTTTTTCATTTATGTATTTTATTATTTATTACCAGTTCGAGCTAGCGTCTTATTCTTTTCTATGTCACTAAAGAATTCCATCACTATCACAGCGACAGGAATAGCGAGCACCAAGCCCCAAACGCCACCCAATTCAAACCCCATAAGGGCAGAAAGGATGATGACTATCGGAGAAAGGCCAACAATTTTTTTGATGATTAGAGGAGCAAAAAGGAAAACTTCAAACTGGTGAATGATCAGGTAAGCTCCAGCCACCATAAGTGCACTCGAAAGCCCATCTGTAAGATACGAAAAAGAAAAAGCAGGAACCATCGCGACCCAGATGCCATAAGGCACCATCTCCATCACACCAGCTATAATAGCGAGAAGAAGCGCGTATTCTATGCCAAGCAAAGAAAGTATTAAATAAATCAAAACTGCTATGACGAGACCCAAGACCATCTGCCCTTTCATCCATAGAGCGATCTTGCGACTAGAACGTTCCCAAAGATCCACCACATAACTCTCGTGTTTGATTGGAAAAATTAATCTCAAAAAATTCTCGATCCCCTTTTCTTGGATTGAAAGATAGAATGAAATTAAAATAATCAACATGAAATTGAAGACACTACCGAAGGCCACAGACAAAGTCTGGAAGAATCCACCTGAAAGATTTAGCACGAAA
>JBAXFB010000042.1:0-6680 GCA_037140115.1 bacterium | reverse complement strand
ATGCAAATAAACAAAACCCTATAGATTATTTGGGTGCTGGTGATATTGGAGCTGCAGTTGGATTTAAAGATATTAAAACTGGAGATACATTGGTTATAGAAAATGCACCGATTATTCTTGAGTCAATGGTATTCCCTGAGCCAGTTATTGGTTTGGCGGTTGAACCTAAAACTCAAGCGGATATGGATAAATTGGGTATGGCTTTGAATAAATTGGCTGAAGAAGATCCAACATTCAAAGTTCACACAGATCAAGAAACTGGTCAAACAGTTATCTCTGGTATGGGTGAATTACACTTGGATATTATTGTGGATCGCATGAAACGTGAATTTAAAGTGGAAGCTAATGTCGGCGCTCCGCAGGTTGCTTATAAAGAAGCTATCAAAGCCACTGCCGAGGGTGAAGGAAAATACATCAAGCAAACTGGAGGTCGTGGAAACTACGGACACGTTCGTATCAAAATGTCTCCACTCAAACATTTGACTGCTGAAGAAATTGAAGACCTTCCAAAAAATACAAAACACGAAGCTCATTTTGAATTTGTGAATACTATCAAAGGAGGTGCGATTCCACTCGAATACATTCCAGCATGTGAAAAAGGTTTCCGCGAAGGATTGGAAAGAGGAGTTGTTGCCGGATTTAAACTCGTTGATATTTCTGTTGAACTTTGGGATGGTAGTTACCACGAAGTGGACAGTAACGAAATGGCTTTCAAGATCGCAGCTTCTATGGCTGTTCAGGATGCATGTAAAAGAGCTCGTCCAGTTATCCTAGAACCGATGATGAAGGTTGAAGTTGTTACTCCAGATAAATTCATGGGAGATGTAACAGGTAATCTTTCTTCAAAACGCGCACTCATCGAAGGCATGGAAGACAGAGGTATGAACAAAGTCATCAAGGCCATCGTTCCTCTTTCTGAAATGTTCGGATACATGACAGGCCTACGTTCTATGACAGAAGGCCGCGCCAGCTTCACTATGGAATTCTTCCGCTACGACATCGTGCCAAACAACGTCGCGGAGACTATCATTGCTGCGAGAAAATAAAAAGAGTTATCCACTTGCGTCCTTTTGTGTACGTGGTACCATCTTACTCAATGTGTAAGGCAACAAAAAAGTTCACGAGAGAAACTCAAAACACCCCGAAACTTTTTTGTATTTCCATTATAATTTCTTCAAAAATAACCCTGTAATGGGGTTATTTTTTTGGCTAATTAAAAATTAATTATTAATAATAAAAAAATATGAAAAAAATTTGGGATAAAAAAGGTGGTGTCGAGGTAAACAAAGCCGTAGAGAGTTATACAGTAGGGATTGATTACCTGCTCGATTTAGAACTTCTGCCTTATGATATCGAAGGCACCCGCGCGCAAGCACGGATGCTACATAAAATTAAAATTCTTACGAGCGAGGAGCTCAAAAAAGCAGAACAAGGTCTCGACCAAATTCTAAAACTATACAATGAGGGCAAATTTACGATCGATAAATCTCAGGAGGACAGCTCTACAGCAATTGAAATGTACCTCACGGAGAATTTTGGTGATGTCGGTAAGAAAGTTCACACTGGTCGCTCTAGAAATGATCAAGTTATCACTACCACTCGTCTTTTTATGAAAGAGAACTTTAGCGAATTCAGAAAGGAAGTAAAAAACTTGGTAACAGTTTTAGAAAAGCAGGTAAAAAAATATTCCAAAGTAAAAATGCCTGGCTACACACACATGCAGCGAGCGATGCCTTCAAGTGTCGGCATGTGGCTGGGCTCTTATCGTGATGCCTTAGTTGATGATTTGGTGGTGCTCGATGCGGTAGCGAAAATCATTGATCAAAATCCACTTGGGTCGGCTGCTGGGTATGGTGAAAATGTGCTTGGGCTTGATCGTAAATTCACAGCGAGCGAGCTTGGCTTCAAAAAAGTACAAGAAAATCCAATGTATTGTGCGATGTCTCGGGGAAAGTTTGAGAACATGGTACTTGGCAATCTGTCACTAGTTGTATTTGGGGCAGGAAAGCTCGCGAGTGATTTACTTTTGTTTACTACAAAAGAATTCAACTTCTTCACGTTGCCTGATTCTTTCAAAACAGGTTCGTCCATCATGCCTCAGAAGAAAAACTACGATGTCCTAGAGCTTGTGCGAGGCAACACCGGACTTTTCTATGGATACAGAGACCAAGTGGAAAATGTGGTTAGAAATTTACCAGCGGGATACAATCGTGATACTCAGCTTACCAAGGAGCCATATTTAAAAGGTGTGAAATTGGCCCTCGATACTGTAAAAATTATGACATTGGTCGTGGAAAATTTAGAAGTTAAAAAAGACAACCTCGAAGCTACCTGTAGCGCAGAACTCTACGCTACAGACGAAGCCCTGAAATTGGTCAAACAAGGCATGAGTTTTCGAGAAGCTTATCAGCAAATAAAACAAAAATATGCTTAAACAAATAGACAACCCTTGGGATTTAAAAACCCAAATGCTTGATGAGATTAAAGAAAATGGAGGATTTGTAAGTACCCATGCACACTTTGATAAAGCTTATTATATTACACGCGAAGGTCTTGATAAATCCATGGTTAGCATGGAAGAAAAGTGGCGCATGAGCGATGGAATAAAAAGAGACAGCACTGTGGAAGATATCAAAGTGCGTATTCGAAGAGCTCTAGACGTTATGGTGGCACAAGGATCCAAAGTTACATGTACTTTTGTAGATGCTTATGACGTCGTTGGTCATAAAGCTATCGATGCAGTTCTTGCTGTGAGAGAAGAATATAAAGATAAAATTAAAATTATTATTGCGACTCAACCGCTAGGCGGGCTTATCGATGACAAAGCTCGTGCTCTTTATGAAGAGATTACTGCTAAGGCAGATATTGCCGGGGGACTTCCTTCAAAAGATCGTCCAAATGATATCCAGCATTTAGATTATCTTTTTGAAATTGCTAAAAAATTAAATAAACCTGTGCATGTGCATATTGACCAAGAAAATAATCCAAACGAGCGAGATACGGAGAAATTAATTTCTGCAGTGAGACGCCACAATTATCAGGGGAGAGCAGTTGCTGTTCATGCAATTTCTGTTTCTGCCCAGCCGAAAGAATATCGTACTAAAATTTATAAAGAGCTTGCTGAACTTGGCATTCCTGTGCTCGTTTGCCCTTCTGCTGTTATATCAATGCGTCAGCTCGATCAGTTTTTAGCCCCAGTTCATAATTCAATAGCAAATGTACCGGAAATGCTCGAAGCAGGCGTGCTTGTCGGAATGGGTATAGATAATATTGCGGACTTTTATGAACCCTTCGTGGATGGTGATATGTGGACAGAATTGCGTCTTATGCAGGAAGCATGTAGATTTTATAATCTTGACGAACTCGTTAAAATCGCTTCCACTAATGGTGCGAAAATACTCGCGTATAAATAATTTAACTAATTAGCTTTTTAACTCTTCGCATTATAAATGGCACAGCGAGTGGATTTAGAAATGCCACAGAGCCTATAGAGATGCTGTCTGCTCCGGCGGCGACTAATTTGTCGATGTCTCTTGGGTACAAGATGCCGCCACCTCCGTTGATGTGTTTATCAAAGCCAGCGGCCCGTAGTTCTTTGATTTGCTCTAGCACGAGTGGCAAAAGTGGTGCGCCGGAAAGCCCGCCTGGTCTTTTGATTTTCAAATTTCTTTTTAAAAGGGGAGAGCCTTTCGGAAATAATTTATCCCAATTTATTTTGTCAGGCATATTGCCGAAGTTTACTGTGTTCGAAGTGCAAATTGCGTGGCAATTTTTATGGTTACCAAAAGTCATGACATTTTTTACAGACATTTCTACATTTATTTTTAAAATAATTGCGATGCCTTTTGCGACTAATGGTTCGCACATACCTAGTAGGGTAATTATCTCTTTTAACTCCGGACTTTCGTGTTCGGTGTTGGGGCAGGTGACGTTGAGTTGCAGACCAATCTTAGTTTTGTAATTTGGAAATTCTCGCAAAAGTATTTTGATAAACCCAGCAAATTCGTTTAGTCGCTCCTGCTCAGTTGCGGCGACCGACATAAAAGAAAGCTGAAATGGTTTAGTTTTATTGTGTAGCCTTTCTGAGCACAAGATTTCTTCTGCCCCCGGCCCACTCAAGGAGACGGCGTTCAAGGCATGCTGACGAAACATATTTAAATAAACGCTTTTAGGTATGAGCTCCACAGGCATTAGATTTTTCTTGAGTGGCATGTTGCCTTCACGCGGGAGGAGAGTTACAGTCTTCGAGACGAAGGTAACATTTTTAAAATTTATCCCGATGAGCGCGAGTAGTCTGTGGTATGGCCATCCTTGTCCATAAAAATTCAAAAACCCCGACATTCCCCAGACCGGACCAAAGTCTATGTTGTTTATAAGTCTTCGCATTGCCTTACATAATACCTTGCAATAGAGACAAAAGAAAGGTTAGAATAAATGCATGAATGAAGTGCTAGATATACTTAAAAAAGTTGGAGCAGTGGTGAGCGATAGCCATTTCGTCGGCACTTCGGGTAGACACATGTCTGTATATGTGAGTAAAGATAAACTGCTTCCGCACACACAGGAAACATTTCGGGTGACTCAGTTGATGGCGGATATGTTCAAGAATCTAGATGTAGATGTCGTCGCGGCGCCAGTGGTGGGTGGAGTAATTTTAGGAAATTTGGTAGCGTACCATCTTTCCGTGTTGCAGAAAAAAGAAATTTTGAGCGTGTATGCTGAAAAAACTCCAGAAGGACCTATGACTTTCAAAAGAGATTACGATAAGTTGGTCAAAGGCAAAAAAGTTTTGATTATTGATGATGTAGTCGCGACCGGATTTTCTGTGCATAAGATGATTGAAGTCGTCAAAGCATTTGGAGGCAACATTGTCTCTATGGGAGTGATTGCGAATCGCGTACCCGAGGAAGTTAATACTAAAACTCTTGGCTTGCCTCTATCATGGCTCTGCGAGATTCCTGCAGAGACTTATGATGAAAAAGATTGTCCACTTTGCAAAAAAGGGGTTCCGATAAATATCACACTTGGTCATGGTAAGAAATTTTTGGAAGTTAGATAAAGTACCCCTACCCAGCCTCCCCCTACGTAGGGGGAGGAGAAAGTAGGGGGTAAAATTAAATTAAATGAATCCCACAGACAAATACAACCAAAGAGCTAAGAAAATAAATTCACTTCTGTGTGTTGGGTTGGATTCTGATCTGGAGAAGATTCCGGTACGTTTTGCCACTCTCGCATTTCCACAATTTGAATTTAACAAATGGATCATCGAGGAGACGCACGAGTATGCCGCAGCCTACAAGATGAACAGCGCCTTCTATGAAGCTCGTGGTTTCAAGGGTATGGCTGAGCTCAAGATGACAATGGATTATTTGGCGGACAAGCATCGAGATATTTTTACAATCCTAGATTCCAAGCGCGCTGACATCGGCAATACAAATGAAGGCTATGTGACTTCTAGCTTTGATTGGCTTGGTGCAGACTCTGTCACCCTGCATCCGTATTTAGGTGGGGAAGCACTTGCACCTTTTTTAAACAGGAAAGACAAATGCTCGATTATTCTTTGTCGGACTTCGAATCCCGGCGCGCCCGAGTTTCAGGATCTAGTTGTTCAACACTCAGGGTTGAACAAAGTGGCTGACGTGGCAGGTTGGCCACTTTGGCAAGTTGTCGCTGAAAAAGTTTCTACCGTTTGGAATAAAAATAAAAACTGCATGCTCGTCGTCGGCGCCACATATCCAGAAGAGATGAAACAAATCCGCAGCATCGCCCCCGACATGACTTTCCTCGTGCCAGGCATCGGCGCCCAAGGAGGGGACTTGCAGGCGGTCCTCAAAGCCGGCCTGACCAAAGATGGCCTCGGACTCATCATCAATTCCTCCCGTGGCATCATTTTTTCCGAAAACCCTAAAGAAGAGGCTAAAAAGCTTTGTGAAGAGATTCGCAAACATAAAGGCTTGTAATTCTTGACCTCCTGTAGCACATTGTGCTACACTTGAGACATGAGAACCACATTAAACATTTCAATGCCAGCTTCACTCAAGCGCAGTGTGGACTTGGCTGTCAAAGAGGGTAGCTATGCTTCCGTAAGTGAGTTTTTTCGTGATGCCATGAGATCATGGAAGGAAGAACAACTTTATCAGTCTATTTTACAAAGCGAAAAAGAGTTTGCGCAAGGTAAAGGTAAGAAACTCCGTTCACTTAAAGATTTGATGTAATTTGTCAATGTTATGGATATTTATTATTCACCAGAATTTAAGCGTCTTTTCAAAAAGTTGCCACGTGAATTGAAAATCAAAGCTCTTAAAAAGGAGAAGATTTTTAGAAAAGATCAATTTCATCCACAATTAAAAACGCACAAATTATCTGGCAAGCTTGCCGGTCGCTCTGCTTTTTGGATTGATTTTAAGAATCGGATCATGTTTTCTTTTGTAGATTCCAAAACTATTCATTTTCATTCAGTGGGGGATCATGATATCTATAAATAGCCTTAATTATAACCCTTTTAAACCCCTATTTCATATAGCTAATTCCTTAAAATCCTTACAAAATAAGGCTTTTTTGCCGATTTTCACCCCCAAATCTTTGACATTTGGCTCCTTTTGTGCTATCATATTTAAGTTAGGTTAAACCCGCCCGACGGTCTCAATTAGAACAGACTCAGTTTCTCTTTTCTCTCCGAA
>JBAXFB010000041.1:0-6904 GCA_037140115.1 bacterium | reverse complement strand
AATTCTTCAACATTCTTTGCAATTGAAGTTAATACTTCCCAAGAATATTCAGCGTACAAACGTCAAGCCAAAGTCGAAGCGACCGCACGCTTCATCTTTGAAGCTGCCGCATGCCCCATGGCTTTGGTGATCTTCTTCATGTTCTTCACACTCTTTATTCTTCTTTTAATTTCTTTTGTACCTGCCATAAATGATTTTAATTTCTTTTTACTTTTAATATTCAAAAAGTTATTTTGGGTTGCGATTTTTTTGCCGGAACGATTTTCTATTTCTTTGCGCGTTTTGCCGACTATTTCCCCTCCTTCTTTTGCGTCGTTATGCAATTTATTAAATCCTTCGGAATCCCGATCTACAGAAAGCTTGGTGGTGGTAGCTTCAGCTAGCATGGTCAATATAAGCTCTATATCTCCCATATGGTCTCGTAAATTATGTTGAACTGGAAGATTTTTATGTTTTTTATAATCATCCACCTTCATGTCAAAAGTTCCTTGCATTATCTCATTCGTAAGAATAGCATACTCAACTCCTTTCTTGAGACCTCGCTTATTCCACTCATCGGTCAAAGTGTTACGAACAGCAATGCCACGCATTCTTTTTGATATCCATTCTTCGGGATAACCCTTTTGTTCGTATATTTTTTGTGCGCGAAGCATTGCTAGTTCTGGATCATTAATTTCCTCTATTCGTTCTTGCCCAACCATTGACAACCACTGCTTGAAAGGTTCTGCCTTTGGAGAAGGTATTGACTGGATTATACGAAAAATACCTTCTAAGTTAGAGCAGTCTGTCTCGTATAATTTCCCATCGCTTGATTGCAATTTCAGTTGTACGATTTTCTCGTACAACTCAGAATATCCTTCAGTAACTAGCTTGATTTTTAAATCACTCCAATATCTTCTCGGATTTCCACTTTCTGAAAGAATCGCCACAATATCTACTACAGAAAAAAACCACTTCTCCTCATGCCAAACTCTTCGGACTTTATTTCCTTCAAATAATGCAATATTCTTTTTAATTTCTTTTGTACCTGCCATAAAATTATTTTATTTTAGACAATACTCCACTCAAAGCCTTCAATCTTAAATTAATATTATAAAATAAAGTTTCTTGTTGCCTTTCGTCTAATTCTACCCCAGATCTTTCTAAATCTTCCAAAATCTGAAAGAGAACTTATCAAGAGTCGAACTTTCTTCTTGAGAATACCTACTGTTTTATCTTTTTTAGACACAACAGATTTAAACATATTCTCCAACCTTGAAGGGTCTTCTATGTCGGTAGCCATGTACTCCAGCCCAGTTCTATGAAAATCAAAAAAATTTATCTTTCCTTTACTTTCATCAATAAGTAAATTTTTGTGTTCTGCTGGAGAAGTTGGGTGTTGTTTTTCTGCCTCTACACGAATAATGTTATTTGCTGGGTAATAGGCATGATCTTGGTCCCCAAAAATTCTTCTTAGAATAAAAAAGTCTGCCTTCATTTCAACAATAACGTCTCTATTGCTTGATTCAATTTTTTCAAAATCTTGTTCGTGAGAAAAATAATCACTACCAATTTTCAAAACATCCGAAACATTTACTACACCCTTTAACATCAGCGCGGTCAATTTTTGGAACGAAGCTTTATGTAAATTAGTTTCAAGTTTGTGAAATTTTTCTCCAGTTTTTTGATCAATATAAACTGGCGTCTTTCTTGATTTTCCTTTCAGTGACACAGGAAATCTATCTTCTATAGTTTTAAATTCTGGGCGAAAAGCCTCTTCCCTGAGTGAAGATTTTGATGGATCCATTATTGATCTTTGAATAATTCTCTCGGGCATATTTTTTACTTACTGAAACTTGCTTTAAAATCTGCAATCGCCTTCTTTAATTCCCCTTCGCCTTTTTCAGTCCACATTTTTGTCTCAAGCACTTCCTTGTAGAAAGTCTTTGCGTTTCGTTCTGTGTATTCGATAAGTCCAGCTTCGAATTCTTTGATTTTTTCTACTGGGACATCATCCATGAAACCTTTAGTTAGAGCATAGAAAGCCACAACTTGGTGCTCAGTCTTAACTGGAGCGTATTGAAGTTGTTTCAACATTTCGACTGATCTCTTGCCGCGTTCGAGTTGGCGCTTTGTAGATTCATCTAGGTCAGAACCGAATTGAGAGAAAGCTTCAAGTTCACGATATTGCGCTAGGTCAAGCTTCAAAGTACCTGCGACTTTCTTCATAGCTTTGATCTGTGCAGATGATCCAACGCGAGAAACGGATGAGCCCACGTTTACTGCAGGACGAATACCCTTATAGAACAAATCTGTTTCAAGAAAGATCTGTCCGTCAGTGATAGAAATAACGTTGGTCGGAATATAAGCAGAAATATCCCCAGCTTGAGTCTCAATAATTGGAAATGCAGTGATAGAACCGCCGCCATATTTTGCATTACGTCGGCAAGCACGTTCAAGCAAGCGTGAGTGCAAATAAAAAACGTCTCCAGGATATGCCTCACGACCTGGTGGACGACGAAGAAGCAAAGAAATTTCACGATACGCGACAGCATGCTTTGAAAGATCATCGTAAATAACTAGCACATCTTTGCCCTGATCCATAAAATATTCTGCAATAGAAACTCCAGAGTAAGGAGCGATGTAAGACATCGCTGCAGCTTCAGAAGCTCCCGCAGAGACTATAACTGTGTAAGCCATTGCTCCACCTTCTTCGAGTCTTGTTTGAAGTTTGCGAAGTTTGGAATCCTTTTGACCGATAGAGACGTAGACACAGATCATGTTTTGACCTTTTTGATTTAAAATAGCATCAATAGCAAGAGCAGTTTTTCCTGTCTGGCGGTCACCAATGATGAGCTCACGTTGACCACGACCGACGGGGATAATCGCGTCGATTGCTTTAATGCCTGTAGAAACTGGTTGATCCACGCTTTGTCGAGTCACAACACCTGGAGCAACTTTTTCGATAGGATATGTCTTGCCTGCTTTAATTGCACCCTTGCCGTCTATCGGAGCTCCAAGAGCATCCACGACACGTCCTAAAACGCTATCAGAAACTGGGATTTCAAGAATTTTTCCAGTTGCCTTTACCTCATCACCTTCTTTGATTTTAGAAAAGTCACCGAGAATAATAACTCCGACTGCATCCTCTTCGAGGTTTAGTGCAACACCTGTCTGACCTCCAGCGAAAGTGACCATTTCGGAAGACTTGATATCAGAAAGACCTGAGACCTTTGCGATACCATCAAAAACTTCCATAACATGGCCGACTTTTTCAGTCTTTATCTCTGCCTTGAAGGCTTCTATTTCTTTTCTTAAATTTTCTACAATGTAATTTGACATCTTATGTTTCTATTATTTTTATCGCATTAAAAAATTTTCTAATTGACGGAGTTGATTTTTGTACGTCGTATCTGTGACTTCATCTCCAACTTCGACCCGCATTCCACCCAACAACTCCGCTTTTTCAAAAAATTCACCGATCACCGTGCGCGCTTTATATTTTTCCATAACTTGTTCTTCAACTTTTTTTCTTTCAGCAAGATTCAGAACTTTAGCTGTGGTGACCTTCATTCTAACTGCACCACTTTTCTTCTCAATTAACCCCTCTAAGGCAGACAAAACTTCGCGAGATTTCCCCAACATTCGCTTGTCCTTCAAAAGCTGAGCTCCCCTTTTGAAAAGTGGCTCGACCGCACTCGCAGACTTGCCTTCGGTGGCACAATATATAGCTTCTGCAATGTTTTTTGGGGAAATCTTCGCCATAGTTTATCTATTCTTATCTTGCATAATCTTCTCTGCAGCCAACACAGCTAAATGCATAACGTCTTTTTTTGCTGATTCGATTAAAACTTGCTTATCAATTTCCATTTGTTTTAGTCTATTTTTTTTCCACTCCTCTGTATCTTTTGTCATTTCCTCTACATGTTCTTCTTTCAATTTTTGCAAATCTTTTTTAAGCTCTTTTTGCGCATCTATCGACATCTTTCGAAGTTTTATGATATTTTCTTTCTGCTCTTCCGCCACTGTTTTCATTAACTCATCAGACTTCTTTGCATCACTAATGCCTTTAGCTATCTTTTCCGCACGCTCTGCCATCAGCTTAACTAAAGGCTTCAAAGCAAAAATATAAAGCACGACAAAAACAATGGCGAAGTTTACCGCCTGCGCGATGATGATCTTCCAGTCTATGTGAAATGTGGAAATAAGTGAATCCATAATTTTAGTAAAATTTTAAAGATTTACTTTATTGAGAACGCGATAACAAGAGCGTAAATAGCGATAGCTTCAGCGAATGCACAAGCGAGCAACATTGGCACAAGGATTTTATTTGCTGCTTCAGGATTGCGACCGATAGCTTCCATGGCTTTTGCTCCTATCATACCGATACCAAGACCAGGACCTAGAGCACCAAGACCGATTGCGATTGCCTTTGCGATTGTACTTAAATTTAATTCCATATAATTTTCTTACTTAATTTTAATAATATTTCGACTAATTTATAATTTATCTAACCTGCATGCACCACATTCTCTATTTGCTCTATCTCATCATCATGCTCATGTGAACCTTCATGCTCCTCATGATCGTGGTCCGTGGCTGAGATGGTGAAATAAACAACTAGAAGCATTGAGAAAATAAGAGCCTGTATCACCCCAACCATTATTTCCAAAAATAGAAATGGCACTGGCAGGATGTAAGCAAACAAGGCCGCCATAGATGCCAAAAGGACTTCTCCAGCAAAGACGTTACCGAATAATCGAAATGACAAAGATGCGATCTTGGCGAATTCACCTATTATCTCTAGCAAACCAACAAAGAACGTGATCGGGGCTACAATAATTACCGTTTTATCTTTTTTAATATTGGTAAATACTTGCCCCAGCGCTTTTAGATTAACATATTTGTTAAAAGTTTTCCATAGACCGATAGAAAAAACACCAAACAAGTTTGCAGCGAGGACTGCCATGACTGCGAGAGCGATGGTGGTGTTCACATCTGCTGTACCTCCACGCAAAAACGGCACAAAGGCCAAACCCTCTTCACTCTTCTCGAGCAAGCCTAAACCACCTAGTGGTAGTAATCCAAGCCAGTTATTGATTAATATAAAAAAGAAAACAGAGATGGCAACAGGGAAAACTTTTAAGGAAATCTTTCTATTGTTTGTAACTTGATCGCAAAGATCGAGCGCACCTTCGACAATGATCTCGAAAACATTTTGAAACTTCTTTGGAGTCTCACTCAACTTTCTTCTTAAGATTACAGAAAGCGCGATGATAATAAGGACGGCGAACCAACTCGAAAATAAAGCGTTGTTGATTGTAAAATTGCCTACATGAAAAATAGGTTCGGCAAAAAGCGTTGTTTCGTGACTAATCTCTGTTGTGTGCTCTAATTGTTCCATAAATTATTTTTGTTCGTCTTTAATTTCTTTTTCCAAAGTTTTCATATATCTACCTACCACTCTTACGATCCCGTATATTGAAAATATAAAAGCTACACCCGTAAGTCCTAAAAATATCCAGGGCTCGGTGCCAAAATGTGCATCAAGAGCTTTGCCGACGATAAGAGCCAAAATGACTGGCACGATAACCCAACTCGAAACCTGCATGAAAATCTGTAAAGCTGGCTTCCAGTCTAATTTTTTCTTGTCATCTAACATAAAAACAAAGCCTTTACGGCCTTAAATACAGTATAGGCGAAAAATATTTTGGATGCAATGTGTAAAAGATGGTCTAATTTAACTATTTCTTATCCACAAAGACTCCATTTTCTAGCTTTTCAACTTTATCCCATTCGTACACTCGGCCATTCATAGCAATGTAAACCCCTTTTTCAAGCACATTAAGAGCACCAATAGCTACCCCGATATTGAATTCAGCATCAGATTCTCGAAATTTATATGGTTGTGAAGCACCAACCAAAACAATAGCTTTGTTTTGAATAGAACTCAAAACTTCAGCTGTCTTTACCATTGTGTCAGTACCGTGTGTAATTAAAATTTTATTTACTTTTGTAGTTTCGCAAGCCCGTCTGATCAATCTTCGATCGGCATCATTCATTTCGAGACTGTCTTTCGCAAGGAGGTGCTGAAGATTGTATTTAAAATTTAATTTTACTTTGTTGTAACTGAGTTCCTTGAAAGCCGGCTCACCGAAAGAGAAATTCAAAGTACCCTTTCCATCTGAATAGATTTTATCAATCGTCCCGCCTGCGGTAAAAACTTGTATTTTCATAAATTATTTACATTAAAAACGTTTGTAAAAATCAATTAACTATAGCATATAAAAACAAAAAACCCATCTCACGACAGGTTTTTTGCCGCGTTATGGGTTAGTAGATTTGAGTTCGATACTCAGCCCGAGTATTCGAGAAGGTTTCGCCCGTCGCCGGACGAGGAGTACTCCGCGTTAGTTCCCCTTTTCACGACCGAGGAATCCAAGGACATTTGAACAAAAACGTTAATCCCTTGCATGAAGGGATTGCCGGTCTCATCTCTGGTGCCCTTAATAAGGTCAATCGTCTCGTTGCCGAGGCCGTCGAAATTACGGCCCGGCATGTAGGAAATCAGGGAAACTGTGACGTGAATCCCCGGCCGAAGACCCGCTATGGGGCGAGTCATGTCCGTGTCTTGAAGGATTATTTCGCCACCGGCGATATTTCCTTGTGCAACTCTCTCCCGCCAGTTCGGGAAGTTTCTCTGGACTACGCCAAGAATTCCATTGGCGATATTGTCCTCAAGAAGCCCGATTTGGTGGGCATTCAGGACGTTGCGGGGTACTGCTAGCTTTAGCTTCATAGTTGTATGATGTATTGATTTGTCGAAGAGAAACCGCCGAATCGCGGAGGCTTCTGGACTTGCGTCCTAACGAAGCGAATTCTCTTTTGAATTAGAACAAGCTTCCTGTATTCTGTAAGAATGAAA
>JBAXFB010000040.1:0-6937 GCA_037140115.1 bacterium | reverse complement strand
TCATTTTTGCAAGAAAATTTCGCAGACATTATAAATTCTTCTTCTCCAATTTTAATAGCCACTAGACCATCAGACTCGATAAGTGCTCGCTCCAGAGCTTCTGATAGACGTGTGCGACTTCCTTCATAACTATCTTTGAATTCATGCACCGCAAAATGATCCACCAACACATCTATGTTATGAGCTTTATTTTTCGAAAGAGTTACAGACTCACGCAATTTCTTCATTACCCCATCAAGACGAATTTCTGCAAAACCCTTGCCGAGCAAATCGTAAAGCAATTGGTAGTATTCCCCTTTTCGGCCACGCACAATGGGAGAGAAAATGTTTATCTCGGTTTCATTCCATTCCACGCCCATGACTTTTTTATTATTTTTTACATTTTTACTTAGCGTATTTATTTTTTCTAAAATGAAATTTAGAATTTCTTCATTCGAAAGTTTCTTGATCTCTTCACCGCACTCTGGACAATGCGGATGTCCAATGCGCGCGTACATAACGCGAAGGTAATCGTAGATTTCTGTGATCGTCGCCACTGTCGAACGCGGATTGTTGGAACGAGATTTTTGGTCGATAGAAATCGCAGGCGAAAGACCTGTGATTTCATCCACATCCGGTTTTGGCATTTGGTTTAGAAACTGTCGTGCATATGAAGACAGTGACTCCACATACCTTCTCTGCCCTTCAGCAAAGATAGTATCGAAAGCAAGCGAAGACTTTCCAGACCCAGAAACGCCAGTAATGACCACCATCTTGTTGCGTGGCATCTCGACATCTATATTTTTCAGGTTGTGCGTCCGCGCACCCTTAACCACTATTTTATCTATATTTTTTGGCATATATAACGCAATCACACCCCGCCATGCTCATAGGGGGTGTCTATCTATATTAAACTATATCGAGTATAGCAGAAAAAATAAAAAAGTCTCTTACTCCCCCTTCTTCTCCATACGAACTTTCAGCACCCCGACCTCATCACGCAAAATCGCTGCGGTTTCGAAGTCTAGCTCTTTTACCGCCTTATTCATCTCTTTTTCTTTTAATTTAATGATTTTATCGTAAACAACTAGGTTCCTCTCTTCGTCTGAAAGCATTATATTTTTCAAAGAATCTGATTCATTTTTTCCTTTATTACTTTTCTCTTTCGCGAAAACTTTTTTAAATAGTTCAACATCGAGTGCAAGCTCTGCATTCACCACCTTGCCGTGCTCACTCTCCATCTCTTCTGTGATGTCTTTAATTTTCTTTAAAATTGTCTTAGGGGTTATGCCGTGCTTTACATTGTAGGCCACCTGGATAGCTCGACGACGGTTCGTTTCTTTGAGGGCATAATCCATAGCATTAGTCATAACGTCTGCATAAAGTATAACCTTACCTTCACTATTTCTAGCTGCACGGCCGATAGTCTGAATGAGAGATGTCTCTGAACGCAAGAATCCAGCCTTGTCTGCATCTAAGATCCCGATAAGTGCCACTTCTGGCAAGTCCAAACCTTCACGAAGCAAGTTCACCCCAACCAAAACATCAAAATCCCCTTTTCGAAATTGAGTAAGTATTTTTATTCTCTCCATCGTCTTGATGTCACTGTGTAAATATTCGGCTTTGATCTTTTTGCCCGCCTTGTCGCGAGGCAGGTCCTTCAAGAAAGCAGACAAGTCTTCCGCCATTTTCTTTGTAAGTGTTGTCGCAAGCACTCTAAAGCCACGCGCAATAGTTTTTTCTGTCTCAGTTATAAAATCTGCAATCTGACCTTTGTAATTTCCTTTTTCGCTAACTGGTCGGACGATAGTCTCTGGATCTATCAGTCCAGTCGGACGAATGATCTGCTCTACGATTTGCGCACTTTGTGTTCGTTCTTGCTCACTTGGAGTCGCACTGACATATACCACTTGCCCAATCCTTTCTTGAAATTCTTCATATTTAAGCGGTCGATTGTCTTTTGCAGAAGGTAGACGAAAACCATATTCTACAAGGGTATTTTTACGAGAAGCGTCTCCCGCGTACATGCCTTGAAGCTGCGGTAGTGTCACATGCGATTCATCTATAATAGTTAAAAAGTCAGCTTCTCCAGAAGCTTTATGTGGAAAATATGACATGAGAGTTTCAGGCGGCTCTCCCTCGCTTTTGCCTGAAAGATGTCGTGAATAGTTTTCAATACCATTGCAATAACCTATCTCTTTCATCATTGCCAAGTCGTAAGTGGTTCGACGTTTAATACGTTCTGCTTCGAGCAGCTTTCCTTCTTTTTTAAACTTTTTAAGTTGTGCGTCCAATTCATTCTTGATGGCAACTACTGCGATCTTCTTCTTGCCTTCTTCTGTGATGAAATGCTTTGCAGGAAAGATAAAAATATTTTTTTCTTCTTTAATTATCTGGGAAGAAATCGGGTCAACTTTGATAATTTTTGAAATTTTACCGCCAGACATCTCTATTTGATACATCACCGTTTCAGAAACAGGCATAAACTCTACCCGCGCCCCAATCGAACGAAAAGTGCCGGGAGTTAGGTCTGCATTGGTTCTAGAAAAATGAATTTTAATTAAAGATTTCATCAAATCCATTCGATCCATTTTGTCACCAACTTCTAACTTCAAATTCACTCTTTGGTATTCATCAGGGGAACCTAAACCATAAATACAAGACACCGACGCCACTATTATCACATCCGGTCGAGTGAGGAGCGCTTGCGTCGAAGCGTGACGGAGCATATCTATCTCTTTGTTGATTGATGCATCCTTTTCAATATAAGTGTCCGAAGCCGGCATATACGCCTCTGGCTGATAGTAATCGTAGTAAGAAACGAAATAATGCACAGCCGAATCTGGGAAAAATAATCTAAACTCTTGCGCGAGCTGTGCAGCGAGAGTCTTGTTGTGGGCTATCACAAGCGTCGGCTTATTGTTTTGAGCTATGACATTGGCCATCGTAAAAGTCTTTCCTGTACCTGTCGCACCGAGTAAAGTCTGCTTTTGCATGCCTTTATTTAGACCATCAACTAAAGAAGAAATAGCTGTTGGTTGATCACCAGATGGCTCCCATGGTTTATGTAAATTAAAGATTTTTTTTATCATAAGTTGATTTTGTGGTCAGGCATAATTTTCTACTGAAAATTTGCACGACCCTGACTCGCACCGTCGTGTTCCGTCTCGCACAAAATACCCCGTATTTTGTGCGCCCAGTTGGAATCGAACCAACGACCTTATCCTTAAAAGGGATCTGCTCTACCGACTGAGCTATGGGCGCATACTTGAAAATATATATGAAATATGGCCAAAAATCAAGACACTTAAAACACTTCCAATAAAAACTTCTCAAATACAGCTTCAGCGTCGAGGCCAGAACTGCGTGCTTCTGGTAAAAGATAAGAAAGACGTGCGGCAGAATCTTTAAGTTTAGACTCAGTAAAATTTCTAAAATCTTTTTTTATTAACATATCTTTTATCTTCCAAAACAAAACACCCACTACCTCTTCCATCCCCACCCCGAGGTCCATGGCCTGTCTAAAATAAATCCACGTATTGAGTTTATCTTTTTGAGAAAAAGCGTTCGCCACTAGAAAATTATCAAACCTTTCCTTTTTTGCTTTTGGTAACTCAAAAATGTTAACCTCAGCTTTGGCTTTCTTGAAAGCATCAAGTACAGGCTTGTTTAATTTGCTCTCTAGAAAAATAAATGAGTTCGTCGAACTCGTCATGAATTCTAATTTGTCCAAAACGAAAGTGCGAGTTTCTTCATTCTCTAATGCACCCGAAAATATGGTGGCAGACTCTTTAAAGAAAAGCCCAGAACCAGAATACAGGCTCTCGATTTGAACCGGATTAAAATCATTGCGAGTTATAAAAAAAGTTTCTGTACTCTTTGGTATTAGTTTTATAAATTTCTCATAAGCGAGAATTTTATTCTTAGCATCATCACCAGCAAAAAGATATATCATAGATTAAAACTTAACTTTCTTTTTATACTCAAGATAAGTAGCACCATATTTTTGTTCAAGAACTTTTTCTTGTTTATGCATAAAAAGGAATTTTGAGATTAAAAAAGCAAAAGCAGTAAAAGTAATGACAAAAAAAGAATTGGTCACGAAACCAAAACCAAGCACCAATAAAAAAAGTCCCCATTGAGTAGGCACACGAGTATAACAATACGGCCCAACGCAAAAATGATGAATGGTGACTTCTTTCGCGCGACGCAAATCACGGCCAGATTTCTGAGCCCAGATTATAAGTATTGGTGCAACAATAAGAAAAACCACCCCGATCGGCAGCATCACCGTATCATCCATTATTTTTAAATCATATATACTATCAAGATAAACTGCGATCAAAAGTAGCACAAAATAAATGATATATGAATGAGCTAAAACATTGTGTCTATTGAGTTTTCCCAAGCTTTCCATTTGCCTATTGTAGCACAAAAATAGATTATTTCACGCTTATTTCACATCTGCAAAATTATCCCCCGAACCAGAATGCACTTCAAGTGGGATCGAGGTTTTGAAATGTATATAAGCTCTTTCGAGAACACTTTTCATCGCATACGTGATTATTTTATCCGCTTTTTCAAGTACACCTTCTTCAACTTCATAGACCAACTCGTCATGTATCTGAAGGAGCAGATGAACCTTACCCAACAGTCCAGCCGCATCCAAATCTTGATTCGCATACCTTATCGCAAGCTTGATAATATCAGCAGTGGCTGTGCCTTGAATAGGCGCGTTAGTAGCTGTACGCTCTGCCATACTTTTCAAAAAAGGAATTTTGGAATTTATATTCGGAAAATATCTACGACGTCCAAATAAAGTCTCTGTGAAAGAATTTTTCAAGGCAAACTTTTTAGTGTCTTCCAAATAATCCCGTACCCCAGAAAATTGATTAAAGTAATTATCATAAAATTTCTGCGCTTCTTCCCTGCTGCCCCCTAGATTTTTCCTCAAAGCAGAAACACCCATGCCATAAATAATTCCAAAGTTTATAACTTTAGCTCTGCGACGCATCTCACTATCTACTTTTTCTATCGGCACATCAAACACAAAAGATGCCACTCCAGAGTGAATGTCTTTCCCTGCTTTAAAAATCTCCGTCATTTTTTTGTCGCCTGAGAGCATCGCAGCAACACGTAGCTCGATCTGGCTATAATCAAAAGCGCAAAGTTTATAACCCTTTGGAGCTATAAATCCATTTCTAATTCTTTTCCCTAGTTCGGTTTTTATCGGTAGGTTTTGCAGGTTCGGATCTTTTGAAGAAAATCTTCCAGTAGTGCTACCATTTTGGAGAAATTTTGCGTGTAATCTATTATCCGCACCAGCCATTTGAGGAATAAGGTCTACATAAGTCGAAAGCAGTTTTTGTAATTCACGATATGCTAAAATCTCCTTAATTATTGGGTTATTTTCAGCTAAATCTTCCAACACTGACACATTTGTAGAAAAGTTCCCGCTCGCATTTTTCTTTACCGACCTGACTCCAGCACCTATCCCCATCTTTTCGAAAAGCACTTCCCCCATTTGTTTTGGGGAATTTATGTTGAATTCAGTACCCGCCATTTTGTATATTTTCGCTGTGAGTTTGTCTAATTCCGCATGATATTCACTGGATAATTTTTCAAAATACTTTTTGTCTAAAAGAATTCCATGGTCTTCCATCTCTTTCACAATCGGTATTATTGGTCGCTCTATTTCCTCATATACTTTATCCAGTTTATCTTCTTTGAGTTTTTTAAAAACATATTCGTATGCAGCATCGAATGAATCAAGACCGGCATACATTAAAATATCTCCAAGTGTTGGATTAGCAATATCAGAATTTATCAGCCAAAGCGCGATGGAAGCTTCTTGAAGCTTCACAGAAGAAATTGTAGAAAGCAAAGTTTTCTCGGGTCCTTTTGAAATCTGCACCCCGGTAGATTCCAACCCCTCGCCCTGCGAGGCCAGACCAGCTCCAAAACTTTCTTTCTCCAATTTCTTTCCAAAAAAAGTTTTCAGCCGCATAAACAAACTTCGAAATTCAAATTTTTGAAAAGTAGCCTCGATCTTTTTTTGATCAGCAGCCTCCCAAAAAGTTTTCTCTGGCAAAGTAAACTTGATTGGTGCGTCGGTCCGAATTGTAGCCAAAGTCTTTGAAAATAAAGCTTCATCTTCATTGTTCTTGACCAACTCAATCATCCTATCAGTTATGCCGGCTTTTTTGAAATCTTCTGTGTTTTTTCTGATTTTTTTATATATTTCTTCAATAGTTCCAAATTTAGAAATCAAAATCGTCGCTGTTTTTTCACCAATTCCTTTGATACCTTTGATGTTATCTGAAGTGTCGCCACGCAGTCCCTTATAGTCTGGCAAAAGTGCGGGCTTGAAACCAAATCGTGCAACCACAGCATCTTCGTCGTACAAAATTGTATCATTTATCCCCTTTTTCAAAGTATAAACTTGCACTTTTTTGTCATCGATCAGCTGCATCGTATCCATATCACCAGAAGCAATAATTATTTTTACATTTTTATCACCCCGATACTTTTCACAAATCGTACCCAAGATGTCGTCTGCCTCAAAACCAGGACTATCATAAATGGGAATATTAAATGCTTCGAAAATCTGCCGAGAATTTTTTAATTGTGTGATTAAAGCGTCGTCAGTTTTTGCACGTCCAGCTTTGTAAGCATCATAGGCTTCATGTCTAAATGTCTTCCCCGGTAGATCATAACAGGCCACAATATAATCTGGCTTTAAATCAGCAACTATTTTCATCAACATCGAGGACAACCCGTACAAAGCTCCCGTGGGTTCTCCTTTAGACGATAAAAACTCCGGCAAAGCATGATAAGCGCGATGTATTATGGCGTGAGCATCTAGTAAAACCAAGGTTTTGATAGTTGAATTATTTACTTTAGACATTATGTAAATTGTATCATTTAATATATACTTTATATATAATGGCAGATTTTG
>JBAXFB010000039.1:0-7054 GCA_037140115.1 bacterium | reverse complement strand
ATGGCATGATGAGGTTTGCTAATGGTAAAATGTCTTCCAGGACAGGTAATGTTATAACAGGTGAGTCGCTTATTTTTGAGATTGTGCTTCTTGTTTCTGAGAAATTAAAAAATCGTGATTTAGATAAAAAAAATAAAGCTGATATTGCTGAGCAGGTTGCTGTTTCTGCAATAAAGTATGCAATCCTAAGACAATCAACAGGAGGAGACCTCATATATGACCCATCTCAATCCATTTCCTTCGAAGGCGACTCTGGCCCATACCTCCAATATTCATATGCCCGTGCAAATTCTATTTTAGAAAAGGCAAAGAAGGAAGATATTTTGCCAGACCCCCATGCATTTCCAGCTGAGGTTTTTGAGATAGAAAAACTATTGTATAAATTCCCTGAAATAGTCGAGCGTTCTGCAAAAGAATACGAACCGCACTATATTGCTAGCTACTTGATCGAAGTTGCGCGAGCGTTTAATAGCTTCTATGGGAATAATTTGATCGTGGATAAAGCTGACAAGTCTTCCGGATATAAAATTGCCCTCACATACGCATTTACTTTCGTGATGAAAACAGGTTTGCACCTCCTAGGAATTTCAGCTCCAGAGAAAATGTAGTAGAATAAAGTGTGACTCCAAGATGACTCAAGAACAGGCCTTAAATATTTTAAAAACTGGCTTAAATGTTTTTCTGACAGGCGAACCAGGCGCCGGCAAAACACACACAATAAACAATTTTGTGAAATATTTGCGTGATTCCGACATTGAGCCAGCGATCACAGCTTCGACTGGGATTGCAGCCACGCATATAGGAGGGATGACTATTCACTCTTGGAGTGGCATTGGCATTAAAACTAAGCTTGATAAATATGATTTGGATAAAATTGCAACGAGTGAGTATTTAGTCAAAAGAATTTTGCGCACTAGAGTCCTCATTGTCGATGAGATATCTATGTTGTCACCAAATATGCTCGATATGCTCGACTTGGTTTGTCGAGAAATCAAACAAAGCAGTGAACCTTTTGGCGGTATGCAGATTATTTTAGTCGGAGACTTTTTTCAATTACCGCCAATTTCAAAAAGTGGTTCTAGCGAAAAACAAAACTCGCTTTTGGGTAGTAGCAAGGGGCCCACTTTTGCTTTTGGTGCTGGTGCTTGGAATCGTGCGAATTTTATCACTTGTTATCTGACGGAACAACATCGTCAAGATGATAAAGATTTTTTGGAGGTGCTTTCTGCGATACGAGCCAACAATTTTTCTGAAGCTCACCAAGAGCACATCAATACTCGCCAGATAGATTTGGATGGCATGCCAGAAAATATTACAAAACTTTACTCACACAATGTGCATGTGGATCAAGTGAACAATACCGAACTTGCAAAATTGGAAGATGAAAAAAGAATCTTTGAGATGTCCGGAGAGGGGAATGAAAAAGTCGTGGAGACTTTAAAGAAGGGTTGCTTGTCACCAGAAACATTAGAGCTCAAAGTCGGAGCTATCGTGATGTTCACCAAAAATAATCAAAAAGAACATTTCGTAAATGGCACCCTTGGTACTGTCATTGGCTTTGATGATTTTGATGGCTATCCGATTGTGAAAACAAAGTCCGGCCATGAAATCATCGTCTCGCCTATGGATTGGAGCGTTGAAGAAAATGGCAAAGTCCGCGCGCAGATCACTCAGATCCCGCTTCGACTCGCTTGGGCTATCACTGTGCACAAGAGCCAAGGCATGAGTATGGACGCAGCGATTATGGACCTTTCGCAAGTGTTTGAATTCGGCCAAGGCTATGTAGCACTCTCTCGTGTGCGCAGACTTTCTGGGCTGTATCTGCTCGGCATAAACGAACGCGCTCTCCAAGTGCATCCAGAAATTTTAGAAAAAGATTTAGATTTCAAAACCAAGTCCGACGAAGCTGTCCAAGTCTTCAAAAAACTTTCCAAAAAAGAACTCCAAAAAATGCACGACGATTTTGTGCGTGTGTGCGAAGGGAAGGTGAGTAAATGACTAGGCAAGACCTAGTCGAGTCACATTTTGTAGAGTTTTCCACATTTTATTTTGATGTTTTTAAAAATATTGATATTATATAGGCGATTATGGATTTTTTAAAAAAGTTGCTGAAATTTGTGGGGGTAACTCTTTTTCTCTTGTTTTGTTTTTCTTTTATTGCAAAAACAACGCTGGCCGAAATTACAAAACCACTTTACACTATTGATTACAAGCCACAAGTGTTGTTTGGGGACAGTATACAGATAGGTGGTTATCAAGGTTTGGAAAACTATCTTGCTGATTACGTGGGCGGATATTTACATATCTCATATACTATTTCTCATGGCAGTGGTTATTATGCTAGTTTTCCAGCCCTTATAAATATTTTTTCGGATGACCCTTCTGTCTTCAGTAATACGAGTTCTCTTTTTCAAGGGGGAGCCAATTCGTTTGGTCAAACTGATTTTTATTTTATCGATATTCAATTTTCGTCTGCTGGCTATCATGAAATTGTAACAGAAGGACCTGACCACATACCTTTTTCCGATGATGTGGTTTCAGTATCAGGCATGGATGCTGATACGTTCATTGCTCTTGCAAATCAACATCCTATGTCCGATCCTCCCGCTCCGTCTTCGATGTCTTTCCAGCCAATGAGGCTAGTCTCAGTAGCGCCGACTAAAATTTTATCCTTTAATATATCAAAAAGTGCAAAAACTGCAACTGTCCAGGGTCATATTGCGCCAGATGATGTGGGTTCTGGTATTAATTTTACTGCTAGCACGTCTACACAAGGTCAAGTCTATGCTTCGAGCACTATTTATCCGACTACATCCGGCGATTTTTTTTACACTTGGACTTATCCGGTATCTGAGACTATCAAAGGTTCTGATGACTTCACTTTTTATACAGAAATAGTAAAAGACAAGACTGTGTTGAAAAGTAAAAGTATAACGATGGTGATTGAAACACCCATCATTGGCTATCCTGGATATTCAAATCCTAATAATGATGCATCACAGGGTGTTGCAAATTCTCTATCTCACTTTGCGCAAACGCTTGGAACTAATTTGAGCGGAACTTTGACTAGAGTCGATCTAGACACTAGCAATGGGTCTTATGATTATTATGCCTCAAGACCATTTTTCGCTTTGTATGAGTGTGATGATGCTACTTACGGAGGTTTCATTGCCACTGGATCAGTCGGTTGCCCTAGCATATATAGTGGCATATCTGATGATACTAGCCAGCTTACTTTAAGCACACAAAGTCTTTATCCAGATTCGATTGTTTTGAATCCATCAAAATATTATGTATTTGTAACGAGAGGAAATAATGGTTTCTTCGCCTTACCCACGTCTTATGGCAGCGGGCAAGATGAGGTAGATGGTTCCTGTTACAGTATAAATCCATCCTCTGGCATCTCACCATGTACGAACATTGCTGATTTGTATTTTCGTTTGTATGGGATATCCAAGGTGGTGCAGCCGCCGGTTCCGTCACATAATCCAGTATTAATAATTCCAGGAGTTTTAGGAACGGAGATCAGTAAGGGCACGAATAAATTATGGCTGGATCTTGTACATAATACTACTGATATTGGCGATAACTTTATGGATGCTTTACAGTTTAATTCTAACCTGGCTCCTTCAGATTTAAGTTTAACCATTGGTGATGTGCTCGGAAAGATTTTAACGTATGACTACTCGGACGGCCTTGTAAAAGAATTTCAGAATCAAGGCTACGTCGAAGGTACGGATCTTTTCTTGTTTCCCTACGATTGGCGTTATGGGGTTAGCGCAAATATAATCAGTCAGTTACAGAAAAAAATTCAAGATATAAAAACACAGACAGGTGCTGACAAAGTTGATGTTGTGGCCCACAGCACGGGGGGATTGCTGGTTAAAAAATATGTGATGGATAATTCTGCAAATAATTATATAGGTAAAGCTGTATTTGTCGGGGTGCCAAACACTGGAGCACCCAAGGCAATTAAAGCTCTAGTTCATGGAGATAGTTTTAGTGTGCCATTTTTGGCAGATAGTGAGATGAAGAAAATCGCTGCGAACATGCCAGTGGTCTATGATCTTTCTCCGAGTTTAAAATATTTTAATATCAAAGGCAGTTATATAAAAGTAGTGAAAGAAGGAATTCTTAGCACCTCAAGCGAAGACCTAGATTTTCATCAATCCAATTCATTTCTGACGGATGATCACAAATTAAATTCTCAAGCTTTAACCGATGCGCAAAATTTACACACGATTGGTTTTGATAATTACGATTTAAGAGCTGCCGGGGTGGACTTGTATGCTATCGATGGTTGTAAGACTGGAACTATAAGTAAGATTGTTGAACACAGATTTCTTGGCAATACCTTCATAAGTTACGAAGCGCCAGAAGAATCTCCAGGGGATGGCACTGTTCCTCTTGAGAGTGCTACTAATCTACCGATTGACCAGGATCATAAATATTATGGTCTAAAATCAACACACAGTGAGATGTTGACTGAAGATGGTAGTCGTCAGGAGATTGTGAATCTTGTTTCCGGTAGCTCTCTGGGTGTTCCTAGTAATCTAATTACCCAAGATATTTCTAAATGCAAACTTAATGGTAAAGCTATTTCAGTTTTCAGCCCACTAGACATAGATATTAAAGATCAGAATGGAAATCACTCCGGAGTAGTTTCTGGGGGTGTTGAAAATAATATTCCAAACGCTGATTTTGAAATTATGGGTGAACATAAATTTGTTTATTTACCTAGTGATGAAGGACAAATCTACACAATCAAAATCAAAGGCACAGGGAGTGGAACCTTTACTATAAAAGATCAAGATATTTTAGACAATAAAGTATCTAAAACAGAAGTATTTTCAAATATTCCAGTCACTACTTCTTTATCTGGCAATATTATTATTGGGGACATTACAACCTTATCCCTAGACAATAATGGTGACGGGACAACAGACCAAATTATGAAACCATCTTCCACCACCAATACCGATCAATCTAAAGATTTAATTTCCCCAATTACAACTTCAACAATCAGTGGGACACTTGGACAAACTAGTTTTTATCGCAGCAATGTAAGTATAAAACTTTTAGCTAGTGACCCAGTTATATTAGGGCAAGAAACTCAGACTTCTGGAATTTTAAAAACAGTTTACAAGTTGGATAATGATTCTGGGTACACAGAATATTTAAATCCAGTAGCCGTTTCAACAGAAGGTTTACATATTCTCAGGTTTTTCTCTACAGACAAGGCGGGGAATAATGAGACAGAAAAATCTGTGAAGTTTGTTATAGATAAAACTCCACCAGAATTTGTGATTCAGTTTAGTGCAAAAGTGGGAGACTTGCTATTTTTAGGTATAGATAATATGCCTACCGCCCGAAGTATTAGTGTCCTTGATCAAGATGATGTAATTACTATTGCTGACCAATCAGGTAATATAACTCAAATTAAGTTGAAGGATAAAGATAGAAAGCATAAGTTTAAAGGAGAGATAAAATCTTTAACTTACAACAACCAACAAGTAGATATTACCAAAAATGCACTTGCTTTCGACTGGAACTTTAACAAACAGCAAAATCTTTCTGCACTTAATCAACATGTAAAATCCAAGAAGGATTTCCATATAGATGCTACATATGATGGCAGCAAGACGACCATTACTGGCAAAGATCAGAATGGTAAAATTAATAAAACGTTAAATGGTTTAATCTTACTCAAGATATCCACTGATAAAGGTGATTTGAATTGGAGTTTTTAGAGTAAAAGGTTTTTTTAATAAACATTTAGTAGCAAAAATTCTTATTAGAATATATAATATATTATATACAAATGTATGACTAAAAAAATAATTTTAAATATTGTTTTGTTGTTTACGACATATGTTTTACCACTTTATGTTTTTTATGAATATCAAAATAATTACAGCAACGTTAAAATCAGACAAAATATAATATTTTTATCCTTACTTTTTGGCTCAATCTTATTAATTTATTTAAACAATAAGCATAGAAAACAAGTTATAAAATATAAATTTTTATGGATATCATTTGAAATCGTTGGAGTATTAGGGTTTTGCTATTCATTATCTGTTCTTTGGCTGCTTTTCATGTTTAGAAATTGTTGTGGGTTTTAATTTATTCTTTAATCGTTTGAAACGATGAGCATTTATGAAAAAAGTCCAAAAAATATGGCTTTGGGTTGCGATGGCGATGTTTATTATTCCTGAATTATTTTGGAGCCCAATATGTAACTTTTTGTATTCTCTCTTGATGCCTACAGTCCACGGATCCAGTCAAATTTTAAGAGATAACTTTTTATTAAGTTCTCAGTATAACTTACTATACCAAGTAGTTCTATTAATTCAATTGATCGGCTCTGTAATTTTTACCATTATTTGGATACACTCTAAGAGTAATTTGGAATCAAAGTCAGTGTTTTGGGTTGTATCAATCCTTGCCTGTCTTTTGGCTTTGATAAATCTTTTTGTTGTCTACATGGCATACGCGATTGGCCACATGAGTCTTTTGTAATACTTTACTTAAGTAAAGTAATTAATTTAAAGCGGTGGTTGTGTTAGGATAAAATAATGCAATACATTCATTGCAAGGTCACGGCGGGGGCGAGGAGGGAAGCTTTTAAGCAGAAAAAGGCTGATCATTTTGACGTGTCGGTGAAAGAAAAAGCTGAACGCAATATGGCGAACACACGAGTTATCGAGCTCGTGGCGATGCATTTCAAGGTGCCGGTGAATAAAGTAAGGATTGTAAATGGGCATATGCATCCGAGTAAGCTTTTGATTGTGGAATAGTGAATTCTTGCTTTTTTGATCTTTTCATCATAATCTTCCTTTGAAAGGAACCATATGGAAGGATTTCCAAAGTACCTAATGCGGATTGACGAGAAGCTGATGTTTATGTCTCTACAAGCAGCAGCAGCTGCTTTCGACAACGGTTTCGTTAAGGTCGACTTCGGACGTTACGTCCTGAACGCCGACGACTCAGTCACAAAAATGAGGCATAAGGTCCCTAAATCGTGGCTTTTCAAACCACCTCTCTACTCTTC
>JBAXFB010000038.1:0-7071 GCA_037140115.1 bacterium | reverse complement strand
CCTTTATCGCTCATAGCCAATGGGGTCTCAAAATGAGTATCTATATTTTCTGCTTGATAAGTACTTCTTTCCTGCACCCAATTTTCAAAATCAACAGCATTTATTTTATTTGGGAAATGAGAATCGTTTTCAATCTTCGGACCGATGTTTAACAAATTAACTTGATTAACATCAGCCACAAACCCAACTGCGTGTGGATTACCCATTGAAACAAAATCGAAAGAAATGTTTTGCAAAATAAGCGGACTAGCTGGAAAATCTTTATGTGAAAAAACAGGAGCGCCCATATTCACAGAAAAAGTTTCATCACTATTTATAACTATTGTTTTAATTCCGGTTCTTGTGTCGATAGATAGTTCTCTTTTGAGAGATTTAGTTTGGTCTAAGAAAAATTTAGCCAAACATCGCACCCCATTGCCACACATCTCAGCCACTGTGCCATCTGAATTAAAATAATTCATGAAACAGTCAGCCTGTGGTGAGCCTGCCGAATCCACCTTTTCAGAAGCTTCAAGTAGTATTAATCCATCTGCCCCAATGCCAAAATGTCTATCACACATGAGTTTGATTTTCTCGGTATCTTCAGCTCCAAAACTTTTATCACGATTATCAATAAGCAAAAAATCATTCCCCGCGCCCTGATATTTGTAAAAATTGATCATAATTATTTTATATAACCTTTCTTAACCAACAACTCCGCTGTCAAAATACTTCCCCCAGCAGCGCCACGGATAGTGTTGTGCGAGAGGGCGACACATTTAAAATCAAACACTGAATCCTCACGGATTCGTCCGACGCTGATACCCATTCCTCCATGCAAACCCCGATCGAGCTTTGTTTGCGGTCTATTTTCCTCTTCAAAATATGTGATGAATGGCTGTGGTGCAGATGGTAAACCTAAATCAGCTAAAGGATTTTTAAAATCTTGCAATGCTTTAATTAATTTCGCCACAGAGGTTTTTTTACCAAATTTCACATTGATCGCAGCCATGTGACCATCTGAGACAGGAACCCGGATGCAATTAGCAGAAATTTTTAACTTTTTATTTAAAATAAATTTTCCTTTTTTGATTTGCCCCATCACTTTCGATGGTTCTTGCTCAGATTTTTCTTCCTCGCCACCTATAAAAGGAATTACGTTATCAACCATCTCCGGCCAAGATTCGAAGGTCTTCCCCGCACCAGAGATAGCTTGATAAGTAGAAACGATTATTCTTTGAGGAACAAAATTTATCCACGCGTTTAACAACGGAACATATGATTGTATCGAGCAATTCGGCTTGGTAACAATAAAACCACTAGTCCAACCACGATTCTTTTGCTGAACAGAAATCATCTCCAAATGTTCAGGATTAACCTCTGGAATTATCATCGGCACATCCGAAGTCCATCTGTGCGCAGAATTATTTGAGACAACAGGCATTCCAAGACTTGCATATGCTTCCTCAATTCTTTTAATGAATTCTTTCTTTTCTCCCTGAGCATTTATCGCGCAAAAAACAAAACTGCATTTTTTAGAAATAGCATCTATGTCATCTTCGACAGAATAAAGTGTGAGTGAACCCAACTTTTTACCTGCTGAATTTCTAGATGCCGCGACGACAGACACTTCAAACCATGGATGGTCATCAAGAAGTGAAATCAACTTCTGCCCCACCATGCCCGTGGCGCCCAATACTCCCACTCTAATTTTTTTATCTAATTTCTGCATTTATTTTAATTCTTAATGAGAGTGCCAGGATTATCTTTATTAAAAGTATTTTTAACATAAATCGGAATATTTTTTAATCGTGCTGGCTCGATAGTCTTAGGGTGGATTACCTTTGCACCGGCTAGTGCCATCGCTTCTGCTTTGGCATAAGATATTTCAGGAATAGTTTTCGCACTTTTTACGACTCTTGGGTCAGCAGTCATCAGCCCATCCACGTCGGTCCAGATCTCGATCACTATCGCATCCAAAGCCGCACCCATTAAAGCCGCCGAGTAATCTGAACCACCTCGTCCGAGAGTCGTGGTGACAGAATCCTTGGTGGAACCGATAAAACCACCAGTCACAGCAAGAGAATATCTACTTTCTCCCCTATTTTGTAAATGATTTCTGATAGATTTGTAAGAAGTTTCAATATCTACATTCGCATTACCAAAATTATCATCTGTCTTTATTAAATCCCGCGTATCAACAAATTTAGAAGATAGCCCTGTGTCTCGCATGGCCTCATTTATAATATATGCAGACAACTGCTCTCCGAAACTCATCACAGCATCGAGAGATGCCTTGGAAAGTTGTGGATAAACAAATATTTTTTTAATTATTTTTTCCAAATCATCATAGCGACCCTTCGCCCCAATCAACATTTTTTGTCTAAATTTTGGCTTAATTAATTCTTTAATAGCTTGATCATGTCTTTTATAGATTTTCTGGAGCAGAGCTTTATATCGAAAATCTTTTTGACTAGCAAGCTTTGCAAGTTCTATCAGCTCATCCGTCACTCCACCAAAAGCTGACACCACGACGACGACACCAGTATCTTTATTTAAAGACCGAGAGACAATAGCAATAACCTTGCTGATATTAACAGCGTTCGAAACCGACGAACCACCGAATTTCATTACTTTTGTTTTCATATTATATTTTTAAATTCTTTTCCAAGCTCTCTATCGCACGCTTTATATTTTTAGTTTCACCGAAAGAGCTCAGTCTTATGTACCCCTCGCCCTCTCCACCAAAGCCTGAGCCCGGAGTCACCACCACGTGTGCCTCATTCAACACCTTATCAAAAAATTGCCAAGAAGTTAAACCGTTAGGTATTTTTGCCCAAACATATGGAGCATGCACCCCACCAAAAACTTTAAAACCAAGTTTCGCTAGACCATCTTTAATAATTCGCGCATTATCCATATAATGAGCAATTATTTTTTTACTTTCTTTCTGACCCTTGAGAGAAAGTGCGGCTAAGGCTCCTTCTTGAGAAATATTTGAAGCGCCATTAAACATCGTGCTTTGTCGTCTAGACCAAATAGAATTTATTTTTCCACGTGGTGTTTCCTCCACGACCAAATCAATCGGCACCACAGTCCAACCCAAACGCACACCAGTAAACCCTGCCCATTTTGAGAAACTATTTATTTCTATCGCGCATTTTTTCGCACCATCTATTTCATAAATGCTTCTAGGTAATGTGTCATCAGAAATATATTCGACATAAGCTGCATCGTAGATGATGACTGCTTTGTTTAAAATTGCATAATCCACAAAAGATTTCAGTTGTTCGCGTGTAAACACTGCACCTGTAGGATTGTTTGGATTGCAGAGATAAACAATATCCACTTTTTCTTTTGGTGGAGTTGGCACAAAATTATTTACTTCATTACATTCCATGTATACCAAACCTTGATACTTACCATCCTTAAATTCTCCAGCTCTACCAGCAATCACATTACTGTCTACATATACCGTATAAACAGGATCGGCTACCGCGACTTTACTATCAGGCCCAAAAATAGATTGAATGTTTGCGGTGTCAGACTTTGCTCCATCGCTAATAAAAATCTCTTTTGAGTCAAGAGAAATCATATTCCTCTGCTTATAAAAATCCACAATCGCGTTTCGTAAATTTATATTTCCCTGAGTATCGCCATAGCCAGTGTACGTCTTTTTATGTGCTAAATTTTTGACTCCTTTTTTGAGGCCTTTAATGACAGTCTTCGAAAGTGGCTCTGTGGTGTCCCCTATTCCAAGACGCATGAGTTCCACACCAGGATTATTTTCTAAGAAATCCTTAGTGCGTTTTGCTATTTCAGCAAAGAGATACGCGCCCTGTAATTTATCATAATTTTTATTTATTCTGGCCATTTTTTATTTAATTAAATTTAAATCTCGCAAGGCTTGCTCCACTTTTATTCTATTTTTGTCTTCAATATTTGTAAGTGGCAACCTAAAAACCTCTTCAATCATACCCATCAAAGAAAGTGCAGTCTTCACCGGAATCGGATTTGATTCAACAAAATTTACATTCATGAGTGGAAGCAGTTCGTTGTGCAATTTTTCAGCTTCTTCTTTTTTACCAGCCAAAGCAAAATGCATCATGTCAGAAAACATTTTAGGCACTTCATTACACACAACTGAAATGCAACCTTTTCCTCCTGCCTCAATCAGAGACAAAGCTATCGCATCATCCCCCGCCAAAACTACAAAATCTTTCGGCCCATTTTTTGCAACCTCATTTATTATTTCTTTCATCTGATCCAGTGAACCAGAAGCTTCTTTTATTGCCACAACGGATGGAACCTCGCGAGCAATCCGCACTACCACAGCTGGCAAAACGTTCGAGCCAGTGCGGCCTGGAACGTTGTACATAATGATTGGCAAGTCCACCGCCTTTGCTATCTCTTTGTAATGTAAGACCAGCCCGTTTGGCGTTGGCTTGTTGTAATAAGGAGTTACATGGAGCAAAGCGTCAGCCCCAGCATCTCGCGCAAGCTCCGAAAAATGCACTGCTTTTTTGGTGTCATTAGAACCAGCACCAGCGATGACAGGGATTTTGCCACCAACTTTCTTCACAACTGTCTTAATCACAGTTACATATTCTTCTTCATTTAATGTTGCAGCCTCACCAGTCGAGCCAGCGACGACAATCGCATCTACTCCACCTGCCAATTGAAAATTAACCAGCTTTTCTAACGCCACCAAATCCAAACCGCCATCTTTTTTAAATGGTGTAACTATCGCTGGTATTGATCCAAAAAATTTTATGTTTTTCATATACTTGTGAAGTTGTTGTAAATTTTTTAATCCCGAGGGTCCCACTCTGTAATCAGAGAAGGGCGCAGGGATGAAAAATTCATAACAAATTAACTAATTAAATAAATCCTCAAATAAATATACTCCCTTTTTGTTTTTAATAAATTCAGCAGCCACCAACGCCCCTTTTGCAAAGCCGACTCTGCTGTGTGCTTGATGTGACAAAGTTATACTGTCTGCATTACTATCGAAAACCACTTCATGAAAACCAGGATTTCGTCCAGCACGCACTGAATTAAAATGAAGACCCTTCACTTTACTCGCGATCTTCAGAGCCGTACCTGAAGGGCTATCAAGCTTTGCTTTATGGTGCACTTCTAAACCATATGCCTCGTATTCAGGAAATTTTGCAAACATCTTCCCCGCAAAATCCATCATCTTAAAAAATATGTTTACCCCTACTGAAAAATTCGGACTATAAATAAATCCAATATTATTTTTCTCTACTATTTTTTTTACCTTCTCTAGATCTTCCTGCCAGCCAGTCGTTCCCACCACCATATTTACCCCGAGCTTGGCTACGGCTTCAACATTTTTCAAAAGCACGTCTTTGGATGTAAAATCTATCGCCACATCAGCTTTTTTTATGCCTTCTAGGTCAAGACCGTCAGTCCTTGCCTGCGCAGGCAGGTTATTTTTATAACTTATAGAAACAACTTCAAAATTCTCTCCGTCTTTGCAAAGAGCATCTATCTCTTTGCCCATCTTGCCGTAACCTATCAATGCTATTTTGATTTTATTTTTTATACTCATAAAAATATTATACTACTGATTTTACAATGTTTTTAATCTGCTCGTGAACCAGCCCATTCGTAGCAATCACGCCAACAGTTTCATTATTTAAAACCCCACCATCAAAATCAGTAAACTTTCCACCGGCTTCTTCAACGAGCAACTTTCCAGCAAACTCTGGGAAGGTGTCTTCATTAAATGACACTGCGGCATCAGCCCGGCCACATGCAACATATGAATAATGCAGTGCAAGAGACCCGACGATTCTCACTGTAATACCAGCATCAGAAAGTTTATTAATCACAGCAAGTGCCTTTTCACGATAAATTCTCGGTGGCGTAAAATATGGCCCGACCATACAAAAAATATCTTCCTTGCGAGAAGACACCCGCATCTTTTTATTATTTAGAAAACTCCCTTTGCCTTTTTCCGCTGTAAATAATTCTTTGTTTGAAGGATCATACACAACTGCAAAATTCACCTCCCCTTTTAGAAGATGACTAAGCACGATCGAGTAGTGCGGCATGCCGTGAATAAAGTTGGTGGTGTTACTTATCGAATCAATAATCCAGATACTTTCGCGTTCCACGAATTCTCGATGCGACTCTTCTGCATAGAAAAAATGCTCACCATGAAAAGTTTTGATTAGGTTCACCAGTGCTTCCTCTATCTCCACCTCTTTTTCTGTGAGCCATTGTTTATTTTGCCCAACATCCATGACACTCCCACATATGGCTGGCAAGGTATTGCCTAGTTCTACTATTTTAGCTATCACCTCTCTATACATATAAAGACATACTAACAGTTAACGGAGCTTTAACTAAGTTTTACACGATTTATATTAAAATTAGGACTTTTTGTAAAATCTGTTAAAATACCAAAATAGCAAAAGTTATGATCAAAATCCAACCCATAGTGCGAGAAATAGTGCAGAACGAGCTAGAAGCCTACTTGGCTCTCACTGAAGGCTATATGAACATGAGTAGCTATGCAGAGCGTATCCGCCCACTTGTAGAAGCTCGCACAAAAAAGACTGTCACCATCACTAGCCTTGTCGTCTCCCTCTCCCGCCTTCGCGGAGAATTCAAAAAAGAACACCCTCTTATCCAAGATGTCGTGATCAAAAACATCACCACCAAACTCCCCCTTTCTGAGATCATCTACGAAAATACAAACAAATTCATGAGTGAGCTTGAATCACTTCACAAAAATATTTCCGTTTCTAAAGAGGATTTTTTCACTACAACAATAGGCACAACTGAAATTGATGTGATCTGCTCTTCAAGCATGGCGCCGAAAATATTAAAACATTTTAAAATGAAGCCAAAATCTATAAATCACAACCTGGCAGCAATCGGCATTTCCTTTAATCCTGAAGTCTCATCTGTACCAAACACTTTCTTTTCACTTCTTTCCGTCACCGCTCGCGCGAGAATCAACATCGAAGAACTCGTCTCTACCCCAACAGAGCTCACATTCATCGTCTCAGAAAAAGATTTCGGGCGGACGGTTGCCTTGTTCTCGGAGTTACATAGAAA
>JBAXFB010000037.1:0-7453 GCA_037140115.1 bacterium | reverse complement strand
AAATACCTGAGTCAGACCACACTGAAACAAAAACAAATCTCTACAAAATTCTAAATTTGTATAAACTCTTTTTTCTCCATTTTTCAAAACATCAACAACTAATTCGTTTGTATGTTTTCTATGTTTTGAATTCTCGTATTCTATATCTTTTAATTCATAAAGTTTCTTTACTTCATCTCGAAACTGGGTGTATTTTTTAATCCTTGTTGCTTCATCTGTACTTACAAATGCATCTTCCAATATCTTGTCTACTTTTGCGTTTGTGTACATCGCGATGTTGAGTCCTGGATCTTTTCTCTGTGTTGAATGCCAGAAAGCAAATAGATCGGATTCATGATTGATGATTTCCCCAAATAGTAGCGCGTCATATTTTCTTGGGCGAATGACGTTTTGATTTAAGCTACCGGTTTCGAAAGTCTTTATGTCTACCTTGATTCCGATATCTGCGAGGTTCTGTCTGATGATCTCAGCAGCTTGTGCCAACTCTGGTACATTACCAGTTGATATAGAGAATGCAAGTTTTGTGGTCACCTTCTTTGAATTCTTAGTTGTTATTTTTTCTAAAATTCCATCTGTGCCTGCTTTCCATCCATCTTTGAGTAGGTCTGCTTGTGCTTTTTTTAATATTTCTGATCTTTCGATTTTGGTGGTATTTATGGGCACCTCGTAACCTTTAATGCTTGGAGGAATGGGGCTGTCGATGGTAGTGCCATAGCCGAGCAAGACCTCATTTACTATTTTATTTTTATCTATTGCTTGATTGATAGCATTGGTGACCACTTTGTCTGTGAAAATTTGATTTTGGTTTTGATTAAAAAATAGTCCGAAAACTCTTCCCAACACTGCAGATTCTATCTGGTAATTTTTCTCCTTTAAGTTCTCGGCATTCAAAGGGGTAATCGAGCTAATGTCATCTACTTGATGACTAAGCAGTGCGTTGGTGAGGTCGTCCTCGTTTTGATAGAAACGAAAACTAATATTTTGTATATAAGGTTCATCAAGTGCGAATTTCTTAAATGGCACTAAGCTATAAGAGTCTATAATCCCTGAAGATTGTTTTCTGACTGTATCTACCATAAATGGTCCAGAACCTATCGGGTTGGTGTTTGCACTGTTGAGTTCAAGAGGGGAACTGTCCCACAGATGAGCTGGCATGATGCCAAGGGTGGCATTTTCCAAAAACGAGGCATAGGGTTGTTTGAGGGTAAATTTGATTGTTTTTTGGTCTATTTTTTCTACAATCACTCCGTCCCAATTTACTTTCTCTGGACTTTTGATAACTCCGTCCTTCACTTTGTTCACAGTAAATACTACATCGTCGGCTGTGAGCTCTTTTCCATCTTGAAAAGTCAAATTGTTTTTAAGAGTGAATGTGTAAGTAAGTCCTTTGTCTCCCGCTTCGTATTTTTCAGCTAAGTCTGGAATTATCTCTCCACTTGCACTTTTTCGCATGAGGCCAGAATATATGAGAGCTGTGAGGTCTTGGTCTGTCTCGCCACTTGCGAGCACTGGGTTAATGAATCGCGGTACTCCTACGATGCCGATCGATAGTGCACCACCATGAAGCGGGACCTTCACTAAAAAGGCTCTATTTATGGATTCCAATATAGACAAAGTGCTCAGAAGTAGCACGAATAAAAAGCTAACGAAAATTATTCTTTCCTTGCGAGAGAAAGATGAAAAAATAAAATTCATTTCTTTTTTTGACGGTAATCTAAAATTACGCATGCGTATTTATATTTTTATAGCGAAACCAGAAAGACTAGCTATGAGCTTTTACTATTATACTAAGTAGTGCAAATAAAGCAAAAAGAATTCCACAAATAATAGACAAGTAAAAAAGAAACTTTTCGAATCCTCGGCGAGTATGATGAAAACTCTCTGTACTACTTCCACCCAAAGCTCCGCCTACTCCCGCAGAAGACTGTTGGAACAAAATAGCTAAAACTAATACCACTGAAAGGATTATCTGCGCGTAAGGCAGAATTTTTGCAACTAAATTCATTCGGTGATTATCGCATATTGGGGGCAATAATGCAAATATGCTGCTTTTTTCTTTAATCTGCTAGATCTGCTATAATTTCCCTATAATACAATGAGAAACTTTTTAAAAATAGTCTTTTCTTTAATATTTACTGGCGTAGTTATTTTTATATTGAACTCTTCGAGTTTTGGTGCGAAGTGGCCTTGGCTGCAAAATCTTAGAGATCACATTACGATTTTCTTTGAGCCAGCACCTTGTGCCAAGCCCATTCCTTATCGGCTTGGGAATTTTGATACAAAGTTTGGAATTTCAAAAGCATATTTCTTGAGTGCGCTTTCTGATGCGGAGGCGATTTGGGAAAAATCTTATGGCAAGAACTTGTTTGAGTATACTAGAGACAGTACCTCAACTCACGATTTAAAAATAAATTTAGTCTATGATTACAGACAGCAAGCTACTAGTAAACTTTCTGGTTTGGGTATCGCAGTGGAGGACAGTAGGACATCTTATGATTCTCTCAAAGCCAAGTTTTTAGCGTTAAAGACACAATATGAAACACAAAAAAGTGACTTCAATATTAGAGTGCAAGCTTTTAATTCTTCCGACCGTAGAGATAAGATAGAAGCGCAATATTTACAGAAAACACAAGACAATTTAAATAAAATGGCAGATGAGATCAATGCACTTGTCGTGGCTCTCAATCGTCTGGCAGATTCGCTCAATCTTTCTGTCGACAAATTCAACACTACGAATTCTACTCGAGGGGAGTCTTTTGAAGAAGGTGTTTTCTCTTCTGATGGAATAGATAGACAGATAGAAATTTATGAATTTAGTAACAGAGAAAAGCTAGTTCGAGTTCTAGCGCACGAGCTTGGTCATGCGCTAGGGCTTGAACATGTTAAAGATCCGAAGGCAATAATGTATGAGTTTAATCAAGGTAGTAATGAGGCTTTAACTGATGCAGATCTCACAGAGTTGAAGATGAAGTGCAGTTCAAATTAAATTTTTGGGAAAGGATTTTCTCCGCGGATGATTCGGATCAGGAAAAAAATGATAGCAAGTACAAGTAAGACGTGGATAAAACCACTCACTATGTGGAACCCCACGAAGCCTAGGAGCCAAAGAACTAAGAGGACGATTGCGATTGTTGTAAGCATATTTTTTTAGGTTAAATTTATTTTAATAAAAGTGGGTTGGTAACGTCTGTGACACTATTTCCTATAACATTTAATTTTATTGTCGGGTCGATAGAAAAATTAAGTTTTACTTGGCCATTTGTGTCCATTCCTACTGTACTTGTGTCGTCTATTGTGCCACCTGTTATCGTCACCACGTTTCCTGTCCCTACTGTGACATTCGCGTTGCTTTTAATTTCAGTCTTCACTACTGGAGCAAAAATGTATCCGCCAGTCGTCGTGGTGTGCAATGATTTACTAGCAAGAAAATCAAGATTTACACTTGAAGTTAGGTTTGGGCTGACAGTCAGTACTGTACTTATGACTAATTGTTTAGAAGGTAAAGTCGCAACAACTGTTTTTCCAGCTGTGGTTTGTACAGCCACGGAGTCCAAGGTCAAACGTATTTGATCATACGACCCAGCTTGTACTGATGTATCGACCAAAAGGTCTGATTCCTTTTTAGTATTAAGCATTAGCAAGCTATATGTTCTTGCTGTGTTAGAAATATTTATCCATCCTTTTGTGGCACTATGCATTTCCACACTATTTATTTTTAGATTCACTTCACTTATCGTGCTCATGGTCGTGGCCACATCTGTGACAGAAAATACCACTCTTCCAGAACTAGCTGTGTCTGGGGTGTTAGTTTCCGTGGTGTTTGTGTTAGGACTTTCAGTGTTAGGAGTGTTGCTTATAAAATAGATTCCAAAACCGATCGCTACTACCAGTAGAACACCCACTACTATACTTGTTGGTTTGTCCATAAAAAATATGTTAATTAATAAATTTATACATCACATAAAGTGACATCTTGCATACGATGCCGTATTAGGAGAGTGTTTATTACATTTTTTTATATTTGGTGCTATAATATTTTCCATGTTTCAAAATTTTTTACTTAAAAAAATGCTTCGTGCGCAAGGAGTGCCTGAAGCGCAAATAGAGATGTTTGTGAATATGATTGAGAAGAATCCAGAGCTTTTTAAAACAATTGCTGCGGAGATACAGACCAAGGTCAAGAGTGGGGTGAGTCAGACAGACGCGAGTGTCGAAGTCATGAAGAAATACGAGTCGGAATTAAAAAAATTAGCTCAAAACTAATCTATGTTGAAAGAGTTTAAACAATTTTTACTTCGAGGCAACGTCGTAGACTTGGCTGTCGGTGTCGTGATCGGTACTGCGTTTAGTGCTGTAGTGTCTGCTCTGGTTTCTGATTTGCTTACTCCATTTATTTCAGCGATTGTTAAAGTGCCAAATTTTGCTGGACTAACTTTTGCTATCAATGGTAGCAAGTTTATGTATGGTCACTTTTTAAACACGCTCATTTCATTTTTATTAGTTGCGGCGACTGTATTCTTTTTTGTGATCAAGCCGATCAATCTGCTCATCTCACGTTCTCACAAAGAGCCTCCTGCAGATCCAACTACCAAGAAATGTGGTCAATGTTTAAGTGAAATACCCATAAATGCAAAGCGTTGCGCACATTGTGCGGAGCTCGTGTAGAATTTTATATTCTATGGATCCTGATGCACTAAAATTAGCTATCGAAAAAGGTTTGACTAACGAAGAAGCAGAAAAATTGCAAGAGATCATCGACGAGACGAGTCTAGAACCCGAAGAAGCGCTAGGTATTTTGAAAGGGGAATAGTAAGTATTATTATTTTAAATAAATTTATGTCCGAAATTATTTTATTTTTTAAAAAGCACCGCTTCGTTATTATCAGCATGATAGTTGTGTTTGGTTTAGTTGCCGCAGTCGAAATATATTCTGGTCGTTCTTTGCTTGGACCCGATGGCAAGTTCGGCTGGTGGGACAACAACGTCTGGAGCAGTGAGAATTCACAGCGCGTAGCTGACGCTTATTCCTTTTCGCACATTATTCACGGCATGTTGTTCTATGGTTTTCTGTGGCTTGTTGCTAGGAGGTTACCACTAAAATATCGTTTCCTTGTGGCACTCATCATCGAAGCTGGTTGGGAACTTTTGGAAAATTCTCCGCTCATCATCAATCGCTATCGTGAGGCCACTATCGCTCTCGGCTATGTGGGCGACAGCGTGCTCAACTCTGTGTGTGATGTCGGCATGATGGCCATCGGTTTCCTCATCGCACGCTATACTAAAGTCTGGGTCATTATCACACTCATCCTCGCCATGGAGCTTGGCTGTTTGTTTTGGGTACGCGACAACCTCACCTTAAATGTGCTCATGCTCGTGGATCCTGTGCAATCCATCAAAGATTGGCAATCTGAAGGACATTAGTTTTTTTAACAATCATTTTTCAAAAATAATCCCTTTACTTTTGTTGTAGAAGGCATATAATTTAGGAATTATTATAGTTTTTAATGCTAAACAAAATATATGACTACAGGAAATCCAACGTTTGGTTCACAAGCTCCAACTGAAGATAAAAAAAAGGGGGGGAGAGAAAACAAAGAACATTTACAAGAATTTGAAGAGGCGGGGTTGACCCAAGAGGAGATAGTGACTTATCAAAAAAATTTAAAAACCCTAAGAGAATATTATCAAAAATCATTTTGGGAAACCTTTAAAGTGGCACTTAAACTTACTCCAAATATATATACCCCAGAAGAGGAGAAGTTAATAATCAGTGCCAACGCCAAATTATCAAATCTTGAAAAGAAGAAAAATGGTTTGGTCTGGCAAGAGCGGGAAATTCTTTTGGAAATTCTTACAAACCAAGAAGAAAGAAGCCTAAAGTTTAAGGAAGCAGAATTGATTCCAAAAGAACAGGAAGCCTACGAAGGATATCTAAAAGACAGAGAAGAATTACTTAAGAGACTAAGTACTCGTTGGGGAGTTATAAAGACAAGATTAAATCCTTTTGCGTCAGAAAGTATACCGAAGTACACACCAGAAAAAGATAAGTTAATAGAAAGCGCAGAAAAAAAATTAATAAGTATTCAAAGAGGAAGGAAAGAGTATTCTATTTAAGAATCTCATCTCGAGATTACTTTTTTTGTTGCATAAGTTCAGAAACAAAAAAATATAATATACTTACATTAAGTAATGACCTTATTAACAGTTAAAAAAGTTACAACCTTACCTTAAACGTACTCATACTCGTACATCCTGTGCAATCCATCAAAGATTGGCAATCCGAAGGACATTAATTTTTCTCCAACAATCATTTCGCAAAGGTGCTAGTATGTATATATGAATAATGCATACAATTGGTACTCACAACTCATCAAGCCTACTTGGGCTCCGCCTTCTTGGCTTTTTGGTCCAGTCTGGACTGCGCTATACGCTGTCATTTTCGTTTCGTACGACACCGTTTTTTATAAAGCATTCACTAAACAAATTCCTTTGATCGTCGCTTTGCCATTTGCCTTAAATTTATTTTTCAATTTTATTTTCACTCCAATTCAATTTGGCCTCAAGAATAATATTTTGTCTTCAATCGATATTTTGCTCGTAGTGGGGACTCTCATTTGGGCATTCGTTTCTATCTGGTACGTTGTGCCGAGTTTGCGCTGGGTCGTGTATGTAAACTTGCCATATCTATTGTGGGGCACATTTGCTACTTGCTTACAGCTCACCATAACTTATCTAAATAGATAATGAAACTTCGGATCAATAAAAATAAATTAAAAAAAATCGAGCCGAGCAAGAACCCTTTTTTGTCGCTCGCGAGTGCCATCATCGGTCAGCAGATTTCTACCAAGGCAGGGAATGCGATTCGTGCGAAATTCTCAACGCTTTTCAAAGGTAAACCCACTCCAGAAAAATTTCTAAAATTAAATATCAGAGAGTTGCGTTCTGCTGGCATCTCGCCACAGAAAGCCATGTACTTGAAAGACCTCGCGGATAAATTTATAGACAAAACTATCGACCACAAGAAATTCCCTAAGATGTCGGACACTGAAGTCAAAGAGCATTTACTCAAAGTCAAAGGCGTCGGTCCATGGACTGCCGACATGTTCCTGATCTTCGCGCTCAACCGACCGGACGTTTTACCCGTCGGCGACCTCGGCACCAAGAAGGGTTTCCAAAAAGCTTTCAAATTAAAATCACTACCGACCGAAACCCAAATGCTCAAACTCGCAGAGCCCCACAATGGCGAACGCACCATGCTTACACTCCACCTGTGGGGGGTTTTGGATGGGGATTGAGTTAACTAGTAGGTCGGAGTAGAATAATAGAATGGAGAATGATAAAAACTACGCATTTATAGATGGTCAGAACCTCTACATGGGTACAGCAAAGAGGGAAACTGACCCATGGAAAATTGACCTAGCAAGGTTCCGTATATATCTTGAGAAAAAATATA
>JBAXFB010000036.1:0-7456 GCA_037140115.1 bacterium | reverse complement strand
GAGGTAGCTCAGTTGGTAGAGCGCTCCCCTGAAGAGGGATAGGTCACCAGTTCAATTCTGGTCCTCGGCACCATAAGTTTAACTATTTTTTAGAGAGATTTAACTTTTACGTTATTTTTCTTGTCTTTGTCTACTTTTTTCAAACGTATAGTTAGAAGGCCGTGCTTCTCTGTCGCTTCGACTTCTTCTGGCTCTATCTCTTGCGGAAGGGAAATAGTACGAGAGAATTTACCCCAATAGAGTTCTTTGGTGAAATAATTATTTTCATCAACGTTACGATGCTCCTCACGTTCACCACGGATGGTGACGATGTCACGGGCGATGGAGAGCTCTAGGTCATCTGGCTTTACTCCTGCGACGAAGGTTTGGATGATGATTTCGCCTGCTGTCTGGTATACATCTACAGCTAGTTCTGCTTCTTCGTTTTCCTCTTCTATCCAGTCTTCACTTTCTCCTTTGTCTTTTGTATTGCCGTGCTTATTTTCTCGTGAACCATTTTTAGGTTCTTCGTATTCTTCTGCGACATATCCTCCGCCCGTTAGTCTATCCCAAAAACTTCTTTTTTTATCCATAAATTTAATTCATTCTTCGTACTTTTTCAAAAAGTAACATTACAATAATAGTGACAACCCACAAGAAACCAAAAACTTTTAAGAAATCATTACCTCCATTCCTTATTATAAAAAAATTAAAGACACTATGCAAGGCGATGGCGAGGATTAACCCCATCACAATGTGCCAGACTTTTTTAAATCCTGTCATGTACATAGAAATACCCATCGCGATACCTAAAATGCCACTCGAAACAGTGTGTAAAAGGGTAGACCCCAAGAAGCGTAGCTCCCCAGTTAAAAGCCCTATAGTGTTTTGCCCCAATGAGAGTGGTTTGATCAAAAATAGGGCATTCTCGAGCGCTGCAAAGCCCAAGGCTGCTGTCATCATGTAGATCGGCCAGTCTATCGGCTCATCAATACTTTTTGTACCATAGAGGATGATGAGTACAACCAAGTATTTCATAATCTCTTCTGTTGTGGCCCATAAGACTAGGTCAACATTTGGGTCAGCAATGTGAGCTTTTATAAATTGTTGAATAGGAAGTACAAAAATAACTCCTGCCATACCCATCATGAAGACTACAGCAATTAGACTTTTTGGTTTTGGTTCTTTTTCTTCTTCTTTGAGCCAGAACCAGAGCCATAAAAGGGAGGGGATTAATCCACCCAAAAATGCAACCATAAAAATTTTTGGATCATTTAGCATTGTTTGGCCATTTTTCAACCATTAATAAGTTTTTATTATCTTGAGGCATCATTGACCAGATTTCTTCCGTCACGAATGGCATGAATGGGTGGAGGGCTTTGAGTAGTGTTGTGAGTTGACTGTAAAGAAGCGCCTTTGCTGAGTCTGCACTTTTTCCTTCTATTTTATTAAAATCTTTATCAAGAATTTTGTTCTTTGAGCGTTCGATTATCACATCGGCAAAAGTGTGCCAGAAATAGTGGTAGAGTTTTTCGGCAACGATAGAGAATCTAAATTGTGACATTTCTTTTGAAACTTCAGAAAGTAGTGCTTCTAGTTCATCTGCACTTTTGGTATCCTCTTCATCTAGTTTTGGCAGATTCTTTATGTCTAAATCTTGTGTTTGTTCAAGCACAAATCTAGAAGCATTCCAGACTTTGTTTGTAAATTTACCATATCCGCGGATGTCGTTTTCGTTTAGTTTTAGATCATTTCCTGGAGTGTTGCCGATGACCATCGCCATGCGTAGTGCGTCATTGCCGTATTTTGCAATGATGTCGAGCGGGTCTATGGCTTTTTCACCAAGAGACTTAGACATTTTCTTACCATCTGCTGTGCGAACCATGCCGTGCAAGTAAACATTTTCAAATGGCACTTCGCCAAGTAAATATTGAGACATGAGGATCATACGGGCGATCCAGAAGAAAAGAATGTCGTGTCCGGTTTCTAGTACTGAAGTCGGGTGATAAGTTGCTAAATCCTTTGTTTTCTCTGGCCAGCCGAGAGTTGAGAAAGTCCAAAGCCCAGAAGAGAACCATGTGTCGAGAGTGTCTTCATCTTGAATCCAGCTTGCCCCGTCCTTGGCGGGGCCGTCTTCCACCGGTTTCTCCATTCCTACAAATATCTCATCGCCTTTGTACCAAACAGGAATTCTGTGTCCGTACCAAATTTGTCTACTAATACACCAATCTCGTAAATTTTCTATCCAGTTAAAATAAACTTTTTCAAAATGGTCAGGTAGTATTTTTATTTTTCCTTCACGCACTGGTTCAAGCATGAGTTCTTTGAGGGATTTGTTTCCACGAGAGGGGATTTTTTTATTTACGTCGATAAACCATTGGAGTTTCGGAAGAGCTTCTATGATTCCACCAGTTCTTTCTGCTGTTGGGACGTTCTGGTCTATTTCTTTTTCTTCTATCATCAGTTTCTGATCTCTAAAATATTGAGCCACAATTTCTCTAGCCTCCACAGTTTTCTTATTATTGAGTAGGGGATTTACTACTGTCATTTTTGCAAATTCATTTATGACTTGCTTCATAGGCAAGTTGTGCCGCTCCGCTATTTCAGCATCTATTTTGCTATGAGCTGGCGTGACACCCAACGCTCCTGTTCCAAACGCTGGATCTACTGCTTGGTCTGCTACCACTTTTATTTTTAATTTTTCACCCATGAGGTCCACATCAAAAGTTTTGCCGACAAATTCCTTGTATCTGGTGTCATCTGGGTGCACAGCTACAGCAGTATCGCCCAGTTTTGTTTCTGGTTGTGTACTCGAAATAGCTATAGGAAAATCATGTGAATATTTAAAAGTGAATAGTTTTGTTTTCCTCGCTACATATACAATCTCGTCGTCGGAAATAGTAGTTTGTCCTTTTGGATCCCAATTGATAACTCTCAAGCCTCTGTAAATCAATCCATCATCATACATTTTTTTGAATGCAGTTTTGACAGCCACATTTCTTTTGTCATCGAAGGTAAATGCTTCACGAGACCAATCGAGAGATGCTCCCATTTTTTTGCATTGGTTCACTATGGTGTCATGGGACTCTTGTGCAAATTTCTCAACTTTTTTAATAAATTCTTCGCGAGTGAAATCTTGTTTTCTTTTACCTTCATCCTTTTCTATCAATTTTGCAACTTTTGATTCGGTGGCTATGGGGGCGTGGTCAGTGCCGGGAACCCAGAGAGTCTTAAGGCCTCGCATTCGTGCCTGGCGGACCATGATGTCTTGGATAACTAGCATGAGTGCGTGACCTGTGTGGAGGTTGCCTGTAACGTTCGGTGGGGGGAGCGAGATAGAAAAATGTTCTGCATCTGCTTTTGTCACACCCTTTTCAATGCAAACATCTGGATTAAAAAAACCACTATCTTCCCAGAGTTTGTAGATGCGATCTTCGGTTTCTTTTGGGTTGTAAGGTCTAGTTAATTTTTCTGGCAACTTATCATTCATGTGCAAATAATATCATATTTGCTAGCCTTTTGGCGAGTTTACAGTCTCAAATTTCCAGTTGCTTTTATTGTACCTATTTTGGGAACTTTTTTCTTATTTTTCATGAAATTTAGGTAGCCGGCGATGCCTATCATGAGAGAATTGTCTCCAGAAAGTTCTTGGGTGGGGACTAAGAGTTTGATTTTTTTGCCTAGTACTCGCTTCATTTCACTTCGTAGGTGTTTGTTTGCGGCGACTCCGCCTGCGACGATGAGAGTCTTCACTCCGTATTTTTCCACTGCCTTTTTTGTTTTATGTACCAAGCATTCGATCGCTGCGTTTTCAAATTCGAGAGCGATGGCTTTTTTTACTTCAATATTTTCTAAAATATTTGGATCTTTCTTTTTTAAATCGCGCACTAGGTATAGCACTGCAGTTTTTAATCCAGAAAAAGAAAAATTGAAATCCTTGCTGTAGAGCATTGGGCGAGGCAAGGAGATTTCAGGGAAACTCGTGGACTCAGCACGCATAATTTTCTGCTGAAAATTTGCTATGCTCGGCTCGTCAGCCTGTGCAATGCTTCGCTCACGAGTTTCCCTTAGCTGGCTCGCCAATTTCGAAATCTGTGGGCCGCCGGGGTAGGGCAAGTCGATCATTCGTGCGGCTTTATCAAAGGCTTCACCCACTGCATCGTCTAAGGTTTCACCGATGATTTCATAATCCATCCACCCGCCTAGACTCGTTCTAGTCGAGGCTGGCTTTTTAGTGAGTACTAGTTGTGTGTGTCCACCTGAAACAAGTAGCGACAAAATCGGCGCTTTTAATTTGGGTATTTTAAATGTGCCTTTGTGTTTACCGAAAACAGACAGCACATGGCCTTCCATGTGGTTCGTAGGTATGAGTGGCACATTCCATTTTTCTGCCAAAGCTTTTGCAAAAGAAATACCTTCCCAAAGACACATCTCGAGCCCAGGGCCGTAGGTCACTGCGATGGCATCGACTGGGGATTTTTTCTTTTCCAATTTTGCCTGCTTTAAACTAGCTTCTAAAATTATCGGTAAATTTTTAGCATGCTCTCTTTTTGCTAGAACAGGGTACACACCGCCATAAGGAATATGCACAGCGATTTGTGAATTCGAATTATTTGCGAGCACTTTAAAAGATGCGCTTATAGAACCGCCTTTGACTTCAAATATTGAAATGCAAGTGTCATCGCATGATGTTTCGATTGAAAGTAATTTCATACAAAGGTAATTTAACTTATTTTAGCCAAAATTACCACTGTGTTATACTTTACTTGCAAAGAAAATAGGTATCACATTATGACAGTAGAATTACCCAAAATTAAAAATATAGAAAATCAATCAGGGGCAGAGGCAGTTGGCATGTCTCGAGATTCTGCAGCTCCATTTTATGATAAAGAGGGTAAGGCTGAAACGGCACAATTTAGTAAAAGGTATGCCGCGTTTTATAGAAAGCAAATTGCTGAAAGGATTCGCAATTTACGAGCTCAGTATCGTACGAAGTTGGAGGAAAAACCGCGCGAAATTGAATCCATAAAATCTTCTATTCCTACATACCAGTTGTCTATAAAGGAGCTTATTGAACAAAAAATTAGCGATGAGAAACATAAAACAAATCTAGAAGCACAGAGATCAGAAATTGCGTTAGAGGTTGAAACCATTAGGGCTGATTTAAATAAAAGAAAAAACACATTTTGGTATAAAGTTCAGGGTATCTTTTCTGAAGATAAATTAAAAGATGAGGAAAATGAGGTGGCTCAAGGTATTAAAGATAAAACAGACAAATTGGCAGACGTTGATTTGTCTATTAGGGTTCAAGATCAACGCATAAAGAGAAGTCATGATTCTGTGGCTCAACTAGAAGAGTATGTTGCTAAAAAGTACGGTGCCATCAAAGAAGTTGAAGAAGTAATAAATAGTGATCAGGAATTAAAGGACATAGAAAGAACCGTTGCAAATTTTTATGCTGAGATGTCAGCCCAGAAAGGTAAGTTTGAAATAGAGAGAGAGCAAAGAAGTGTTGCTAATATTTCGACAGAAAGAGATGTTTTATTTTGTCATTCAATACCACTAGAGGCTGTAACTGATAATGGTTTTTCACAAAATAATGAATTGGTTACAACTAACAGATTTGGGCCAAAAGAAAAAATAAAAATGATTTTAGGTGTTGAGCCTACTGTCGCGGTTTCGACAATAAATAAAGAAAACCAAACTTTGGTTGGGAATTTTGGTCTAATTTTAAAGAGCGGGCAAGTTTTGAGTGCTTATGCTGGTGACGCTGGAACTTTAATTGATGAAGGTATATACAATAGAAAATCAAAATATGATCCAGCTTTAAAAAATTCAATCATACAGCCTGATATCGAAATTAATTTAGACCATGCAGTGACTCACACTCAGAAAAGAAACCCTCGCACTAATAGTAGTGTGGAAGATATGCATCAAGGGTGGAATGAATTGGTTGTTGAGAATCCCGAAGCTGCTGGCTTGTTTTTCCAAAAGGACAATCCAAAAAATGGAGAATCGGATTTTAAAAAGGCATTAAAAATAAGTCAGGATCTAGGGCTTCCTTTGTATATTTTAGATGCGGGAAAGATTTGTCAGATGGATGGTGAGACGGGCAATCTTGTCGAAATAAGCAGAGAGGATGTGTTTAATTCTGCTAAAAATATTTCACCAGATGAAAAGAAAGGTTTGATTGGAGAAATTATTGACAAAGAATCTTTCAACGTTAAAAAAGAAAATATTTATAAATTTAATGGATTGAGTGCCGGCAAAGCATATTATCAACTAATAAAAAGAGTTGATGCAGGAGAAAAAGTTTCAATTTATCGAACGTCGAAGGGTGAAGTTCTTGGGGAGGGGGAAGTTCCTGTGGAGCTTATGGCTGAGACATTCGTGATGGGGACGACCAGACTTAGTGATGAGGACTGGGAAAAATTTGAGAAGTATGTTCGCACTAGTGATTCAGGGACTGAGTTTCGAGTGCAATTCCCAGGTGCGCTGTTGTTTTCACCAGCTTCAGATTTTGTTCCTAGTGATGATAATCTTACTTCTTTTGTAAACATGACCGAAGCCGGGCTGCAGAGATTGTCTAATTTTTTAAAAGATGCAAGAAATGAAAATAAATCTTTGGGCGACATGTCTCTGATGCAAAAGTCACTTGTCTATGTTCTTTTTGGTTTTGCCGAAGAGTCTAAGAAAAATAATGATTTTAAAAATTATGAAAAGGCTATAAAAATAGTCGAACGATTTACAAACATTAGAGATTGTGAAGAATTTCTCTCTAAGAGATTAGGGGAGAACGGTAAATTCAAGTACTTAGAAGAAGATGCGCCTTTTGAAGTGAGAGCAAAATTGAAGGATTAATTTTACTTTTGTGGTCTATTCTTAATTTAGTCCGAACTAATTTTGCCCCGCCTGCGGCGGAATTTCCCCTAAAAAAATGAATTCGGATTTGCCCTGAATCTTTGACAATTTCAAGTTTTTCTTTGGCGGAATACTCTTGCAACTCTGCGAGTTGCGTTTGAATGGTACCGATTTGATTGTATCATCATTCATCCGAAAATTGTAAAAAAATAACCTCATGCATTTCGGCATGAGGTTGGAGTTGGACGCTATTCTCCAGAGCGTATGTACAAAGGGGGGGCTACAACTCATTAACCGCACCCTCCCAGTCCGTTACAGAGCGCTTGGCGTACGCTTGCCACCGCCCTTCAGTTGAGGAAATCTGGCGAGAAACCTGTTGCGGCGAAATCCCTTTTTCTGAGCCATGATTGATCCATTCTGACTCGTGACCTTTAGGACAGGTCCCGATTGGCCGACCCCCGCCAGGACCGAAAAAGACCGTGATTCTATCATTTGGATTTGACATAAAGAACATTCCCTTCCTTTTCGTTTGCTCTAACCTCCAGTGTTTAGCGCTGGTACATGCAGATTTACCTTTGAATCCGAACACTTGTAGAATTAAGAAATGAAAGAATTT
>JBAXFB010000035.1:0-7467 GCA_037140115.1 bacterium | reverse complement strand
AAACCGAGAACATAGTGTCACCAGCAGACAGATTCGATAATGCTTATGAATGGTACACAGAGACGGAGAATGTTTGGAAAATATTCACTAAATAATTATTATTAAATTTAGAAAAACAAATGATTAAGAGAAATAGATTATCCTTCAGTGCAATCAGCGTCGATGATAAAAAGACTGCCACGCATCATGAAGTAGTAACAAGTAAGATAGAGCCGTCAGTACACAAACCAGTGACACATGGTGAACATAGGTCAGACCGAAAACGACCAATGAAAAGTTCTACTTACCAATATTCCAAGAAAAGATTTGGACCAAGTAATAGGCCAAACACATTTAACAATAAAAATCAGTTGAGTGCAAAGATAGCACCACCAGAAGCTGGAGTAGTCCGTATCATACCGCTTGGAGGTGTCGAAGAGATAGGTAAGAACATGACTGCAATCGAGATCGGTGATGACATCATCGTGATCGATGCTGGTATGCACTTTTCGACCGAAGCGACTCCTGGAGTAGACTACGTTATCCCAAACACTACTTACCTAGAAGAACGCAAAGATAGAATCCGAGCCCTTATCGTGACTCACGGCCATCTAGACCACATCGGAGGTGTGCCACTTGTTTTATCACGTATTGGCAACCCGCCTGTATATTCACGAAACCTTTCCATCCTTATGATGAGAAAGCGTCAGGCAGAATTCCCTCACCTACCAGCGATGAAAGAAAATATTGTGGAAAAAGATTCGACGATAACTTGTGGAAAAATAAAAGTTAAATTCTTTGGAGTTACTCACACCATCCCCGACTCTATGGGTATCATCATAGAGACAGAACATGGCTGGGTTGTGACTCCAGGCGACTACAAGCTCGACCAAATCGATGGAGTAGTTTCAAAAGAAGAAGAAAAAGAGTATGCTATTTTTGATAATGCGAAGGTCTTACTCTTGATGACAGACTCTACCAACATCGAAAATGAAGGATTTTCTTTACCTGAATCCAAAGTCCACCAAGGTTTGGAAAATCTGATCCGCAAAGTGCCAGGACGCATGATCATCGCAGCTTTTGCCTCTCACATTACTCGCCTTGCTCACGTTGTTAAATTTGCAGAATCCATAGGCAAGAAAATAGTACTAGATGGCCGTTCAATGAGAGCAAACATCGACGTAGCCATAGAAGCCGGACTATTCACTCCCAAAAAAGATACCATCATCCCCATCGAAGATGCCGACAATTATCCACCCAACAAAGTCTTAGTGCTCATGACTGGCGCCCAAGGTGAAGAATTTGCGTCATTAAACAGAGTCGCAAATAAAACTCACACCAAATTCAAATTACAAAAAGGAGATACTATCATTCTCTCAGCCTCAATCATTCCGGGAAATGAAAGAGCGGTAGATCGAATGAAGGACGGACTCACTAGACAAGGTGCACGCATCATCAGTTACCGTACAGCCGGTGAAGATTTCGTGCACGCCACAGGACACGGCAACCAAGAAGATGTGAAATGGCTACACCGCAAAACTCATCCGAAATTCTTTATCCCAATTCATGGCAACCACTATCGCTTGGTACTCCACAAAGAACTCGCAGTGGACCTCGGCATGAGTGAAGAAAATGTAGTTGTTCCCGACAACGGTTCTATCATCGAGATCTCTGCTGATGGCCAAAAGATAGTCACCAAAAAAGAAAAAGCGCCTAGTGGCGTCATGATGGTGGATGGTGTATCAATCAGTGATACCCAAGACGTGGTCATTCGTGATCGTCAAATGCTATCGCAAGACGGCATGTTCGTAATCATCGCGCTCCTTGATCAACAAACTGGAAAATTAAAAAAATCTCCAGACCTTATCTCTCGTGGTTTCGTTTACTTAAAAGAAAACCAAGAACTCTTACGCCAAGTACGCATCATCATCAAGAAATCTGTAGAAGACGGCGCAGCCAAGAAAACTCCTATCGACTTCGATTATCTCAAGGCTGGCCTTGGAGAAACAGTCTCAAAATTCTTGTACCAAAAGACAGAGAAGCGACCGCTCGTGATTCCTGTTATACTAGGAGTATAAGTCATACCAAACAAAGATGTTTAAAAATAATCCAAAACTGAAAAATATTTTCTTCTTGGGGTTTTTGCTATCGCTACATATAGCATTCACGGCATACACTAGCTCCACATTCATCTCTCTCTTCTCGGGAGAGAGCAATGTAAGCTTCGTGTACATCGCTAGCTCAATCATCACCATTTTTGCACTTTTCTATGTGCCGAAAATGTTGCGCAGAGTTGGCGAATATAAATTCCTACTTTGGTCTTCATTTTTAAATGCTGCTGCACTGCTACTCATCGCTCTAGTCAAGACACCGCTCGTCGTTATACCGCTGTTTTTATTCTACTTCACGTTGAATAGCATGATCATATTTGCTCTCGATGAACTAGTACAAATCTTTTCTAAGAATTCCAACACAGGCGCCGTGCGAGGGCTCTACCTCACTGTCAGCAACTTGGCTTGGGTTGTGGCTCAAATCATCTCAGGCATTATCCTTTCTTCATTTGCCATCTCTGCCGTATACTTGATAGCTTTTTTTGTAATGGTTTTGTTTTGTTTGATTGCATGGACAAGACTAGACAAAATCAGTGATCCAAAATACGACAAAGGAATGGCTTGGCACACTTTCAAGAAATTCTTTAGGAATAAGAATCTCACTCGCGCATACGCAATAAATTTTCTTCTGCAGTTTTTCTATGTTTGGATGGTCATCTACACACCTATATACCTCCACACTTATGTAAATTTCAACTGGAGTGAATTGAGCATCATCTTCACCGTCATGCTTCTACCTTTTATTCTTATCCAATTCCCTTCTGGCGAATATTCTGACAAAATTGGTGAAAGACAAATGCTGATGCTCGGCTTTGCCATTGCATCAGTATCCACCACCGCCATCTTCTTTATCCAGGGTCACAACATATGGATCTGGGCAATAATTTTATTTTGTACTCGAGTCGGTGCAGCCATCATTGAAGTCATGAGTGACGTGTACTTCTTCAAACACATCAATACTGAAAATGACGAATTCATCGCCGTCTACCGCAACACTGCTCCGATGTCTTACATCATTGCACCGCTGCTAGCCTTCTTTGTATTTGAATTCGCTCCATCTTTTAATTTTATATTCCTGATATTGGGGGCAATTCTACTCTACGGCATTTGTCTTTCAAGCAAGATTAAAAAAAGTGATATTTAATATAAAAAATGTTATGCAAAAGAAATCCGTTGGTCTACAACTTCTTAGTAAAAATACAAATGGCGAATTGGTGGCAATACTCCAAGTCCGAGCTAAGTGGAATGCAGAGAAAAATGCTCCGGAGACTTTCCCTGGCGCTTGCCAAGTCACGGTACATGGAAAGCTAGAGGAAGGTGAAGATTTTATAGAAGCCCTTCTTAGAGAAGTAGCAGAAGAACTCGGAAAAGAAATCGTGCCACACGTGCAAAAATTAATAGATACTCAAAACTTGAAAGAGTTAATAACTAACCAAACACCAGAAAAACACGTCATAACATATGGGGCTCTGGTGGGGACTGATATTCTTAACATCTTAATAAATAGAGAGGTAAATGATTCTTTTGGTGGATTTAAGATTATTACACAAAAAGAGATTGCTCAAATTGTAGACATGAAAACAATCGATAAAATCGAGGGAGTCACTGACCAAAAAACAATAGCAATGTTCCCTGACGAAAAGCAGGCTGTATCTCGTGCTTTTGAGTTGCTTTTTTTGATAACAACTCCTTATTTTCTTAGCAAGTGATTCTTGTAGATTTTTTCTTTATATGGTTTCAGTCTCACCACCTGCACCAAAATACCTTTATTTTTAAGGTCTTTTTTGAGGTTCGTAACATATGCCCGCTGGTCGTACCCAAGTGCAATGACGTCTGGACGCTCTTTTAAAATATGAGGAATATGGTTGCGAAGTCCTGACAAAACCACTTTATCCACCAATCGACAGCTTTTTAATAATTTTACACGAGCTTTTTCATTCAGAGTTGGGTAGCTACCTTTTATTTTAAATACATTTTTATCGCGAGCAATAGAGACGACCAGAAAAGAATTCTTACTCAAGAGTCTAGCTTGTTTAAATAAATTCAAATGACCTTGATGCAAACCATCAAAAGTCCCAAAGAGCATTATTTTTTTATCAGATTTCATGGAAAATTAAAAACTAGAGCTCACTTCCCTTACGTCTTGGATAGAAGTGCGCGATAGCTAAAAGCGTGAGCAGCGCAAAAAAAGAAGTGAGCGCCAACATCGGAATAGAAATATATCCACCAAATTCTGAAACTAAATGCTGATAACAAGAAACACCGGAAGCATCGCATGGAGTCGAGGAAGTCTCGCCGAAATAATAGAAAAAATTATGATACACAGAGACCAAGAACCCTGCAGAAAGTAGCGATGCTGCATAACGAACGACTTTTCTGTCTCTATCCCAAAGTGCTGTCCCAAACAGAAACAAAGTCGGAAACAAAAACACTCTCTGCCACCAACAAAGATAGCAAGGTAAAAAATGTACAATTTCAGAATATACTAAAGGAAAAACTGAAGCAAAAAAGGAAATAAGAAAACTAAATACCAAAAAATGATGACTGACATAATCTAGAATTATATTTTTCCTTGGACCAAAGAAAAGCAAACCGAGTGCCCCTACGCAAAGAATCTGTAGGATAATCGCCCCCAATCCTAAGAACATATTTAAATAATGTACGGCTTCTGTATTCATGATTTCCAAATTACAGAATTATTTTGGCAACTCACAGCCAGTCTTGAGAGCGAGAGTCTCCAAAGTAACTCCAGCAGTATTTTCAGTTGCTAGACGTGTACCATCAGCAAGTATCCAAGTAGGATAGGTAGTGATGCCTTTATCAATACATTCTTTGGTCTGGCCAGACGCATCAGGAGTAGAACATTCTATATAAGGAAGAAGTTTAGCTGAAGTTCCAAACAATTTCTTCTCAGCTTGGCAATGTGGACACCAAAAAGCTCCATAAAACAAAGCACCCTTATCCTTTATGCACTGTGCGAAGGTGTCATATTTTCCAGGAGTAACAACCGAACTCGTATTAGAACGAATAACGGCTGTGGCGATGGTGCCTAAAATCAAAACACCAACAACTGACACGAAAATTTTTGCATTATTATCCATAAAATGATTATATCACAAGTAAAATTCTTGGCAAAAAGATGATTGCGCCCACGACGACTGCGACAAAAACAGACAGGAGCACTGCTGCAGCTGCGACGTCTTTGGTATCTCGCGCATATGGATGGTATTCCGGAGAAGTCAGGTCTATGTCTATCTCGATGGCTGTGTTTAACGCCTCAGTGGTAAACACGAAACCGATCGCGAAGACTAACGATATCCATTCCATACTAGAAACTTCAAAATAAACGCCTAATATTATCGCGATAATTGCAAATATTATATGTATATATATATGCCTAGTCGCTTTTGCAAAAACATAAAGTCCACGAAAGGCATTCAAGAATTTTTCGCTATACTTCACATCTCGCCATGCCTTTTTTTCTTGCTGTATTTCTTCTTTTTCTTTTTCGTCTTGCATTTTGCCTTTTACTTTATAACTTTACAAACTTTTAACTTTGAACTACTAAAGTACCCCACATGCCGTTCGCACGATGAGACCCCACAGAACAATAGTATTGGAAACTGCCAGCTTTATCTGCTACGAATTCCACCGTCGCCTCCGCTCCACCTTGGATTTTTGCAGTCGCGACATTGAACTCATCTATTTTAAAATCATGAAAGCCATTCATATTTTTAAAAGTAATTTTTACTTTGTCTCCCTTTTTTACAGTCATTGTTGAAGGCGTGAAAGAATAGTTTGAACCAGTGACTGTAAATTCTTTTACTGGTGCAGTAGTCGTAATAGGTGGTGTGACTGTCACAGTAGCAGGTTTTACTGGTGCAGGTGTTTGTGTTGTTTCCTCTGGTGCGCTAGATACAGGCGCTTCGACTTTTTTGTCTGTTCCAAACATTACGAAAGCTCCGACTAATAAGACAATAACCACAAGTCCAATAATATAATTTTTATTCATATTTGATTATTATAGCACAACCTCTATTGATACTGTATATAACTCGGAATAGGGTTAAGTTTTAGTAAATCTTTTGGCTCAAACAAGACAGTGCCAGGATCAAGCACATCATTCTTGTAAAAGAGTTTGAAGCCACTAAATTGCACTGGTTCAGGATAAATAAAATTCTTATACGTACCTATCTTCTTCGTCTGCCCTCCCCAACCATCCATATTCATGACCACTTGGACTTCAGGTGTCGGCTTTATTGCAGCATAATTTGTCACCATTTTTTGTGTATAACGATGCACCACAAGAATCTTTGGTGGTAAATTATTTTCTTTCACGATTTTAGACAAATAATCTATTGCAAAATTTATATCTGCAGCATCAAGAGTACCCACTACTTTGCCAGGACGAACGCCCGTCTTCATAGAAAACTCTGGATCAACTCCCAAATACACGTTCGGCAATTTTAAATACTTCTCAAGCGCCGGCACTTCACTTTGTAAATCAGAAAAACCCACTTGAATATCTAGAAAGACTATCGCGTTGCCACCCGCATGTGGTGGGATCTTGGCCGCTATCGCCAAGACCTTATCTATCTGGCTGTCGGGCATACGTGTACGATATTTGCCATCTTTACCAGCTGCACCTTGTGCCACTACTGCAATATAGTGAAGTGCAGGAATCACAGGAGTGCTCGGGTCTGTGACTTCCCATTTTTTTACTTCAGCTTCAAGCTTCGCAAGCATTTCCGCCTCAGGATATTCTCCCAGAACCCCCATCTGGTTGGAATATAAATTTCCATAATACGCGATAATGCGATTGAAAGGTAAAAGTGGTGGAGCTATTGGGTACACGTTTTTCACTGGCCACAAATGCGTGCGTACAGGCTGTGGATCAAGCGGAACTTTTTTTGTGGTAGTTATAGATTTGCCGTCTTTGCCCACTGTCACAGTTTTGATGTTTTCATACACGATCGGATCGGGCGGATTGTTTGCAAGCTCCAGCATCTTTTTGTCATACGCTACCGTATCAAGTGGCTTCACGACTTCTGTGACCACCTTCACGACTTTCGTCTTACCATCTTTATCTGAAGAAGGACTGCCAAAGAATTTCGGCAACACAAAAAAAGCCAACGTAAGAATAAACAGTAAAATTAGAATATGCCAAAAATATTTTTTCCTCACTGATTCATTATAACAGAATTTAGAAATTTAAGTTTGATTAAAAGTCTTTTTTGTATTATTGTAACTCTATTGGGAGATCGTCTAACGGTAGGACCGTGCCCTCTGGAGGCATGTATCTTGGTTCGAATCCAAGTCTCCCAGCCAAGTTTCAGAATTCGTTTTTTCGCCAAAATTCGGAGCGTCGCAAAGCGAC
>JBAXFB010000034.1:0-7840 GCA_037140115.1 bacterium | reverse complement strand
TGGATAAGCGCTCACCCAGGCGGATCACAAGCCATACTTTATCTTTGTGGTATAGACGGCACAAAAGCCTTCAATGATCAACATGGTGGACAAGCAAGACCAGAGCGCGAACTCGCTAGCTTCGTTATCGGTAAATTAAAATAAAATGGAAATAATTAATGCGGAATTAAATAGCAAACTACAAAAAATATCTTTAGTAGTTCTTCGTGTCGGCATCGGTGCCGTGATCGTCTGGTTTGGGTCACAGCAATTAATGGATCCAGCTCCCTGGACTTCTTACTTACCTGATTTTACTAAAATCTTACCGATCAGTCAGATAACTTTTATTTATTTAAACGGCTGGTTTGAAATCACGTTCGGAGCACTGATGATATTAGGATTTTACACTAGGATTGTCGCTCTGTTCTTGGCCTTGCACATGTTTGGGATAGTCGTGAGTGTAGGCTACAACGCCACAGGCATACGTGATGTTGGCATAGCAACAGCGCTCGCCTCTATCGCCTTGTATGGTGAAAGTGCTTGGTCTTTAGATAAATTTTTCACAAAAAGAAGTAATGCGAGCCTAAATGGAAATTCACGATAAACTAGAAGCTAAATTTAGATTGGATGACGTTCAAAAGAAAGCCCTACACCGACTGAATCTTTTTTCAGTAGCAGACTTACTATTCCACTTCCCTGTTCGTTATAGCGACATCAGTGAAGTTAAAAAAATTTCTGAGTTGGTCGCTGGAGACTTGGCCACGGTGTGCGGAAAAGTTTCCAAATTAAAAACCAAAAAAAGTTTTCATACAAAAATGAATATGGCGGAAGGCGTTATCGAAGACCTTTCAGGAAAAATCAAAATCACCTGGTTCAACCAAGCTTATCTAGCAAAAATGCTTCATGAAGGTGACACGGTCAAGCTGACTGGCAAAGTCACAGAAAGCAAGAGTGGCGTGTATCTAGCCAATCCAGAATTTGAAAAGATGCGAGATATGCCAATAGATTCTCACAATACACTTTTTGCAAAAAATGGTGAGAGCGTTATTGAAAATACAGGATTCTCTTACCCTGTATATGTCGAGACTCGTGGCATCACCAGCAAATGGTTCTACCATGCGATAGAAAAAATACTGAGAGATAAAACATTGGATAGCATTACCGATTACATACCAGCTGATATTTTAAAAAAATATAGCTTACCGACCTTAAAAACTGCACTCATCTGGATCCATAAGCCAAAAAACAAAGACGACGCAGAGTCTGCAAGAAAAAGATTCGCCTTCGAGGAAGTGTTCTGCATCCAACTCGAACGACAACACGACAAATTTGAATATCGAAAAAATAAATCTTTTCAAATTAAACCAGAAACAAAAGACGTCACAGAATTCCTCAAACGTTTTCCTTTTGAACCCACGAATTCACAGAAAAAATCTATTGATACAGTGCTGTCTGATATGGCTAGGAATTTTCCCATGTCTCGCCTGCTCGAAGGAGATGTCGGAAGTGGTAAAACGGCAGTGGCTGCAACGGCAAGCTATGTGACAGTAAGACAAACACCCGCCGGACAAAATTTTGGAAACTTACAAGTCGGCTACATGGCTCCGACAGAAATTCTCGCAACCCAACATTTCGAATCTTTTATAAAATATTTCGAACATTTACCAATAAACATCGGCCTCATCACTGGCAGTGGCTGTCGAAAATTTCCATCCAAATCAAATCCTAATACATGGACCACTATTTCTCGCACACAACTTTTGAAATGGGTGGCAAATGGAGAAATCCCTATTCTGATCGGCACGCATGCACTGATTCAAAAAAGTGTGAAGTTTAAAAATTTAGCTTTGGTGGTAATAGATGAACAACACCGATTCGGCACAGCACAAAGAAGAAAATTAGTTCACAAAGACCAGATCGCCCCACACTTACTCTCAATGACAGCGACGCCCATCCCTCGCACACTAGCACTCACGATATACGGAGACTTAGATTTATCTTTACTCGATGAAATGCCAGCCGGCAGAAAACAAATCATCACTGAAATAATTACCCCCAACAAGCGTGATGAAACATATGAACAAATAAGAAAAGAATTACAAAATGGCAGACAGCTTTATGTGATTTGCCCAAGGATTTTCGAACCAGACCCTGAAAAAGAGTTAGCACTGAACGTAAAATCCGCAGTCGAAGAAGCCAAGCGCTTAAAAAAAGAAGTTTTTAAAGAATATGAAATAGGTGTCCTGCATAGCAAAATGAGCAAGGAAGAAAAAGAAGAAGTCATGCAAGAATTCGTTTCTGGGAAAATCCACATCCTCTGTGCAACATCAGTAGTGGAAGTCGGTGTAAGCGTCGCGAATGCCACCGTCATCATCATCGAAGGCGCCGAACGCTTCGGACTAGCCCAACTCCACCAGCTTCGTGGACGAGTGATCCGCAGTTCTCACCAAGCATATTGTTACATCTTCGCAGAAGCCAAAAGTGAAAAAACTATTGCCAGACTGAAAGCACTCAAGACCGCCAAAAATGGTTTTGAATTAGCCGAACTCGACCTGACTTTACGAGGAGCTGGCGAACTCTCTGGAACCAAACAATGGGGCATCACTGACCTCGGAATGGAAGCCATCAAAAATATAAAAATGGTCGAAGCCGCCCGCACCGAAGCAGTACGACTCATCGGCGAAGACCCAGAACTCACCAACTATCCCCTCCTAAAACAAAAAGTTCACCAGAAGGCTGGAGAATTTCATTTTGAGTAGTGAGCAAGGACTACCCTTGCTCAATTTTATCTCCACTCAAAACCTCTTCCGAAATGTCCGAAGGTGGATGTCTCGGCGAATTTTACTTTATCTAATTTTAAAAATTCACGAATACCCTTTGGACTCAAATCATATCCCGCTATTTCTTCTTCCACCCCATCTATCACAGCCACAGCCATGACTGGCTCGCGCTTACCTATCGCGTATGCGAGCTTTGTAAACACTTCTTTAGCTCCTCGCTTCTCTAAGAGATCCACCGCGATTCTTCGCGCCATGTAAGCGCCAGATCGGTCTACTTTTGTATAATCTTTACCCGAGAATGATCCACCACCGATTGCTACCTCTGGACCATAATTATCTATTACCAATTTTCTACCAGAAAGACCCGTGTCGCCGTCGAAGCCTCCGATCGTCCACTCACCTGCTGGATTGATCAAATACTCTTCGCTTTTTATAATACTTTGCACAAGTTTTAAAAGTTCACCATTTTTTGTATTTTGAAAACTCGCCACCACTGTTACAACTTTTCCATCTGCAACTGTTACTTGTGTCTTACCATCAAAAGGATACACTGCATAAATTTTCTTACACAAATCTCTCGCTAGCACATACTCTAAAGGCAGAAACTCTTTGGTTTCACTTGTGGCATAGCCTTTCATGATGCCTTGATCTCCAGCACCGCCGGTATCTACACCTCGAGCTATTTCAGGACTCTGAGCTGCAATATTTGAAAGTATTTTATACTCAACACCCACTATATTCTGCACCAACTTGTCTATATCTGGTTTCGCTTTTGAGGTGACTTCACCATTGATGGTGATAAGATTGTGCCCACCCATCACTTCCACTGCTACCCGACTATCTTTGTCGCCAGCCAAGTAAGCATCTAAAATAGAATCCGCGATGAAGTCGCAAATTTTATCTGGGTGTTTTGGGCTCACAAATTCTGCTGTCTTTTTCATATTTGTGCGCGTGCCACGGCTCGAACGTGGGACCGATCCGGTATAAGCGGATTGCTCTACCAACTGAGCTACACGCGCATGTAATAATAGGATATATTATTTTTCATCAAAAAACAAATAAACTTATTCTATCAAATCATCCTGAATGTATTTTAAACCCATCATAACTTTTTCATATAATCTAGCACCACCAACTAAAACTGAACATGTTCCACGTCCAAAACCATTGTGGTATGTAATTGAAGAAAGTTTGGTCTTTTTTATATATGACTTTCTAAAGTGTTTAAGTGGGATAGATAGTTCTTTAGACCAGTACTTTTCTGATTTTTTTATATCCATGTCAGAATACAGATGAAGGTGTACCCTAAATTGATCTCTCTTAACACCTATTAATTCCAGCCATTTGATGTAAAACTTCAACATATTTGGGTTGGTATTCGTAAGCCCTATAGCAGCCTTTGCTGTTTTGCTTCCCTCTGCCCAATACAAAAAAAGTCCTGCCAAAAACAACTCACGTGAAGAAAGTTTTTTTATTTTTCGTGACATTTCTTTATATGCCTCGTCAAACTTTTTTTCTCGTTTCGCCCGCATAGTGTTCCTATATTTCTCAATGCGAATAGGGCTATCAGCCTGCAATTCTCTAATCCTTTTCTCTGAAAGAGGCATATTATAAAGCCACCCACTTAAGGTGCTTTTACTTATGCCAAGCTTTTCTTTTATTTGACTATAGCTCATGCCCTTTTGGCGCATTACTAGAGCCTTTTGTTTGTCTTTTTCTCTTGCCATTTTTTTAATTTACGAACCTGCAAATAATGGTTACTGATATAGTATACCATGGTTCATATATTATATAATGTATTATTACCCCGCTATGGCTAGCTTTGCAGGCTCTTCCTTTTTCTTTAAAAGAATCCCGTGAGCTACAAGAATTTTCTCGTAGTCTTCCTGCTCAAGAGTTTCCACTTCGATAAGTTTGTGTGCGATTGCATCAAAAGCCTTTCGGTGCTCTAAAAGAACAACTTCAGCTGATTTCAAACCATCATTTATGATGCGAGAAACTTCAGAATCTACTTTCATAGACATAGCCTCAGAGTGATCTTGGTCCACCGGGTCATTAAACTGAGTTCTGCCACCAGAGCTTACAAGCGCCACCGGTCCAATCAAATCAGACATACCCCAACGAGTTACCATTGCTTTAGCCAAGTTGGTCGCCATTTGCAAATCACTAGATGGACCAGTCGTGACATCCCCAAAAATCATTTTTTCAGCGACATATCCCCCGAGAGACATTGCGATATCATCGATAAATTCTTTTTTAGATTGCAGACGCCTTTCTTCGAGAGGTAATTTCAAAGTATAACCGCCAGCATTTCCACGCGCGATAATAGAAACTTTGTGCACCGGGTCAGCGTAAGGAAGCACTGAAGCCACAAGCGCATGCCCTGCTTCATGATACGCAGTGATTTCTTTTTCTTTTTTGGAAAGCAAATGACTCTTTCGCTCAGGACCTAGCATAACTTTCTCAATAGCTCGAATCAAGTCAAATTGGAAAACTTTTTTCCTATTCTCGCGAGCAGCAAGAATAGCACCCTCGTTCATGAGTGAGTAAAGATCAGCACCAGAAAAACCAGGAGTGCGCTCCGCGATCAATTTCAAATTAATATCTTCAGCAAGCGGCTTTTTTAATGCATGAATTTTTAATATCTCTTCACGGTCGGCTCTGTCTGGTAAATCAAGCAACACCTTACGATCAAAACGTCCTGGGCGCACGAGAGCTGGGTCGAGCACGTCTGGCCTGTTTGTCGCTGCCATGACTATCACTTTATCATTCGGTTCGAAGCCATCCATCTCCACCAATATTTGGTTCAAAGTTTGCTCACGTTCATCATTTCCTCCACCAAACCCTCCTCCACGAGTTCGTCCAATAGCATCTATTTCATCAACGAAAATAATCGCTGGAGCTGCTTTCTTTGCCATCTTGAAAAGGTCTCGCACACGAGAAGCACCGACACCGACGAACATTTCTACGAATTCACTACCAGATAAATGAAAGAATGGCACACCTGCTTCCCCTGCTACGGCTCGCGCAAGTAAAGTCTTTCCCGTTCCAGGCGCACCAGTAAGCATTACTCCTTTTGGAATTCTCGCACCGATTTCCAAAAACTTCTTTGGGCTCTTCAAAAAGTCTACAATTTCTTTCAACTCTTCTTTTGCCTCTTTACAACCAGCCACATCTTTAAAGGTAACTCTGTTGTTTTTATCATTCGGGTCAGTGATGCGAGCCTTAGATTGGCCGAAGGTCATCGCCTGAATGCCAGCACCCTTCACCTGACGAGAGATGTACCAAAAGAAAATTAAAATAAACACAATCGGCAATACAATTGGTAAGATATTAATCAGCAAAAATAAAAATCCACTTTCCTCTTTGATTTGTATGTCTGTCTTTGCTAAAGATGCTGGCGTCACACCGTAGTTGAAAAGAGTCTGTGACAATGCTGAGCCTACTTCCTTTTTGGCAGTTTTAACATCGTTGTTTTGATAAGTGACTGTCAGCTTGTCGCCTTCCACCACAATGTTTTTAACATCCACCACTGAAACGCTCTTAGCTAGATCAGAAATTGAAATCTCGGGTATAGCTTTAGAGTTATCAGAAATCACCAAATATGCTGCGGTGATAAGCATGAATATGAAAACAGCCAGCGCTATGGTGCTACTAAAATTACCACCAATCTTTGGCTTCTTGCCTTTATTTTGTTTGTTGTTTTTGTTGAAAAAATTTAAATCCATCTGGCTATTCTAGCATGAAAACCGGAAAGAAGGAATCCCGATTTGCTTATTTTATCTTCTTGAGAAAAATATTAAAATTATCTTTTAAGTAATCAAGAAGAATTATTTCTTTCTCTAGAAAATGATCAACTCGAACATTATTGTCCAAGTAGTGCATTCTTTCTATCCACATGCTCTGGATTTTTGTAAAGAAAAGCATAATCATGCCTTTCCGAACTTCCTCGTCTGAAATCGGGTACAGCGAACGATATGCGGAAAGGTATGTTCTTGCATTTTCAAAATTTTGATCTTCAAATGCAGAATCGAAACATACATACATGACCGAACGGACAAGCTCAAACACTCGAGGACCTACTTCAGTTTTATCTAAATCAAAAATAAATTCTATGTCAGAATTTGCATTAAAAAACATATTGTCATTATGATAGTCGCCATGTATCAAATGATCATTCGGAAGATCGACGTTTTCTTTAACGAAAGGGTTTGTTTCAATAATGCTTTTCCGCAGCACAACACTTGAATGTGCCAATTTACCAAAATTTGTTTTTGCTTTATCTGCCTCAATTAAAGGTAGTACTTTTTCTAACCGCATGTAAAACTTCTCTTTATCAAACCTATTTTGTCTTTTGCGAGCCCCTTGATAACCCTTTCCACACAAATGAATACGTGCGAGCATTTCACCCATATTTTTAAACAAATCCTTAGATAAATCTTTCCGTGCAATTTTTATCCCTTCAACATAAGGAAAAAGCGCATATTGTGCTTTCTGAAATTGAAAAGAGTCAGTATTATTTTTATTTTGAATAGGAACAATTACAGGTATTCCCTGTTTTGACAAAAACAAGTAGACACCATGAATTTCTCTCACTCTTGCTTCATCAGCTGTGACATATTGTTTTAAAAAATATTTGGTATCACCGTGCATCAGAATAAAATTGAAACTCAAGAAACCCTCAGTTACCTGAGATATAAATCTAATTTTTGGAAGATTATAGAGATTTGCAATAATACTAAGCAATTCTAGCTTCATAGCGAAAGTATAACATTTTAACATAAAAGAATTTAACTGAGATACGCCCCTCGACTACGCTCGGGACACTCGCCTCAAAAAACCCCAACTAGAAGTTGAGGTTTTTTCGCTGTGGTTTACCACGAGCGAGTTCCGTCTTTGACGGAACGAGTCGAGTGGTGTTTGTTTGAAAAAGTTAGAACCCATTTCGAGCAGAACCCCTGACTTCGCACGCGCGGAGCGCGTGGTGACTTGAAACTGCCTCGTACGCTCCGATTGCGTGGGGAAACGAACCAATGCGCCTCGGACACGCTCGCGGACTCGCGTGTGCAAAAACCAAAAAA
>JBAXFB010000033.1:0-8465 GCA_037140115.1 bacterium | reverse complement strand
CATGTTCTGGGTGTATCAAAGAAATTGCTTTCGCGACAACTCTCATGTAGTCGGTCTGTTCGTTCGCGGTGACAACTATCGACAAATCCATCGCAGGACTAGTCTTGAACTTTTCTTCAGTAAGCCCAAGCTCTTTTGTTTCATAGGTTGGTAATCCTTGTGAAGTGATGAATACCCTAGTATGCAGCTTTGGATCATATTTCTCAGCTTTAAAGACCATTGCACCATCGGATTCTTCGAAAACTTTTCCTTTATTTAAGCGAACGATCTCCTCACCTATCGGAGCCATCTGACTTTCCAAGAAATAAAAATCGAACTTAGTCCCGAGCATTTCATAAAGCCCCTCAAAGGCCTCCATTGTTACCTTAAAACCCCAGTCATAAATTTTGTTTATTTTTTTATCGCTTCTGTCATAAACTTTTTTATTTATTAGATCAATTTCTTCTTTTGCTTTTAGTTCTATATCATAAACTCCAGCACCAAATACATAACATTGCCCTATATATTGAGCTAGTGTAGAAAATGCAGCACCCGTGTTGCTAGGCATACCTTTTTTCTCTAAACCATAAATTGCCTTAGCAACATGCAGACCAACATCACCCTGATAATTCGCGCGAGAAACATTCGCACCTGCATGTTCTAAAATGCGTGCCACTGATTCACCTATGGCGTTCGTCATCAGGTGACCAATATGAAAAGGCTTGAAAGGGTTGGGGTCTGTATACTCAATCATTATTTTCTTGCCAGATAAGTTAGCGTTCTTCCCAACGTTTCCAGCAAGATTCACAATATCCTCAACACTTTTTGCGAAAAATTTACGAGAAAGATAGAAATTTATAAACCCAGGACCGGCTATTTCTACTTTTTCGATTTTCTTGTCTACGTTTAGTCTATTTATTTCTACAACTATTTTTTCGGCAAGAGCTTTCGGATTCATCTTTACCCCTTTCGCGATAGCTAGTGCCACATTTGTAGAATAATCGCCATTTTTAAAATCTTCCGGATGTTCCAAGGCAATATCACTCACCTCTATCTCGAGATTTTGTAGAGCATCTTGTATTAATTTTTTAATTTCTTGTTGCATTTACTTTCCACTTTATGAACTTTATAACTTTACAAACTACTTTTTACCCGTACTCCCAAACCTGCCTTCCCCTCTCTCTGACTCACTAAGTATATCAGTTTCTTCCAACTCTGCGATAACCACTGGGAAAACCACAATCTGAGCCACTTTGTCGCCTGGTTCAAATGTATATGGTTTATCTGATAGATTTACCAAATGGCTATTGTATTCACCTCTATATCCCGCATCAAACACTCCACCCATCACATGAAGTCCAGCTTTGGAAATACTGCTTTTATCTTTAAAAATGACTCCGTAACCTTCTGGAAATTCTAAAGCAAATCCATGCCAAAATCTGCCATGCTCTCCTGGAGGAATGGTGGTCGTCTCCATCGCGTATACATCCATCCCCACATCTCCCGGATGATGATATGTCGGCAACTTGGCACCAGCTTTTAGTTTTTTAACTTTTATCTTCACAAAAACATTATACTACAAGAAACTACTTTTTATTTTGAGCAAGCGGTTGACGAAATAGGTTTTAAAATATTTTTAGAATAGCCGCTACTATCCACACACCAATAACCGTTACCAGCGCTGTCGTCTACAAGCTTTGCAGACACAGCCCAAGCGGTCTTACTGCTGTAACAATTGATCACGGCAGGACTTGCGCCAGCGTCGCCCATAGATTTTTTAATACTTGTTATGCTCCCAGCCATATACTTATCAGCAAACAATGTGCCTGAAGTAGCCGCACAGTTATTATTCACGGTTGTTCCATAAGAAGATTTGGTGTCGTAGTAAATTTCTGCTGAAGCTCTCATGTTTGATAGGTTTGCTTTTATTGAAGCGTTCGCCCCATTACTCTTGGCAGTTTTGAAAGCAGGTATGTCCTCTATGTTCTTTGCTCCGGAAGGGGCCTCTATGTTAATAGGCTTATTTATATCTGTTATGTTCAATGTTAAAACCAAATTTGCCTGTTTACCTATCAATTGATCAGCACTGTCTGGGGGCACTAAACGAAAAGTGTATTTTATAATTGCTGGGAAACCTTCACTATCCAACCATACAGACAGAAAAGTGTTGGCTTGGTAATAATCAAAAACATTTTGAAATTCCGGAGTTTCTAAATAGGTAAGGATTCCATTATCCTCAAAAATTGTTTGGAAATTTTTAGTCAGCGTGGCCTCTGCAATTAATTTTTTATAGAATGGAATGATTGCATCTCGATTTACACCTAAGTCATAACGTGTGAGGTCTCGGTCCCCAACTTTTTCGGTTTTTGGTTGGCTTTTAAATGTAATTAATCCTTCTTCGTCAGCAAACTGAGTTGCCTTTTTTAAAAGATCCATAAATTCGGTGCGACTTTCTCGATATGAAGTTTCCCACTTCGACAATGAATCAGACATCGAAGAAAGAGGGTCGTAGCTCTGATAGTCGCCAGTTGCTGTAGCGTCCTTCTTCTTCGAAGAAATTTTGATCCATTCCCCTTTGAGATTTGAAAAACTTCCTAGAAAAATACTTGGAATATTATTTATTTTCAAATAATAATCTGAATCTTTTTTTACACCATCAACATTGAATTTGTATGAAAGATCTCCAAAATCACCATTTGCATCAACATTTATAACCCAGTTGGCCAAATCTCCAGTTTGAGCATTTGTCTTGGCGCTAAAAGTAAGATCAGCTCCAAACTCCGCTGGAAGATATTTTGCTTCGTCACCCAAAGTGGCAAAGAATGGTTTGGCTGGTTCGGGAGATAGATAAATATATGTTTTACTATCTTTGGTGAAAGTGACATTTTTACCATCAATCAACGTAGTTTCGGGCTTAAATCCATACGAACGTCTAATCGCAGAAACAGCGTCGTCAGTCTCAAAAGTCACTGTAAGATTGAAATCCTTACCGCTATCAATCAAAGCATACTGATAAGTTTTTAAGGTAGCTGGATCGGTCAAAGAAAAAGTATCTCGATATAAAGATGCGCCAGTTTTAGCTTTTAATTTTTCAAGTGTGGCTGGGTAGACTTTAGAACTATATTGGAAAGAAGACATAGAAGACAGAATCGCCTGCACATTGCTTGCACGAGTTACATCATTTTTATATTTTTTAAGAAATTCATCACTGAGTGCTGGCAAGACAAAAGGATGAGCATCAGCATCTCGTGGCCCAACTTTGAGTGAAGCCGATGCCGAATATGAAGTCGTGTTAATTTTAGAAGACTGCGCTAGTAAACCAGACAGGAAGTTGGAGCTATCGTATGCAACTGAAGTTGTCGCAAAAGGCCCAATTTTTTGGATATAAGCATATGCTGCCCCAGCACCAAGCACAATTAAAATTACTGCTACAATAATGTAGGACAATAAATTGCTCTTTTTGTGCACTAGCACTGGCTCCATAGAAGCCTTTGGCATAAATGACATCGGTGCCGCCGGAGAAACAGAAGAAACGGGTACAGCGGCAGGAGTAGGTGTAGGTGGGATAGGTGTAACCGGCACAGGAGCCAGAGACAACAAAGCCTCATTGACATCTGACTGATTCCAACCAGCACTTAATAAATTACTTTTAATAACTTCAAGTGGCACACCTTTTTCCTTTGAGGTCTTTATATAAGATACAAGTTCTTGTGTAATCATAATATGTTTAATAATACCACACCAAACCTCTGCAAAAAATTCAACTGTGCATAAACACAGGTACAATCAAAATTTTCCGCCTTATTTAAGTTAAAAACTATCTACTTGGTCAAAACTTTTTTTAACTTAGTATAAATTTCATCGTGAATATTTTCAAAAGTTCTGAGCTGCTTGCCTTCCATACACTCTATTTTCATCCAGTTTTTTTGCGTTTCAGCTAGCCAAAGTGCACTCTTGATAGAATTCTTCAAAAAGTTTTTATCTTTTTCGTGCACATCTTTCTTGCTACCTAGATAAGCGCGTGCGCCCTTGTAATCGCGCGCTTTGATTAATTTTAGAACCATTTCGACAGGTAAAGACAAATACACAGTCAAATCTGGAGCAGGAATTTTAAAAACATTGTATTCCATCTCCGCGAGCCATTTTATAAATGCTTCGCGCTTTTTTACATCCGCGATTTTTCCACCTTGATGAATTTGGTTTGAAGAAATATAGCGATCCATCACCACTATATACCCTTCTTTAAGCCAACCCTCTATCTTTTCTTTTGATTCCCATCTGTCAGCAGCATATACGATCGAAGCTATCTTCGGATGAATGTTTACCCAATTGTAATATTGCTCGGAGAGACAGTGTGCAATAAATTTTCCAAAAAAATTATCTTCGTATCTAGGAAAATGAATGAACTTCACCTTGCGTCCATCTTTGCGAAGATGTGTCATCAATAAATTAGCTTGCGTAGTCTTTCCAGACCCATCTGTACCATCAATAACAACCAACTTACCTTTTTTCATACACTTACTTTAGCAGAAAATTTATTTTAAATCGAGTTTAGAAAAGACTTCTTTAAAATACTGATCGAGGCCATGCTCATTCTTGATTTCTTCCAGAGTCACCCATTTGTAAGCATCATGGTCTTGATCAAGAGTTGGCTCACCATCTATTTTGCCTAGATATGTAAGGCGAACAACATGCTTGTCTGCTCGCAAAATATCCTGCGCAGCGAGTAATTTTGGCTCCTCAACTAAATTTAATTTTGTTTCCTCAAAAATTTCACGCTTTAAATTTTCAAGAAGTGGTGTCCCCTTTTCGATTCTGCCACCGACAATATCCCAAGAATTATCTTTTTTAACTTCTGGATACTTGTCCCAATTTCTATGCAGAAGAAGGATCTTCCCTTCTTTATTTTGCAAAATTATTTTTACTCCAACTTGTAGATCCATAAATTTATTTTTACACAAACTTCTTTGGAATCGGGAACTTTTTAGCGAGAGCTTTGATTTCTTTATGAGCAGCTTCTTTTACCTTTTTATCATCTTTGTTCTTGAGAACTTTAATGATGAGCTCAGCGACTTTGGCACAATCTTTCTCTTTGAAACCTCTTGTTGTAATCGCAGGTGTGCCAAATCTAATACCAGATGGATCAAGTGGCTTCCTGGTGTCCCCCGCGATTGAGTTCATGTTGAGTGTGATACCTACTTCATCGAGCACTGTCTGCGCTTCTTTACCTGTGACACCAAGGGATCCAAAAACGTCCGCAAGAATAAGATGGTTGTCTGTACCTCCGCCGATCATGCGAACTTTATTTTTCTTTAAAACTTCTGCCATAGCCTTCGCATTTTTCAAAACTTGAGTCGCATATTTTTTGTACTTTGGGGTCATGGCTTCACCAAAAGCCACAGCTTTCGCAGCGATGATGTGCATGTGTGGACCGCCTTGAATGCCTGGGAAGATAGATTTATCTATTTTTTTTGCAATTTCTTCACTTTCACGAGTAAGAATTATGCCACCTCGTGGACCACGAAGAGTTTTGTGTGTAGTGGAAGTAATAATGTCAAAACCATCGTCAAAAGGATTGCGAAGTACCCCCGCCGCGATCAGCCCAGCGATGTGCGCCATGTCAGCCATAGTGATAGCACCAACTTCTTTTGCGATTTCTACGAATTTTTTATAATCCAAAGTTCGAGAATAAGCAGAAAATCCAGCGAGGATTATCTTTGGTTTATGTTCAATCGCAAGACGACGAAGATCTTCGTAATCAATCTCTCCTGTGTCTGGATTCTTCATTTTATAACCAACGAATTTGTAGATCTTGGCTGGAAGAGTAAGCGGATGTCCGTGTGTTAAGTGTCCACCGTGAGAAAGATCCATACCTAGCACTGTGTCCCCTGGTTCGAGCAGTGCTGCGTACACCGCAAGGTTTGCTGGAGCACCAGAGTGTGGCTGAACGTTCGCAAATTTACAATTAAAAAGCTTGCAAACACGCTCTATTGCCAAACGCTCTATGCCATCTGTAAATTCTTGCCCACCATAATATCTGCGTCCTGGATAACCTTCAGAATATTTGTTGGTAAAAACCGAACCATTCGCCTTGAGCACATCTTCAGAAACATAATTTTCCGAAGGAATAAGCTCAAGCCCTTCTCTTTGTCTCTTCTCTTCCCCCTTTATTAATTTTTCTATTAGTTTATCTCGCATATTTATAATATAACAGATTATTTATAAAATGAAAACACAGGATTCAATCCATCGGACTTCATGATAATAGTACCTAGCAGATCAGTCCGAAGTATTTTTGCACCAAATTGCCCTAAAGTATCAAGTGTTTGCTTGTGCGGATGGCCATATTTGTTGTCTTTACCGTCAGAGATCAACGCGTACGCGGGAGCAACAGCTTTTACAAACTCACTAGATGTAGAAGTCTTTGAGCCATGGTGCCCGACCTTGAGCACAGTGCTTTTGAGCATAGTGGGAGAATTATTTTCCAAAATTATTTTTTCTGTTTTCGCTGTGGCGTCCCCCGTGAGCATTATAGAAGTAGCTCCATACGAAAGCTTTGCTACGACTGAGCCATCATTCGAGCTCCAAGTCGAAACATCGCGATCAGGAAACAAAATATCTATCACTGCTCCCCCACCCAAATCGAGCCGCATGCCTTTTTTCACCAAAACATCTGAAATATTTTTATTTTTTATTTCTCTTTCCAGATTTTTATAAGTAGAAGATTTATTTACCGTGCCTGGCTCAAAAACTTCCCCTACTTTATATTTTTTTAAAACGTCCAAAAATCCGCCGATGTGATCTGCATCAGGATTTGTAATAACAATAGCATCTATCCGTCTACTAAAGGGAGAGAGTACTGTAGAGAGCGGACCGAGAACACTATGTGCGGGCCCGCCGTCAAATAAAATACGTGTTCCGGTTGGCGACTCTATGAAAAGCGCATCACCTTGACCGACATCAAGCATTGCAAACGTTAGCCCTTTTGGTAATGAGCTTTTAAAATCAAGACGAAGTAGGAAAATATTAACGACGACAAGGAGAAGCACAAATATGAGCAAGCTGTAGCTTTTCTTATTCGAAGTCATGGTATAATAGTAGCATGGAAAAATTTAAAGAATTAAAATTTAACTTGGGCACATTAAAAGGTATCTCAGCGAAAAACGTCGAAGAGCATTTGAAGTTGTATGCGGGCTATGTAAAGAATATAAACTTAATATTTGAAAAGTTGGGCGAACTCATGGCTGATCCCCAAAAAGACAGCCCGCAGAATGCGTATGTGATAGGTGAATTACACAGAAGAATCGCTTTCGAATTTAACGGCATGCGAAATCACGAATATTATTTCAAATCCCTCGAAGGTGGACCAAAACCCCTTCCTGCAGATTCAGGACTTAAAAAGACTTTAGAAAAAGTCGCCGGATCTGTAGAAAATGCCATGGTTGGCTTCAAGACTCTCGCCATGACTCGTGGAGTCGGCTGGGCTATCCTCTACTACGACCGACAATCCAAACAACTCATCCCTGCCTGGATAGATGAGCAACACGTTGGCCAGCTTAACGGCCTACAATACGTCCTCGGCATCGACATGTGGGAACATGCATACGTCTACGACTTTGCAACTTCTGAAAAGAAAAAATATGTGGAAGCTTTCTTCGAGAATTTAAATTGGGAGGTTATAGAAAAGAATTTTCTCGCTGCTCAATAAAAAATTAGGCAAAAAAAACACCCTGGGAGGATTTCTACCAGGGGCTTTTGAGATTTGCGCAAAAAAACGCTCTACTTTCTTTCTCCTGACCAGTGGTCAAAGAAAAAAATCATAGTCGCTGGCATACGTACATTTGGAAGACCAGGGCTGTCTTCCATCATGTCAGCCGGAACAACTATCCAACGGTCGGAATCCCGTTTGGTGAAGTAGCCGTAAAACACCTGGGCTGATGAAGGTGTTCCAAAAGCATTGGCACCAAGCACCACCTCATTGGTGGCAAGAATGACCCCAACGGGATCGAACAACGGCGCGACTCGGCCGTCTGAGTACCGCCTGATGACGCTGGCAACATTGCCAGAAGACGTCCAGTGCAGACCAGATAGGTTCGTACTAGCAGTCGGTTCGTAACCAGTGACCACCTGAACAGTGTTATTAGTGCTGGTGATTTTTGTGGCACCCTGCCCACCAATTGCCTCCAAGATCAACACGACCCCGTAGATAAAGACTCCACCCAAGACCATCAAACATAGGGCGTAAACCAAGCTCGCACCGCTTTCACTGTTTTTTTTATTCTTCATTTTATAATGGGAAGAAAGCTTCCCGTTTTTTTAGTGACAACCACACTATGCTGTTTCAAAGATCATTGATTATAATCTCCGAAACCTGATTAAACACACGTTTAATCATCTCTTGATTACTCAAGAGAACACAGTTTTTGAGATTCTTCCCCCCACCTTTAAATACGAAGGGTAAGGTATCCTGTATTTATGAGGAAAAA
>JBAXFB010000032.1:0-8619 GCA_037140115.1 bacterium | reverse complement strand
ACAATTTCATCGCAATGTTTTTTGAAGTTTTTAGTACCACCGAATGTTTCTAGGATTTTTTCTCCCTCAACTTTTGAAACAATCTTGAAATTATTATTCTCGTATTCATAATCACTAGCGAAAACAAAATCCATTTTATTTTTCGGAATATCGTGAACCTGATAATTTTTGTTTGTATACCCAATGATCTTATTAAAGTAATTTTCATTGTTCATATGGCATGATTTAAAAGTGCCTTGAAACAAAGAACCTGTTCGATCATTCTTTACATTAAAATAATAGGTGTAACCTCCTTGCAACTTTTGCATAAATTTGGCTATACCACCATCAACTAATTGTTTTAAAACAAAATGAAAGTGATTTGGATTGAAACAATAAACAACAATAGCAACCAATGGCTCAGATAGAGCCTTAGACTCTATCTCTGTTTTTCTTAAATTTGCCAAACTTACTATTCCATCAACTTTATTAAATTCAAGTACGCTTTCAATGAAACGATTGAGCTCGTTTTTATCACTAAAAATATCTCGTTTATCTACGCCACGATTGTATATATGATAGTACTCGTCAGTTACGATTGGCTGTTTTCTCATCTAGTAAGTATAGCACATCAGATAGAGTCTAAGGCTCTATCCCTAAGTGCTTATTCATTCTCATTGTTAAAATTGTAAACTTCGGTATAAGGTATGACACCGTCTAGCGCTTTGAACATAGCGTCTTCCCGCATCATCAACATGCCGTGCTTGCGAGCTACCTTGTATATCTCACCATTGGTTGGAGTTTTCAAAATTACATTTTGGATTTCCTTATCGATTTTAAACATTTCAAATACTGCCATACGTCCGCGTGTGCCAGAAGGACACTCACCAGAAGGCACTGTCTCATACATGTTGCCATCTTTACCTATAACTTTTTTAAATTCATCTGGCAGATCTTTCATCTGTTCCTCGATTTGCAATTTGATACTTGGATCAAGTGGCACGAGTTTGCGTGAAGACACACATGTCATGTGTGAGAGACGTTGAGCTACTGACAAGATAAGAGTCGGTGCAATCAGATACGGATCGACTCCCATGTCTACAAGTCTTGGGATGGCTCCTATCGCATTGTTGGTGTGTAAAGTCGAAAGCACCAAGTGACCAGTGAGTGCGGCTTGAATAGCAAGCTGGGCAGTCTCCTTGTCACGGATTTCTCCCACCATGATCACATCAGGGTCCTGACGGAGGATAGAACGAAGACCAGACGCGAAAGTGTAACCGATCTCGGGCATAATTTGGGATTGGTTTATGTCTGGCATATGATACTCGACTGGATCTTCTAGAGAAACAACGTTACTTTTCTCACGATCAAGCTCGTTCATCATAGAGTACAAAGTGGTAGACTTTCCGGAACCAGTCGGACCAGTGATCAAAATGAGTCCATAAGGTTTCTTCAAAGCTTCATGTATAAGATTGAGATTAGCCTCAGATAATCCAAGCTGGTCAAGCGGCTTTACGCCTTTTTCAGCATCCAAAATACGCATAACTATCTTTTCCCCATAGTAAGCTGGCATCGTCGAAACACGCAAATCTATCTTGCGTCCGTCGATATTGGTACTAAAAGATCCGTCTTGTGGTTTTCTTTTTTCATCTAGTCTGAGCTTCGCTAATATTTTGATACGAGCGACTATCCCACTATAAATGTTTGGGGGCAGCACTATAGTAGTATGCAAAGTGCCGTCCACACGAAAACGGACTTTAACTTTTTCACCACTGTACTCTATATGTATATCTGAGGCGCCTCCTTCGAGAGCATTACGCAATATCACAGCAACGATCTTAATCACAGGTGCATCTTCGACAATCTTGGCTGAAGGACCATCTTTGATATTACTAAGCTCTTTATTTAAATTTTCCTCACTGAGACTTTTAACCTCATCATCTTTGAGCTCATTCAAGGCGACGTCTACTTGGCTTCCCAAGCCTTTATATGTCTCGATAATACTTTCGAAATCACTTTTGGTGATCAAATATATTTTGAAAGGGATGCCAATCTTAGCCGAAATAAATTGCAAAGCATCCAAGGCTTGCACATCTTCTCCATTCAGCACGCCGACTTCGAGGACACCGTCATTTAATGAAATCGGAGCAAAATTATAATGCACAGCGGAATCTTCTGAAATATATTTCAAAACATCAAAGGAAACATCTTTTTTATTCACCCTCCTAGTTGGCATTCCCAAATACTTGCCTTTGACCTCAAGAATACTCTCCTCTTTGATGCCCGCTTCCATCAAGGCCGCGTCAATATCGCCACCAAATTTCTCTTCGGCGCTATTTTTAATCTCGCCTATTTGGCTTTTACTGATCAACCCTTCTTTAGTTAACTCTTCTAAAAAACTCATAATTAAGGTTTTGGTATGACGACGGTAGCAGGTGTTTTACTTGGGGCACCGGAAGTGGCAGGAGCTGTTGGTATTGGGGCTGGCGTAACAACATCAGAATTCAGTGGCGCAAACGGATTTACTCTACCCTCTGTACCATCTGGAACCAAGGTAATACTAGAATCATGAAGACTTTGGAAAGCCTTATCAGCAAAAATGGCATCTTCTAATTTGATACTTTTTACGCTAAGCAGAAGATTTAGGAAATCTTGCGGGACGTTGCTGCCTGATACAGCATCAGTGGCACTTGCTCCAAGTGGCGCGGGAGTTGAAGACACCAAAGAAGCAGAGTCATTCGAAGAAGGTTTAAAAAAATAAAAATAAGCCAGAGTAATTCCTCCCCCGATCGCTATGAATATTAATATGTTTCGTATTTTTGACATTGTTTTTTGATTTTAATTTTTCAACCAATAAGTTTTGATTTTAAAATCATACTTATATGATTCAACTGAAGGCACAACAGGGGCACCATTTGCTGCAACCGCACTATTTGCATCAGAAGAAAACTGAATTGCCGAAATGTCGACTATACGCAAATTGGACTCCAGGTCTTTCAAGAAATTCAAGAAATTGCTGTAGGAGCCAGTAGTAGAAAATTGTAAATCCCAAACTCCATAATCTTTTTGCATGTCTTGCACAGCACCACCACCTTGGATCGGAGCCACCGCAGTACCTGCTGTATTTTTTGCAGTGTCAATGACACTGTATTGGATATTTTTCAAAGTCATTCCATAAGGTAAAGCAATTTTTTCGATTTCCAAAATCAAACGAATATTGTCAACATTTTCAGGTAAAAGTTTTTTCAATTTAGCCTTATCATCTTCGCTGATAGCATTATCTTGTTTTGTCAAAGCATCACGATCCCTCACTAGCTCGTTAGCATTGGAAATCGCGTCATTGTAAGAAGATTCCTGCGTCCGCAACTGCGAAATATTATTATAAAATGGACTAGCGACAGTCAAAAAAAGTGTGACGCTTATTCCTATTAATATGATTGGTATTATAAATCTCATCATAAATAATTTTAAATTTCCTTGGCTAGCGTAGCTTTATAATCGACGAATTTCGGATCAACAGCAAACTCTAAATCAAAAATGACATTGCCCTTGTCATCAAGTGTTAAGTTGGAAAAAACTGGATCGATAAAATTCTTGCCCTCATCTTTGCTTGAAAATAAATCTGACTGAAGTGCGATGGAACTATAACCGACAGCAATACCTTTCATCTTAACAACGATTTTCTTGTCCTTATCTGTTGCAAGATCATAATTAAATTGCGTAAAACGCACACTCTTCATGGTAATAGCTGAAAGTGCTGTGAAAATAGGACTTACGGTAATGTGTTGCGCTAATACCTCGCTCGATGCATGCAGACGTTTGTCGAGAAGTTGTAATTCAGAAATTTTAGAAGGCTCAAAACTATTCTTGTCTGAAATCAGTTCATCTTCCATTTTAGAAATCTTTTGATGTAGAATGCCAGTATAGAAAAAAAGTCCAGCACTTGCGATAGATACTGCAACAAGAATAAAAATGGAAATAATACTAAAAATACCCACAGGTCGCGCATTGGTCGTGCGTTCTTCTACTATCGGCTTTTTAGGTATGAATGATGTTTGAAAATTTGGCTCCATCGTACACTACTATTATATTACAAAAACAAGCTTATTGGTAAATATAATGTGTATAACTCAAGGATCAATGCATCCACCCCGTCTCGGATTACCGAGCCACCCCTCAAGAGGGGAATTTTCTCTCTTTGATGTCGTATTTTATTCCCTTCTTGAGGGGTGCCCCTTAGGGCGGGGTGGATGATTTTGCAATTCAGTTTTCCTTTTTTGTACTGTTTCTAACACAAACTGATAAATAGCTCCGATATTTTTCTTCACATCTATATCTAATATCCTAACTACTTGCAAATTCAAATCTTCCATAAAAGCATCTCTTTCCGCGTCATACTCAATTTTATTATCATGACTTGCACCGTCTATTTCAAAAACTAAACCAAGTTCGGGAATAAAAAAGTCGACGATATAGTTTCCTATTATTACTTGTCTATCTATGTCAAAACCAAATTCTTTTTTATTTTTGAACGTCTGCCAAAATAAAACTTCAGACAAATTCCCTGCTTTCCTTAAATCTTTTGCTCTATCTTCTAATAGCTTATTTTTAGGAATTTCCCAATATGGATATAAGGATTTCGGATTCCATGATTCCCCTCTTGAGGGGTGGCTCGGTAATCCGAGACGGGGTGGACGCATTTTTGAATTTAATCTCTGTTGCATAAAAAATACAAATACTTCCACCCCGCCCTAAAGGGCACCCCTCAAGAGGGGAATTTTTATTGCAGCTTTCTCAACGCGAGCCCAAGCGCCACGGCGAATTCGGGGCCCATTTCTTGTAAGACTTTTTCCAAAAATGCTGGAGCGTTGGTCTTGGAGAATGGATGACCTCTCTCTATCTCAGCTTTAAAATTACTCGAAGCCATCTCTGTCAAACCTTTGAGTAATGAACCACCTCCGGTAAAGATCACCTTGCTGATCGTCCTATTGTAACGCTTCTCATAGCCCATGAGCACACTATTTGTTTCAGAAAATATGTAATCAATGTGAATCTTTATAATATCCGCTAGACTTTTTTCGGTCGGATTATCAAAAAGTCCAAATTCTTTTTTCATCTTTTCGGCTTCACTAAAAGGAATGCTGAGTGACTTGTATATAGAATCCGTAATGTCATCCCCTCCGCGATCGATAGTGTGATAACTTTTTACCATTCCAAACTCGACAATCGAAAGCTTAGTGTGTGATGCGCCGAAGTCCATGAGCAAGACCGGGTAAAGCTCATGCTCGAAATTGGAACGAATCGAAGAAAATATTTCAATCTCAAAAAAAGAAGCGGAGAGTTCAGCGCTAGAAACTATCGAACGATATTTGGCAATCGCATCATTTTGAGTAGCGACTACAAGCACGTTGGTCTTGTCTACAGCCTTTTGGGGAACATCAGTTACATTATTTGCTAAATTTACATCTTCAAAAGAAGACTCCTTTTGCGGTAAAATAAAATAGTCGAGTGAGACTTCAGTGATCGGCACTGGGATGTAACGCCGAGCCTCGGTGGGTATAATGTTTGCCATTTCACTTTCTTTGACAGTAGGGGGGAGCTCTACTGTGAAGATAAGGCTAGACTGTACAGGAATAGCAACAGCAGCTGAAGTCGCAGTGACTCCGGATTGTTTCAAAACTTCTTTCAAAGCTTCAGCGAGTTTGTCAACAGGAAGATTGGTGACTCGTCCAATATCAAGCTTGTCGTAAGGGCCAAGAGCGATGGAGCCATAAGTCTCAAGCATAACCTTTCCACCCTTTTTCTTAATTTCTACAACTTTGATTGCGGAAGAGCCGATGTCGACGCCGACAGCGCTAGAAACAGAGCCACCTGAAATATTGCCAAGACCACCAAATATTTTTTGTATTATATTGCTCATTGAAATTGCCTATTTGTGGTAATATTGTAGCATAAATGCCATTTTTAAACACCATATTAGATATAGTGTTTCCAGCAAAATGTATCTCCTGTGGAGAGGGAGGACAAGAATTGTGTTTTAAATGTCTCGCCGTTGCGCCAGAAGCCGAGCGTGAAAGTGCGAAGTGGATCTTCCCTATTTATGACTATCGACACCCACCCATCAAGAAATCTCTCTGGTTATTGAAATACAAAGGCAAGCAAAGAATAGCAAAAATTTTTGCTGAAGCTATGTATGAAAAAATCTTAGAAGAATTGTCTGATCTTATCTTAATGGAGAATTTCACTGAACCAATCCTCATCCCTATCCCATTGTCACACAAAAGACAAAGAGAGCGCGGCTACAATCAAGCTGAATTAATTTGTAAAAATTTAATCAAAATAGATGGCACAAGACAAACTTTCGAACTTGTAAAAAATGTTTTAGTGAAAAACACAGAAGGCAAACACCAGGCTTTGATTGAAAACCGAGTAGAACGTCTGAAGAACATTCTGGGTTCTTTTGACATACAAAATGCAGAACTTATAAAAAATAGAAATATAATTTTGATAGATGATATCACCACAACCGGCGCCACGCTTTCAGAAGCTAGAAAAATACTCAAAAATGCTGGAGCGAAAAAAATAATTGCGTTTGCTGTAGCGCACTAAAGAATAAGGCTAATCAGTGTTTTTTTGAAGAAAGAATTTTTTAACTAACAAATATTGCACAAAAACGGCGACTAAAACGATGATGAGAGCCTGCCCCATAGACACCCAAGACGGAAACGTTGGCGTAATATTAAAGAAACTAATTACAAATGAAATTCGTAGAGCAATCAAGATGACAACGGTTTGGAATATAGCAAGAAAGAGGAGTTGTAATTTTTCTTTTTTGGTGAGCTTACCACAGTAAACACTTGTACCAAAAAGCAAAAACACAAATCCAAACAGAATATAAGCAAAAATTACTAGAGTATTCGATGCTGCAGTTTTGAGATATTCAGGACTCATCAAAAATACAAGAGCAGTACCGAGAGCTTCTACAACAGAACAGACGAGCACCAGCGGCATAATTCTTTTCAAAAAAGGTCTAGCATCAGAAGGCAAAATCTTGCCCGAAGGACGAAGTGCCCAATATGAGATAAGCATTCCAGAAAATCCGACAGTGAAATAATTTATAAAAGTAATGTTGAGCGGAGTGAGAGGGTAAGAATATCCAAAAAAACTTATAATAATAAAAAATAAAGCTCCAAACAAACTCATGTTGATATACACACCAGAATTTATTTCAATACTGCGGATAAAATGATCCGCCAGCTCTACTGCTCCAGGCAAATCTGAAAAGCTATTCGTCATCAAGATCACATCAGCAAGCTGGCGCGTGACTGGCACTCCGTCGAACATCGCTATGCCAAGATCCGCCTTTTTCATAGCAAGCGCATCATTGACTCCGTCCCCCACCATCGCAGTGAAACCATCTTTTTTAAATTCTTCCACAAGTCGCACTTTTTGTTCTGGTAAAATCTGGGCAAATACAGTGCATGCACGGACTTTTTTTGTAAACTCTTCACCGCTTAGTGATTCCAATTCAGTCCCAGTCATCACACTATCTGCGGAATGAATACCCACAGACAAAGCCACAGAACGCACAGTCGCTGGAGTGTCGCCAGAGATCACACGTATTTGCATTCCCCTATTTTGGAAAAAAGCTATCGCTTCTTTTATGCCTGATCTTAAAGTATGACTAAAAACAAACAGCGCCACCACAGAAGTTTGCGCATCACCAAGATTTTTAGCAAAACCAACCCCATCTGTACGAACCACGCACAGAACTTTATTGCCTGACTCCGCAGCTTTGTCTGTAAGATCTATGAGCCACTTTTGTTCTTCTTTATTCTTGATATGTGGAATAAAAAGATCCACCGCACCAACCAAAATCGTCTCCGACTTACCGCCCTCCATTATCTCCACCGCACCATAACGTCGCCACGAAGAAAAAGAAAGGGTTCCTTTTATCTCGATATTTTTATTCAAAGTTTGGTCTTTATTTTTCTCTTCAAGGTAATTTTTAACCGCTAAGAAAGTCTGCGAAGAATCGCCAGAATTTTGGACATAAGCATATACAAATGAATGCGCATCGGAAATATCAACTCCAGTAAAAGTATGCATCTCTTCCACGACCAAAACATTGTCTGTCAGCGTGCCTGTCTTGTCTATGCAAATATTTTTTATTCTTCCAAGCTTCTCTGTGGAATTTATTTCTTGAAAAAGAACATTCTTTCTAGAATAATTCATCGCACCAATCGCAAAAAGCAAAGTGATCACAACCAAAAGTCCTTGAGGCACGATAGTACTCGCAAGCGCGCCGACATTTGTGACGATCTCGACTTTAGGTATACCCAAAATCAAACCTCGCGCAACGACAAACACAATGACCACAACTAATAAATATCCAGCATATTTTATAACTGTATTGATCGCTGACTGGATAGAGCTTGGACTTGCTGCATATTTTTGTACTTCCCCTTTTATCATCGAAAGTCGGCTGTCTCCGAACACACTTTGTGTTTCCATGACACCAGAACCAGAAGTCACGATAGCGCCTGCTATGATCTTGTCGCCATCTTTTTTAGCAAATGAATCGGACTCACCTGTCACCAAAGCTTCAGAAATTTCTAAATTGTTTGTGCCCATTATCTG
>JBAXFB010000031.1:0-8749 GCA_037140115.1 bacterium | reverse complement strand
AATGGCATAACGAAACACCTGATAAAATGGAAAATTCCACGGCATGACTCCAAGAATTATCCCAAGTGGATCAAACTCTACATAATGCTCTTTGGCTTCTGTGTTTATCTTGTCATGAGCTAGAATAGCCTCTGCATTGTCAGCATAATATTCGCACACGAGAGCGCATTTCTTAATCCCTGAAGGTCCAGACTTCATGGTCTTGCCCATCTCAAGCATCTGTAATTTTGAAAAATCCTCGGCGTGAGCTCGTAAATATTCCCCCAATTTTTTCATAAGCACTGCACGCTCTTTAAATGTTGTTTTTTTCCAAGACTTGAAAGCAACAGAGGCAAGTGCGATTTTTTTCTCAAGTTCACTATCAGAAATCTCAGTGAATGTTTTTAAAACTTCTTCAGTTGTTGGATTTTTTGATTGAATCATTTGAATTAACGAAAGGCTTGTCCTAAAAATTTATTCGCTTGTTGATAATTTATCGGACAGTGGATAATGTGAACGCCTTTCGCATTTAATGCTCTCTCAAGAAGCTTGGACAAATCTGCGGCCTTTTTAACTTCATACCCTTTGGCGCCAAAACTTTCTGCAAGCTTTACAAAATCAGGATTCTTAAAAGAAATCGCAAAGGAAGGAAATTTCATTTTCTTTTGTTTCCAACTGATCATGCCATAACCTGAATCATCGAGTACAAGCACCACAAGGTCTATTTTTAAGCGTACGGCTGTTTCTAAGTCGGAGATACTCATCATAAAGCCTCCGTCGCCAGCAACAACTACCACTTTCTTTTTTGGATAGAGAACTTTAAGAGCTATTCCAGAAGGCAAACCCGCACCCATCGTCGCAAGTGCATTGTCGAGCAAAAGACTATTTTGTTCTTTTGTTATAAAATTTCGTCCGATGTAAATCTTATACATGCCGTTGTCGAGTGCGAGAGCTCCGTCAGCAGGCAAAGTTTTATTCAAATCCGATACAATTCTGTATGGATGCAGTGGAAAATCTTTCGAATCAGCAAATTTTGCAATATCTTGTTTCAGTTCATCTCGCACTTTGAAAAAATATGAAAAGTCCCAAGCTGAGCTTACTTTTATATTTTTCGTAAATGCTGATAGAGTTTTTGAAATGTCACCAACGACTTCAAGCGTTGGAATGTACACATCTTTTGCGGAAGAAGAATAATAATTCACATGGATTATTTTAAGATTTGGAAATACTTCCGGAGTTAAAATCATCGGTGGAGTATTTATCACATCATGCCCGATCAGCACAACAACATCCGCAGCCACAAGCGCCTTATGCACCAAATCCCCTTTTGCTATGGCTGTGGTGCCTATATACAACTCGGAACTCTCATCAAGTGACCCTTTACCCATCTGAGTTGAAACAAAAGGTATTTTGGTCTTTTTGAAGAATGCTTTCAGGCTCTTATCTAAATTGCTATTGTTTGCGCTATTACCAAGAATAACTATAGGGTGTTTTGCTTTTTCAATTTCTCGCAAAGCTTCAGCAACGGATTGTTCGGCTGCAGGCATATTTAATATTTTCTTCACAGCCACATGGCCTGCACTACATACTTCTTCTGCTACGTCTTCCGGCAATTCCAAATGCACTGCACCAGGACGAACAGACTCAGCTAGAGTTATCGCTTCGCTCAACATGCTTGATATTTTTTCACCATCTACAACTGTGGCAGAATATTTCGTAACTGGTTTCATCATTCCGACGATGCCCACAATCTGAAATTTTCCTTGTTTGCTTTTTCTAATTGGTTTCTGTCCGGTTATTAAAAGCAGTGGGAAACCTCCAAGCTGCGCATAAGCTGCACCAGTCATAAGGTTCGTCGCCCCTGGACCAAGAGTCGACAAAGCAACGCCAATCTTACCTGTCATCCTGCCAACCGTAGCAGCCATAAAAGCCGCACCAGCTTCATGCCGAGTAGTCACAAATTTTATTCTTGATGTTCGGATAGCTTCCAAAAAAGCCAGATTTTCCTCCCCCGGCACGCCGAAAATATACTTGACTCCGTGAGCTTCCAAGCCTTCCACCAACACCTCAGCCGTGTTTTTATGCTTACCTTGCATGAAGGTATTATAGCATTTTTACAAGATTACGACTTTCCGTTCTAAATCTTAGATACTGTCTTCCATAAAGGGTTGCGTTTCGATTATTTTAATTTTTATATATTCTCCATGACAGACAAAGTCTTCTGATTTTTATCAGAATACAGCTCATAGCTATTCACAATAATGATTCTCTTTGCTTTAATAGAAACAGGCATAGAAGTGACAATCTCTTTTTGTGTGCCACTCACATTATTTGCATATCGGTAAAATATAATTTTACCTTCCTCCAACTTTGCAAGGTAGATTTTTTTATCACAAAAGGCAGTTTTATTTTCATCGTCTGATTTTAAGCCAAGATTACTAACATCTACAGCACCAGAACCTGCTTCTTTGCAACTATCAATAGTCTGCTTAAAACCTTTGTCTCCATTTTGAACAAATAAATCTAATCCAACTTCCCGTGGAGCAAAATTATCCCCAGAAGTATTAAGGTGATATGCAACATAAACATCTTCTTCAGAAGTATTGTTGCGAACATTATATGCTTTCGAATATGAATCCAAGTCCCGTGGTGTAGGAATGAGGTGGACACTATTGTCCATTGCAAGAAAAATAAAAACCAACGAACCGATAATTAATACGCAAATAATAGTCCAAGTATATTTTATAGTTTTTTTTATCATATGCGGGCCCACGAGGAATCGAACCTCGGTCTTTCCTTTTGGAGAGGAAAATTCTACCGCTAAACTATGGACCCGTACGCTATTTATACCTTAATTTCACAAAAAGGGCAAAAGAAAACCCCTATTTAAGGGGCTTTCTGAGAAAATTATTATTTCTTGATTTCTTTATGCTTTGTCTGCTTTCGGCACCATTTGCAATACTTCTTGAGCTCGATCTTTTTGGTGACGAGTTTTTTGTTCTTACTGGACCAGTAATTTATGCGTTTGCAGGTCGCGCAGGCAAGTTTTATAAGTCTATCTTGTGACATGGATAATATATTACATTAAAAAGCTTTTAAAAGCAACTATACCACCACCCTCGGCAAAAGTGAGCTTATTCGAGTGGTTACCTCGTAGTTTATGGTGTCTATTTTTTTTGCAATTTCGAGCGCTGTTATCTCCTCCCCGCCCTGACTTCCCAAAATCACGACTTCGTCTTCTTCTTTTACTTTTGGTAAATGGCTCACATCTACGGCAAACATATTCATAGAAATTCTACCAAGGACAGCACAGCGAGTGCCCCCGATGAGCACTTCGCCCTTATTTGAAAGACCTCGATCATATCCATCAGCATAACCCTGCGGAATAATCGCGATTTTGGTTTCCTTTTTTGTTGTGTAAGTGAGTCCATAACCAATAGTGTGATTCTTTGGTAAAATTTTTACCTGCGCCACTTTTGTCTTCCAAGACAACGCAGGCTTGAGAGTGATTTTATTTTTGTACATTTTTAGAATATCTTCCGAAGGCCACATGCCATACACTCCCACGCCAAGACGGATGACGGTATGCACACCTTCATTTTTCTCATAAGCCAAAAGTCCAGAAGTAGCAGAAATATGTGTATGGATACCAAAAAAACCAAACTCTTGTGCTAAATCTAGCGCATTTCTATATTCATTGATTTGTTTTTGAGCATGAGTGAAACTGCGGGTGTCTTCGATATTTGCAAAATGTGCATAGATTCCGGCAAGTTTTAGATACGAACAATTTTTTATTTCTGTAAAAACTTCTCGTAAGTCCGAAAGTAAAAAACCTTCTCGTCCCAAATATGCATCGATGGGTATTTGTATTTCCTGTTTTATTTTTAACTTTCCTGCAATTTTATTTAATTCTTTTAATTGCATTAAAGACAAAACAGAAAGAATGCATCCAAGCTTCAAAGCTTTAGAGAGCTCAGACTTTTTAACATAGCCCATCAAAAATGTCTTTTTTACGCTCACCTTTCGCAAAAGCTCTAACTCTGCGATGCTATCAATTTGAAAATAATCCACATATGGATCCAAAATTTTTGCTATATGATTCTGCCCATGACCATAGGCGTTCCCCTTAATAGCAACTGAAATTTTTGTACCTTTTTTTGCCAAACTACGAAATTGCTTGATATTATGAACTAAATTTTCTTTTGATAATTCGATAAAGGAAAGTGAGGGATTTTTCGGCATATTAATATCCTTTATTTTTAATAAGTAACTCTAGGAATTCTTTTGGTGCCATCGGAGTTTTCTCAGCAAGAGCTTGATGGAAAATAACAGTAGATGGAGTAAGCCCCGGTAAAGTGTTTATCTCAATCACGATAATATTACCAGTTTTCACATGCACAAATATATCTATGCGTGCATATCCGCGCACACCCGCAAGTTCTGCAACCTTTTCTACAGACTTTTTAACCTTAATTAGATTTTTTGCGGAGATTATAGATGTCGGTGGAGGCGTGATGTTAACCCCAGTGCCACCTTGGAATTTTTCTTCAACAGAAAGTATCGTCATTTCAGCAACAGTGATACTCGGAGAAAGAGAACGGATATGCCCTTCTTCTTCGACGACGCCAACAGTCATCTCAACATAGCCACTTTTTGGCGTGTGAATGATTTTCCCATCACTTACTTTGAGCTTATCTGTTTCTATGAAAGATTCAAAAATAATATCTGTTACTTCCCCCTCTGGCATGTCTATGTCGTTAAGTTGGTTTGTGAAAGTGCCCGCTTTTGCCACCCTCTTGTGGTTTTTTATTAAAGAAATATATTTTTCTAAATCATCTTTACCAAAAAGCCTAGCTACTCCCGCAGAGCAACCATCGCCTCTAGGCTTTGCTATAAGTGTTTTGGTGCCTAGTTGTTTGACTAAAGAATTCCAAAAAACTTCAAGATCTTCTATGATGTTTTTTGTTTCAAAGAGTATATGCGGAGCTACGCTTATGCCCGGGACACTTGCTCGCATTATCTCTTCACTGGTTGACCATTTATCCATGCACAGCATTGAAGCCGTACTGTCTGAACCGTTGAATGTGATATTTTTATCTTCAAGTGCTTTCTGCAGTGTGCCATCCTCCCCCACACCTCCGTGTAAAGCCAAAAATACGTAAGAATATTTATTTAACATCTCTTCCAATTTATGTTTTTTTGGCAAGAAAAATTCCTCGGTTACATCTGAATCATGCAAGAAAAGACGCATTTTAACTTTTTCAATCAAGAAAAACAGTCGCTCGATATCTCGTGGCGCATTTTTTGCATTATTTATTATTTCTTCAACTGTGTGATTCAATATGTATGAATATGGTAGCTCCCAAACTTCTTCATTCTCTGCGAGAAGGTACGGGTGAGGTTTATAAGTTTGAGATCCACGCAATTTAAGCCAAACATTTGTACCACTCATGAGGGATACTTGCTTTTCTGCAGTTTCACCACCAAAAAGCACAGCGATGTCTTTCCTTTTAGTGTCGCTCCCTTTATTTTCAAGTTTTACATCAATACCGCGACGGAGACAAGCATTATTTAAAATAAAACGAAAGAGATCTTGATGCGAAAAACCTATGCGCGAAGACTGTTGGAAAATGAAACTATTCTGCTCCATGCCTGAAATAGGATTGAAGTCTGAAAACCAAATCTTACCATCGGGCATTAGAAAACCATCGAAGCGAGCAAAATCCTTCATACCAAATACGGAGAAAAGTTGCTCAGCTTCTATTTGGATCTTTTCAATAACCTCGTTTGAGAATCTTGGAGGACAATGATATGTGACCTGCCTAGTTGGTAGATATTTTTTCCTAAAATCAAAAAATTGATGTTTGTCGTAATCCATCTCCATTTCTGTAGGAATTATGGCTACAGGCATGTTGAACCTATTTTGTAGGATAATGACAGTAAACTCCTGACCTTCAGCAAACTTCTCCAACACTACACGGGTATCCATGCGCTTACTAAATAGATTCTCTACACTCTTTACTGCATCATCAACATTGTCTACAGAAAACACACCAATACTGGAACCCCCTGAGGCTGGTTTGACTATGGCGCGAGTTACCTTTTCATTTTTCCAATACTCTTTAATCTCGCCCTCTATCTCTTTTTTTGTGTCAGTTATTTTAAAAACAATAGAGCGCGGGGCATAAAAGCCAAGAGATCGTATATATTCATTAGCTTTAAATTTATCAAATGACATTTTACAAGCTTTTGAATCTGAGCCCATAAATGGAATATTGTGTTTTTCTAAGAAACTTTGTATCTCTCCATCCTCACCGAAAGATCCATGGATGCAGGGAAAAACAATATCTACATTCTTTAATATGCGCACTAATGCAGACTCTGAAAGAGCACGAGCTGTCTCTGAAAGTTTAAAGTCAAAATCACTAGGAGTATTAGAATAAAGTTGAGATGTAGAAATTTTATAGGGCTGCTTTTTCTCATTGTAGTATATCGGTACGATATCCACACCCTGGCTACCCAAATGGTCAAGCACGCTACGAGCAGAATTTAAAGATATACCTCGTTCAAGAGATGGCCCACCACAGAGTATTGCTACGCTTGTTTTGTTTTTTTTAGACATTTTTGCAAAAAAATAAATATAAACTACACTTATATTATATGTATATAAATAAAAAGTCAATCAAAATGTGGATAACTCCAATATTTCTTGCAAAAATTGTAGTTTCCCTATGTCGGACATAGGTAAACGCTTTCAAGATCTGTCGGCGCCTTTGTTAGATTTTTATAACCATTCTTGGTTATCAATATCATATCCTCAATTCGCACACCACCGAAGCCTTTCAAGTAGATTCCTGGCTCGACTGTCATTACACAACCAACCGGCAAGACATCTTCACTTTTTGGTTTAAAGTTCGGCCACTCATGTATCACAGTGCCCACTCCATGACCTAGTCCGTGTTGAAAATTATTCTTATACTTACTCGCTAAAAACTTTCTAGCTGATGCGTCTACAACTTTTGCTTTTTTCTCTCCTGTATTTATTTTTTTCAAAGCTAGCTCCATCGCACGCAGTACGTCATTGTAAACTTTCTTCTGCCTCGGATTTGGTTCTCCCCAGAAAAAGGTCCTGGTCATATCTGAACAATAATGATTCACCGTACAGCCAAAATCAAACATAACAGTGTCGCCTTTTTTCAATTTTGCGTGGCCTGGTTCGTGATGAATATTTGCTGAATTTTTACCAAAAGAAACTATCGGTGGAAAAGATAATATCGGGGCACCTAACTTAATAAATGAACTTTTAATAAAATCGGAAATCTGTAATTCCGTAACGCCAGTACGCAATTGCAAAAGAGTCAAAGAAAGCACTTTCTCACTGATTCTTTGTGCTTTGATTATTGAGTCAATTTCTTTCTTGCTTTTGGGAGCTCGCACTTCATGAAGCAGTTGAATCTTCTTCATACGGAATTAGCTAAACAATTTCGCCACATCGTGATAAGTCACAACTAGCATAAGTAAAATCAAAATAGCAAAACCAATCATATTTGCATTGTTCGCGAATTTCGGATTAATTCTGGATCCTTTAATTTTTTCAATCAACAAAAAGAATAGTCTTCCACCATCGAGAGCTGGGAATGGAAGCAAGTTTACAATCGCAAGGTTGACTGAGATAAGTGCAGCAAAACTTAAAAGGTATACAAATCCAAATCTATAAGCATCCCCCACGATGCCCACCATACCGACTGGGCCTGTGACAGAAGCCAAGCTTCCCTTTCCAGTAACCCCATCTATAATCAAGCGATACAAACCATGCACGATTCCTACAGTAGAATAGACGGTTAGTTTTGCGCCTTCGATAATTGAGGAAAAGAATCCGAGTCTAGCCACGCCTATCTCATCCATTGCTATTCCAATAGACGGATTCGGACCAACTGTAGGATACAACTTCACAAGACTAACACTACCCGAATCCCCACGCTTGTAACCAATCTCAACTTCCTGATTAGCACTTGCAACTATTAATGATTTTATAGTGTCAGGATTAATTTCAGAAAGAGAAGTATTTTTATTTTTAACAGAAATAATTTTATCACCAGCTTTCAAGCCAGCAATCTCCGCTGGAGACTTTGGTAGTACTGAGACAACAACTGTATTCACATCCGTAACCGTATAGCTCTTTGAACCACCAACAGAAGTAGGAAGTCCAGACATGAAACCTATAGAGAACAAAACCCACGCGAGCATAAAGTTCATAAAAATGCCTGCAAATAAAACTATAGCTTGTTTCCATTTCGCCTTGTGCACAAAACTTCTTTCTCTGTCCGGACCATTTGTGTTTTCATCATCTGGGTTCTCACCAAAGATTTTAACAAAGCCACCAATCGGCAAAAGGTTTAGACTATACTCTGTCTCCCCGTACTTCTTGCTAAATATTTTCGGAGGAAAACCAAAACCAAACTCGTCGACACGAATGCCGAACTTTTTAGCAGTATAAAAATGCCCAAACTCGTGGACTAAAACCAACACTAGCAAAATTATTATAAATATTATTATGTTCATCTGAACCAGAATTATAGCACACTTACTATACTTTTTTCGCTAAAACTTTTTTCACCGCTTCTTTAATAGCATCTTTCCCTAAACCATAATGCTCTATGAGTTCGTCTGGAGTGCCAGATTGACCAAACAAATCTTTTACACCCACAAATTCTATTTGAGTAGGAAAATTTTGCGCCAACACTTCTGCTACGGCCGAACCCATACCACC
>JBAXFB010000030.1:0-8798 GCA_037140115.1 bacterium | reverse complement strand
TTCAATTCTTCAGGATTATTTTCCGAATTTTCTGGAAGTGCAAACTCTTGATAAGAAAATATTTCTCTACCGATAAGCGCCGCACCTTCTTTGATTTCATTTTCAAAAGACTCATTTCTGTTTTTAAGATTTCCTTCTTTTATCGCCACAAGTCCAAGCGCTGAAGAAAGTTCTTGCTGTCTCACCTTCCAGGTGAATTTCTCTCGCTCAAGGTCGCGCAAGGCTTCCATCTCCTTATTCAATGCTTGTTTCAAAACATCTATCTGCACTCCGAACTCCTTCTCTTTATTACCCATTTCCAACACTTCACTCATGATGCTAGCCTGAGAATTCTTTAAATCGACAAGTTCCTTCTCGTTGTTTTGATTGCTTGCGATTTGCTCTGCACTCACCTCACCCAACTCCTTTCCACATGTCGGGCAACGTCCAGAAATTTTTTCCCGATTTTGTTTTGCCTCGATCATGCCTTCGATACGGCCAAGCTTGCGCTCTAGTTCGCTCTTTAAGCCACGAATTTCGTTCAGCTTTGCCTCAATATTTTTCAATTCTTCTATCTTTTGGCCTGCCCCGCCATTGCGTGGGTTGCCTTCCACATCAGAAGTGCTAGAAATTTTATCTGTAACTATTTTTAATTCTCCACTGATTTTATTTTTCTCTTCTAAGAGATGTGCCTTTTCAGATTCTAGATAAAAGCTTTCTCTTTTTAAATATTCTCGGTAAAGAACCAAAAGTTCATTTTGCATTTCTTTAGCTTTCTCTATCTTCTCCACCTGCTTTTTCAAGAAATTCAAGTGTGGCGCATTTTCACGGCGAAGCATGGTGACTTCTTTCATATTCTCTTCCGTCTTCTCAAGCTTTCGAACTGACTCTTTTATTTTATATTGATAGATCTTGAGGCCGAGAGCATCTTCTACCATTTCTTTTCTGTCTTTTGAACTCGCATTCAAAATCCGATCCGCTTCACCTTGGGAAATGATATGATGCCCCGAAGAACCGATATTCACTGATGCAAGAAGGTTATGAATATCGCGCAGTCGTACCTCTGTGCCATTTAGGCTATATTTATTTAATCCATCAGAAAAAACTTCGCGGGAAATGCTAATCGTGTCAAAATTCAAATTTATTTCTTCACCACCATCCTGCCCAATTTTAAAAATCTTATCTGAGTTATCAAAATAAATGGTCACAATCGCATGCGAGCCTTTGGATAAATTTTTTGAGCCTTTGAAAATTAGATCCAGGCCAGTCTTACCTCGCATAGACTTCATAGACTGCTCACCCAAGACATAACGCAAGGACTCAACGACGTTCGACTTACCAGAACCATTCGGTCCCACCACACATACGACAGGGCTATCGAACTGCAAAGTTGTCTTCTCTGCAAAAGATTTGAAACCCTTTAATTCTAGGCTTTTAAGGCGCATGGATTTATTCTACCACACTTAATCCATCCAATTTTTCACCTTGAGAGCAGCTAAGGCAGCGGATTGTTCAGCTTCTTGCTTGGATTGGCCTTTGCCTTCAGCAATAAGTGTGCCACCAAAATAAATACCGAGAGTAAAATGTTTGTCATGGTCTGGGCCGGATTCTTGTAAGACTTTGTACGCAGGCGTCACATTTAAAAATTCTTGCGCTTTTTCTTGAACTAAAGATTTCGCATCTCGCCAAAGCTTTTTGTTTACGATTTCTTCTGTTTTTGGTAAAAGAGTTTTTGATAAAAATCCTTCTACTGCATCCACACCTTGATCCAAATATAAAGCTCCGATGTAGGCTTCGTATGTGTTGGCTAAAATATATTGTCTCGCCTTACCATTATCTTTCTTTTCGCCTTTTGATAAAAGAAGGTAATCATTCATGCCGATCTTGAGAGCAACTTCAGAAATTATCACAGCATTCACTAAAGCTGAACGCAGAGCTGTCAATTCACCTTCAGTATATGCAGGATATTTCTTATAAAGAAAATTCGTGACGATAAGCTCGAGCACAGCATCACCCAAAAACTCCAAACGTTCGTTGTGTGACAACTTAGTTTTCGGATTCTCATTTATATATGAACGATGAATAAAAGCCTGCTCTAGAAGGTTCTTATCTTTAAAAGTTATCTTTGTTTTTTTCTCAAAATCTGAAAATTTTATCATTTGATTTAGCAAAATCACGCTTGGCGCAATTTAACGAAAATTATTTTTTTGAAATTATCTCCACTGCCTTCGCGATAAGCGGGATTATGTCGTTGTAAATACGTAGTCCTGGCACTTCAGACATTTCAAACCATCTAGCACCATCGAGACCACCGGACTTTTCGAGAGCAAGATCTTTATATTCAGCTTGTCCCAAAAAGTAAATTACTTTCTTTAAACTCTTGCCTTTCTCTGGATGTGTCGCCACGTATTCATTGGTGCCAAGCTCTTCTATTATCTTTATATCAAGACCAATTTCCTTCTTGATAGCTTTGATTGCACCTTCTTTTACATCTTCACCGTCCGCCACTTTACCTTTTGACAAAGTCCAGTACCCAAACACATCATGCACAAAACCAAACATAATTTTTCCATCTTTATTTGCGTAAACCAAGGCACCACCCAAATGCTCTACAGGTAACTTACTTATATCAACAGACTCTTTGTGTTCCTTACTGTCATGGTTCTTTGGCTTATCGGTAGATTTTTGATGACCTTTGTCTGGCTCACCCATTTCTTTATACACTGCTCCGAGTACGCCATTTACGAATTTACCAGAATTCTCTCCACCGAAAGTCTTTGCTAGTTCAATAGCTTCATTAATAGCAACCTTCGGAGGGACTTGTGCCCTATCACCAAACAAAAGCTCAGTCAAACCAATACGTAAGATATTTCTATCTACGATTGAAATCTTTTCAATAGGCCAGTCTGGTGCTGCTTTACCGATGATCTCATCGATCGTTACTCGCTTCTTTAAAATTTGATCAATAAGCGAAAACACGAATTCATCGTCCTCAAGTCCAGGAGCAAATTCTTTTAGATTCCTTTTAAGTGCAGCTTTTATTTTTTCGTCGGTTGTAGAGTCTACTCCACCCCCACTAGGCAAGAAATCCCACTCAAAAAGTGTCTGGAGAACTATTGATCTTGAGAGGTGCCTATTTGCCATACATTAGTTCAAAGTTATAAAGTTCATAAAGTTAAAAGAAAATTCCAAGAAAAATCCAGACTTCCCAACTTTACAAACTTTATAACTTTCTACTTTATAAACTAGCTCTTTATAAGAGCCGCTTTTGCTTTCTTTTGTTTCTTTTCGGTCTTTTTAACCAAATCCACAACCTTCTTGCCACGATAAAAACCGCAAGCTGAACAGGCTGTGTGGCGTCTCTTCAAAGCCTTACAATTCTCACACTTAGAAAAGCTCGTGCTCTTCAAAGCATGGTGGGAACGTCGATTTCCTGTATGTGATTTTGTACTTCTCATTCTTACTACCATAATGGATACATACTAACATATTATTACGTAAAAGCAATTATTTATAACTTTCTAATAAATATTTATATGCTATGATACGAAATATGGAAAAAACAGATAAACTAAGCAATATGAGACACACGCTCGCGCACTTGCTCGCAGCAGCAGTCGGAGAGATATACAAATTCGATAAAATCAAATTAACCCTTGGTCCAGCTATCGAAAATGGCTTCTATTACGATATTGATTTTGGAGCAGAGAAAATTACTGACGCGAATTTGAAAAAAATCGAGGACGTCATGAAAAAGAAGCTTCCAAAGTGGACAAATTGGGAGCACAAAGAAATAAGCAAAGAAGAAGCTCTAACTTTTTTCAAAAATGAATACAAAGCCGAACTCATAAATGAAATTGCTGACCGTGGCGAAAAGATCACCACCTACACTTGCGGAGGGTTCACCGACCTATGCCGCGGAGGACATTTGGAGTCCCCTGCGACTGAAATAAATCCTGAGGCCTTCAAACTCGACCGCATCGCTGGAGCATATTGGCGCGGCAATGAGAAAAACAAAATGCTCACTCGCATTTACGGACTAGCATTTGAAACAAAAGAAGAACTAGATGCTTATCTAGCCCAGAAAGCTGAGGCAGAAAAGAGAGATCACCGTGAGTTAGGTAAAAAACTAGAATTATTTACATTTGATGAAGAGATTGGTAAAGGCCTCCCTATTTGGCTGCCAAAAGGAAATATCATCAAAGAAGAATTGGAGTCTTGGGCTAAAGAAACAGAAAGAAAGTGGGACTACCAAAGAGTCACAACTCCAATCATCACGAAAGAAAACTTATTTTATACTTCTGGCCATTTACCTCTATATAAAGAAAGCATGTATGCACCTATCTCTATCGAAGAAGAGAACTACTATATCAAACCGATGAACTGCCCTTTTCACCACAAGGTCTTTTCTGCGCTTCCTCGAACTTACAAAGAACTTCCATTACGCCTAGCAGAATACGGCTGGTGCCACCGCTATGAGGACTCAGGAAGTCTTTTTGGACTCATGAGAGTTCGCGGAATGCAAATGAATGATGCGCACATATACACTACTGAAGAACAAGCAGTAAACGAGTTCTTGGATGTTATTAAATTGCACGAATATTATTACAAAGTACTCGGTGTAGAAAAATATGAGATGGAATTGGCTCTTCGAGATCCAAAAAAACTGGACAAATACCATGGAGAAGAAAAAGATTGGAAGATGGCAGAGGAAATGACCATGAAAGCCATGCAAATGTCTGGAGTCCCTTTCAAAGTAGTCCACGAAGGTGCTGCATTTTATGGACCAAAGATGGATTTCCAAATTTATTCTTCTATTGGTAGATCTTTTACTGCTTCCACAAACCAACTCGACCTATACATGAGCAAAAGATTCAAACTAGAATACACGGACAAAGATGGATCTAAAAAAGTTCCATTCATCATACACAGAGCTCCACTCGGAACCCACGAAAGATTTATTGGATTCTTGATCGAGCATTTTGCAGGCAACTTCCCTCTTTGGCTCTCTCCAGTACAAGTAAAAGTCATCCCTGTGCGAGAAAATCACAATGCTTACGCAAAAGAAGTTTATGAAATGTTGAAAGAAAACAACATCCGAGCTGAATTTGATGATAAAGATGAGAACCTAGGCACCAAAGTTCGCGATGCAAAAAATGGCAAACTTCCTTACTGGATAGTGATCGGTGATAAGGAAATTGAAGCCAAAAAAATAACTCTCGAATCTCGCGACCTGTCTGCGCAGGCAGGCGCTGGCAACTTGGGCCAGATTTCAAAAGAAGACTTACTCAAAAAACTTTTGGAGGAAATTAAGAATAAGAAATAATTATTTAGCAATAGTGCGCGACCGCTTCTTATTGCTAAATTTAATTCTTCAGAATCTCAATGAGATTTTTCATAGCAAGGCCTCGGTGAGAAATTTTGTTTTTATCTTCAGTTGAGAGCTCGAGCATTGGTCTGTCTGTACCATCTACCTTCACGAATAGGTCAAATTCGGCTGGGCCGGGATCAATATTTTTTGGCGTGACCACATCGCCATGCACTAGACCTGTAGCAATTATCGGCTCCCCTTTGCCGTCATAAAGCCCTAGCCTACAGCCGACACTTACCCGAGAACCAGCAAATTTCATCCCCATTTGATAACTAGACATGTGAGTCAGAAAATCCCTAACGTACGGCCCAGGAAAACCTCCGAGTTCATCAAAGTGAAGTGATGTATCATCCACCAGAACTGGAGCTTTAAAATACTCGTAAGCAGCATGAAGTTTATGCAGAATAATGTCGTCCGCCTTACCTTGTATTTCATTATAACCTTTTAGTATTCCCTGTTCGCACGAAAAAAAATTATTCAGCTCACTCGAAAGTTCCTTAAACTTTATGGGGTTACCAGTTACGATGAGGAGTTTTGGTTTCATACTTTACCAAATATTTATATATCAATCTCAGCGAGTTTTGCATTTGACTGAATGAAAGATTTACGAGGAGGAACTTCGGAACCCATTAGGATGTCGAAGACTTTGTTTGCTTCTTCAGCATCAGAAATATCTACACGCTTAAGCACTCGATTCTTTGGATCCATTGTGGTCTCCCAAAGTTCTTCTGGATTCATTTCTCCGAGACCTTTGAAGCGTTGCACATGGACTTTGTTGGATTTCTTTTTTTCGTCTTCTATGTTTTCCCCTTCTCCTTCTTCAGGAGAAGGTTGGGATGAGGTTTCTTCGACTTCTTCGATCTCACTCACGTCATTTCCCTTACCAACTATCTTGATGCGCTCTTCGTCTGTATAAGCATAGGAAATCTCTTTTCCTTTTTTGATTTTATAAAGTGGTGGTTGTGCGATGTAAATATATCCAGCATCGATTACTTGGCGGAAATATCTGTAGAAAAGAGTAAGGAGCAGGGTGCGGATGTGACTTCCGTCCACGTCGGCATCAGTCGCGATAATTATTTTGTGATAACGCATCTTTTCCAAATCAAAAGTATCACCGATCGATGTACCCATAGCTATGACTAAAGACTTCACTTCTTTTGAAGCAAGCATTTTGTCGATGCGCGCGCGTTCGACGTTCAAAATCTTGCCACGAAGTGGCAGTATAGCTTGAGTTCTACGGTCGCGACCTTGCTTGGCACTATTATGAACAAAAACTCCAGACGCTAGGGCAAAATTATGAGTGCCATAAACTTCTATGTCATAAACATCTATGCTATCTACAACTGGCAAAATCGCCTTTATTTTATGGTTATAATTCTTTAAAGCTTCAACAAGTTTAATCTGATTTCCATCAAAAAACCTGCTTACAAAAGTTTCAAAAGATAAGACATTTTTATTGTTTTCTTGTCTTCTAATATCTTCAAAAAGCTCTTTGTCAACTTCTTTTTTCTGATCGTAAACTCTTTTTAGTACTTTAATGGTATTTTCATAGTAGGTTTTATTGTAGGCTATTTTTCTTTGTGCCCTGAACTCGGGAGTCCACTGATCTTTAGTCTTCTTTCTACGCCATTCCAATAAATCTGGTCGAGACCATTCTTGTTTGGCCATATCTCTAAGTGTTTTCTTGAGATCAGGATTTTCCTTAAAAAATTTCTTAACTCGTTCTGATTGTTTTTGTCTGTTTTCTTCTTTTGACCAATATTCTTTTTGTGCAATCTGTAAAGTCTCCCCGCTTTTTTTTCTATAATCTGCATCTGAATTATAAAAGTTCAAAAACTTTTCCACCATATATTTTTTATATTCCTCATTTTCCCATTGAGATTTCGCACGTGCAGAAAGATCTTCTCTCATCGCTAACATTTTCTGACGAATATTTTCTCGGTATAAAGGTGTTTGTCGAATATTTTTTAATTTTTCCAAAACATCAGGCCTCTTGAGATTTTTTTCATAAAAGAAAGCATGCAGTGCCATGTGCTCTTCTTTCGTCAAACGAACAATATTGTCTGGACTGTTATTTCTTTTATTAAAGTCCTTATGATGTCTATGAGCTCCATCGGCAATAGAATAGATATTCTGCCTTAAATTATATTCATCAGAAAGCATGTGGGTAAATATCCATCTTTGATCCTTACCGTCATAAACCATTTCATAATCTTTGATTGTTATTCTCTTGCCTAGCTTGGAAAATTGTTTTCGAAAAGGCATCAGAGAGTCGTTTAGTTCTAGATTTTGAGCGGCTTTGTAAGTGCCATCACGAAGCATAAACAAATGGTCCGGTGTACAAACAATTTCTTCTTCATTATCTAGTATAACTTTTACAACTTTCGCGTTAATTTTAGTTCTTCTTGGATTAAGAATTTTCTGAATGCCAATACTTCCATCATCCATGGTTGTATAGCAATAATTTACTCTACCTTTTTCATCTTCTGAGATTAATTCTTTGAAAGATAAATTCCTGCCATCAGCTAAAGCAACTTTAGTATCAGCCGAAAAACATCCTCCTGCAGAATCTCCCTCCACAAGGAACAATTCTGATTCTGACGCGTCTTTTGTCTGACAATCTGCGAGCTTTCCAGGAAGCGTCATGCCTTCGAGGGCGCCTTTACGTAGAATAGAATCCTTCGCAGCCTTGGCTGCTTTACGAGCCTTGAGGGCTAGGATGGACTTGTTGATGATGGATTTGGCTTCGTCTGGATTTTCTTCAAGGAAATTGTTGAAGGCCTCGCCGAAGACAGTCGCCACAGCACCTTGCGCTTCCATGCTACCGAGCTTGGCTTTGGTCTGTCCTTCGAATTGAATTTCACGAAGTTTGACTGAAATAGCGACAGTGAGACCTTCGAGAACGTCTTCACCTGTGAACCCTCCTTCGGACTCCTTCATCATTTCATTCTTCTTGCAGTAAGTGTTAAGCGTGCGAGTGAGAGCTGTCTTAAAACCAGTCACATGCGTACCACCTTCTGGTGTGTTGATGTTGTTTGCGAAAGGAATAATTCGGTCAGAAATATCATCGACATATTGCAAAGCTATTTCTACACCTACATTGTCTAACTCTTTTTCAACATAGAAAATATGGCTCTGAATCGGTTTCTGGAATTTGTTGTAATACTTGATAAGTGAAATAAGTCCACCTTCGAAATAGAAAGACACAGACGGAAGTTCGAGCTCTAGCTCTCTGAAATAAAACACGTCCTCATCTGTCATGCCCTTCTTGCTCTCCCAACCACGTGCGTCGATAATCAAAATTCGAAGACCTTTCACGAGGTATGCTTGCTGACGGATGTGGTTTACTATCGTATTGAAATCATATTTCAAATCTTTGAAGATTTCTACATCTGGTTCGAAAGTGATGACTGTGCCGTGATTCTTTGAACTACCGATTTTCTTTACT
>JBAXFB010000029.1:0-9104 GCA_037140115.1 bacterium | reverse complement strand
TCGAAGTCGGAGCTTCACTCGTCTCTATCTTAGCAATGGGCGCGATAATAGCTGCTTGGTAGTTTATTAATAATTATTTTTATTTATATGCAAGTAAATTATTGTCTAGTTTTGGTTTCAAGTGTAGCTGGTTTTGTATTAGGAGCCCTTTGGTACTCGCCTTTACTTTTCGGCAAGATATGGATGGAAATTATGGAATGCACAAATATTCCGCCTGAAGAGATGAAGAAGATGCAGAAGGAGATGATGCCTTTTTATGCATTACAGCTTTTCTTGGCATTTTTTACGACTGTATCTTTTGCAAATCTGGTTCCTTATGTCACAGCATTTAGTATTTATCATTTAGCATTTTGGATATGGATAGGGTTCATGGCCCCAATACAGATCGGTTGTGTTATCTGGGCTAATACAAAAAAGAAATATTGGCTTAAGCAAATATTAGTCATGATAAGTTTCCAGCTTGCAGTCATGATGCTGACTGCGTGGATACTTTCAATGTAAATTTATGATAAATTTTAAAGATAAAAATACACAATCTTTCATTATAGTAATATGTCTTTTTGTATTTCTTGCGGTGTTTTTTGGGTATAAAAATGAAAAGCCTTCTAATGATATAGTTACAAACACTGAAAACAATTCCGGTGTTGATAATCCTCCTGATCATGCCCTAAATCTAGATGAAGCCATCAAAAATCAACCAAATATAAAGCTTTTTTCGCCATTAACCTCCCCTTTAGATTTAAGTACTGTTGATGGTAAAGAATTTTGTTTTGCTGGTTTTTCTTTTGACACATGGAACGATGGCTCATATCATATAAATGGCGGCAAGATGCGATTGAAAGTGCAAGGAGTGAAAGTTACAGGTAGTTCTGATTATGGGATTGCTGGTAAGGATACTTGGTATGGTAAATATGATGGCACAGTGGGAGCTTTGGATCCAAAGACATTGTCTCGCGCTCTTGATTTATGGGAAGTAAGTTCAAGTGAGGGGATGGTGGATCCAAAATCCAAAGTTAAATTTGTTTTATTTGGAGATCGGCTGGTAGGTTTTAATAATAATGGGGTAGAATATGCCCAACGTGCTGTGCTCTGTAGTGAATTAAATGAATGGGAGGGTGTAAATAAGCTTTTACTTGATAAGCAATTTTTTAATGACTACACTGTCATAAATTATGAAGACAACACTGGTTACATGATGACGAGTTATTTCCCTGATGCTAGTGGTAATTACACACAACAAAAAAAGAATTTCACTTATATTACAAATGATAAACATGAAGTTTTAGACGTAAAAATAAAATAATTATGAAAACATATTTTGCAATCCTTATTTCGCTTGTGTCTCTCGATGGTGTTTGGCTCGGATATATCGCTAAAAGTTTTTACCAAAGAAATTTAGCAGGCATTTTCGCTGAGAAATTTGTGCTTTGGCCAGCTGGATTGTTCTACCTTATGTACGCTTTCGGGGTAATGTATTTCGTGGTGAACCCTGCGCTCGCAGCAAAGAGCTGGCAAGTCGCTCTCTACCGCGGAGCATTCCTTGGGCTCATCGCATATGCGACATATGATCTCACAAATCAAATGACACTTTCGAATTGGCCACTTACGATAACCATCGCTGATATAGCGTGGGGAGTATTTGCGACTATGACTGCAAGCTTCGTCGCGTACTATATAATTTCTAAGATTTAATTAATTAGCTTCTTTGAGTAGGTCTTCAAGATCAAGAGGTTTGGTGACCATTTCGACTTGGCCATCGTTTTTGACTTTCCAAGTGTGGCGTGGACGGTCAACATAGAGCTCGACGCCGATGCCGTCTGGGTCGTTTAGGTAAATTGCTTCGGAGACGCCATGGTCAGCAGTGCCGATGATCGGATAATTTGCTTCGATTAATCTTTTTAAAATCAGTGCGAGTTCGCGACGGGTAGGGAAGAGAATCGCGTGATGATAGATGCCAGTGTGGCCTTGTGGTGGAGGAGTGGCACCCTTGCCAGCCCAAGTGTTGAGTCCGATGTGATGATGATATCCTCCCGCAGAAAGGAAAACAGCTGAAGCTCCATAACGAGCAGTGACTTCAAAGCCTAAAAGGTCGCGATAAAAAGCGAGCGAACGATCGAGGTCGCCGACGGTCAAATGCACGTGTCCGATTTGTACATCTTTGTGTATAGTCATATTTAAATAATAGCATAATAGTTAAATTTATATTAATTTATATATTGCAAAGTATCAACTTTAGTGGCATAATGGTGGTATGCCAATATTAGTGGTGGAAGATGATAAAAAATTATCTAAAATATTAAAAACGGCACTCAAGAGTGAGCGTTATTCTGTCGACACTGCTTTTGATGGTGAAGAAGGTTTAACAAAAGGTTTGAGGAACAACTACAGTCTCATTGTGTTAGACATTTTACTTCCAAAGAAGGATGGTTTTGCTGTGTGTAAGGAGTTGCGAGATCGTCAAATCCAAACCCCGATTATCATGCTCACAGCGATGGGTACTATCGAAGACCGCGTGAATGGTCTAGATGCCGGTGCGGACGATTATATCGTAAAACCTTTTGGCACCAAAGAACTTTTCGCACGCATTCGCACGGTACTGCGTCGCAGAAAGACGACCGACGGTGACGTCATCAAGGTTGCAAATCTTGTGATGGATAAGAGGAAACATGAAGTCACAAGGGGTGGCAAGCTTATTGAATTAACCCCGAAAGAGTACAAACTTCTCGATGTGCTCATCACTAGCCCTGGAGAAGCGATTCAAAGGAAGACACTTATTGATCATGCTTGGGGTCCAGAATTTGTAGAGACTAGTAATGAATTAAATGTCCATATTAAATATTTGCGTAATAAAATTGATGCTGGAAAAAATAAGCCACTCATACACACCATCCGTGGTGTAGGTTTTGTTTTGAAAGAATAAGTGCTTTCGTACGGCATGATAATGTCGCGCATCATTTATGAAAAAGAAGTCAGAAAAAATTTTAAAAACTCTGCAAACCAAGCTAACTATATCAGAGGTCAGGTATCGTCGTCTCTTCGAGACTGCACATGATGGTATTTTAATCCTAAATTCAGACACAGGACAGATCACAGATGTGAATCCATATCTGGAGGGCTTACTCGGTTACACAAAAAAAGAATTTTTAAATAAAAAATTATGGGAAGTCGGAGCATTTCGTAATATGAAAGCGTCTCGAGATGCTTTTCGTGTGATTCAAAAAGAAGGCTATGTGCGATACGAAGACCTACCGCTTGAGACAAAAGATGGAAAGTTGATAGATGTTGAGTTTGTGAGTAATTCTTATATCGCTGGAGGGTCTTTAGTTATTCAATGTAACATTCGAGACATCACTGAACGTAAAAGAGTCGATCTTGTAAAAGAAACAAAGAGGCTTCTCGAAGAAGAAAAGATGAAAGTCAGATCCATTGCTGATGCGACTCATGAACTTCGGACACCTCTCGCTGTAATCAAGGGTAATGTGGATTTAGCTTTGAATAGTAAAGGCAAAAATAAAAAATCAGCAAGCAGTGCTCTACGGGCTATTGATTATGAGATCAAACATCTATCAAATATTTTGACAGACCTTTCACTCATAACTTCCAAGGCGTGGGAATTAAAAAGTAGAATTGCATACGAAAAAATAAATCTAAAATCTTTTATCAAAATAGTCGTCGCTAGGTCAAAAACACTCTCTTATAAAAGAGATATTTCGGTAGTTGCACGTCATATACCAAACGTCATAATATTGGGTGACAAAATATATCTTGAAAAAATGTTGATGAACTTAGTTAGAAATTCCATTATTTACGGGCATAAAGGGGGACATACAAAGATCACAGTAGATCAGTCCAAGAAATACATTACAATCAATGTGGCTGATGATGGTATCGGAATCTCAAAAGAACATTTGCCACATATATTTGAGAGGTTTTACAGAGTAGATAAATTCCATAGATCTGGAGGCAATAGCATTGGACTTGGTCTTGCTATTGTGAAATGGATTGTGGAAATCCATGGTGGATCTGTGAGTGCGACTAGTGTAGAAGGCGATGGAAGTGTATTTAGCGTGACGTTGCCCATAAAGGCTACTTTGTAGGGCAATATTAAGTTTATGTTAATTTTGTAAGATTTTAGATCCTCCACCGGCATAGCTTGTATGGAGGCTAAAAAGAAAATACAAATATTTTCAATAATTCTTTTTTTTGTGTTTTCTTTTACCTCAAACATTTTTGCGAAAGATATTGACGGTACCTTAGACCAGTATGACAGCATGTCTAGGTACAATGCTTTGGAAAATAAAATATCATTTATTAGTGGTGTGGTTCCAGTAGAAAAGTCTCTCGTTGGTGGTGAACTTAAGGATGCCATCATGCAAAAGCTGGAGGCTATTATTGAAAAACAAAATTTTTCTAGTGGGAAAGTATCAAGTTCACTTTTAATTATTAAAAATAGTAATAGTTTTAAAAATTTCTTGGTGGGTAATAATCTTGGGGCGCTTAAGTTTGAAATTGTTCAAACTAAGGACATGATAAATCTGCTTCAGGTGCTGTCTTTACAGACTGAAAATGAATCTGAAAAGCTACAAATAAATCAGCAATTGAATTTAATAAAAGCCGAGCAGGATAAGGTAGAGAGTTTTATCCTTGATCAAGAAAATGGTTTTAGTTTATTTGGATGGTTTACACGTATACTTTAATAATTGATTTTATTCTCTTGATTTCATGATAGAATTACTGTCTATGAATACATCACGCAACCCAGTAACTCACGCTGAATCAAACGCTTTTTCAAGCAATTCTAGTTTGAATTGGCTACGTGCTTCTGTGCTCGGTGCGAACGATGGCATCGTGTCTGTGTCATCTGTTGTCGTTGGTGTCGCTGGGGCATCAGATAATAAAAGTTTTATATTGACTGCCGGCATTGCGGCACTCGTCGCTGGTGCGTTGTCTATGGCAGTTGGAGAATACGTTTCGGTTAGCGCACAACGAGACACAGAGCGAGCGTTGATTGAAAAAGAACGTCTAGAACTCGCAACAATTCCAGAACAAGAACTTGAGGAGCTCACTGTGATTTACGAAAAGAAAGGATTGTCTCGAAAGACGGCTGAAGTTGTTGCCTCAGAATTAACTTCGCACGACGCTCTGACTACTCATTTACGTGATGAGCTAAACATTGATCCAAATAATTTAACCAATCCTCTCCATGCAGCATACGCCTCCGGCGCTGCATTTTTTGTCGGAGCAATCATACCGATACTTGCAATAGTTTTGACTCCGATGTCTTTATCTATAGTTGCCACATTTATTTCTGTAGTTGTTGCACTTGTGATCACTGGCACATTAAGTGCCTACGTTGGAGGGGCAAACAAGTGGAAGGCTACAGCCCGAGTGGTAGTAGGTGGACTCATCGCCATGGTAGTGACTTTTGGTATTGGTAAATTGTTTGGAGTTGTGGGGATATAGAAAAAATTTTAAAAATGCTATAATCCTAGCATTACATTAGTAAGTTATTAATTAAAAATAATCAAAAAATAAATTATATGGAACAAAATTTTTGGCAAAAGTATAAGACATGGATCATAGTTGTTGGGGTTGTTGTATTATTAGCGCTTTGGGCTGTTGCGAAATATAACTTTTTCGTTACGACTGGTGAGCAAGTCACCGCGCAATGGGCGCAAGTAGAGAATCAATATCAGCGTCGCTTTGACTTGATTCCGAACATTGTAAACACAGTCAAAGGTGTAGCAAAACAAGAGCAAGCTGTATTTCTAGGCATTGCTGAAGCTCGTACACGATACTCTGGCGCTACAACTGCAGACGAAAAAGCGCAAGCAGCGACTGGGGTAGAGTCCGCTCTTTCTCGCCTGCTCGTAATCGCAGAGAATTATCCTGTACTTCAATCTTCACAAGCATATCGAGACCTTATTGTATCTTTAGAAGGCACAGAAAATCGCATTACAGTCGAGAGACAAAAGTATAATGACCTAGTGCGTGTGTATGATACAAACGTCAAGACATTTCCGACTTCTCTTTTAGCAAAGATTTTTGGTGTCACTGAAAAGGCTTACTTCGATGTGCCTACAAGCAATCAAGCGGTTCCAAAAGTAGACTTCACTAACTAAATCTTTTTATGCAAAAATATTTTGCATTAATAATTTTATTCCTCTCCATCTCTTTGCCGATTTCGGTTTTCGCTTTTGACGTGCCTGCTGTGCCGACTGGATTCCTAAATGATTATGCCGGTATGCTTTCAGTCGATCAAGTGACTACTCTTGAAACCAAACTTGAGAATTACACAAAGAACACAACGAATGAAATCGCAGTGGTGGCCATCTCATCTTTAGATGGCGATACGATTGAGAATGTCGCTCAAGATATTTTCACAAAATGGAAAATAGGTAAGGCTGACAAAAATAACGGAGTTTTGTTTTTGATTTCTCTTGCTGAGCACAAAACTCGTATTCACACGGGCTATGGAGTGGAGGGTGATCTGACAGATTTGGGTACTTCATATATTCAGAGTGAAGTGGTGACTCCCGCTTTCAAAAGTGGTGATTACTACGGAGGTATCGATGGCGCAGTAGATAAGATGATCGAAGCGCTTGGAGGAGATAATATTGTTCCCGCAGATTATTCTAAAACTACAAACATTGCAAATCTACCTTGGCAGGGAATTATTTTCGGTGTGTTTATTGTTTTTCAGATACTCACGGCTATTTTAGCTAGGTCAAAATCTTGGTGGGGCGGCGGAGTTTTGGGTGGTGGCGTGGCGTTGATTATTTGGCATTTCTTTATCACTTCACTTTTTGCAGCGATTCCGATCGTGCTTGTGTTTATAGGTCTCGGATTATTTTTTGATTTCATGGTTTCGCGTGCTTATACACAGAAAGCGAAATCAGGTGTGTACCCTTGGTGGTTTGGTGGTGGTCGTGGTGGCGGATTCGGAGGAGGAGGCTTTGGTGGATTTGGCGGCGGGTCATCTGGCGGTGGCGGTTCATCCGGAGGTTGGTAAATATTTTTGTAATAGAGTGGTCACACAAACGGCTTACTTACATAACGACTATGAAAACATCAAAATATATTTTAATCCTTATGATTCTGTGCGTTGTTGCATTTGTATTTCTTGGTATGAGTATTTTCAAAACTCCCCAAGCTGTGAAAGTAGCTCCTGAGAGCTCACCGATTAATCTTTGTTTTTCCAAAGTTGGCACTCCGAATGTGCGTGGCTATGCTGATGAGTACACGCTTCGTATGTTGCTTGATAAAGAAAACGTGACTGGAGAGTTGAAACTTCTTCCTGCAGAAAAAGATAGCAAGGTTGGTAAATTCTCTGGCACAGTCGGTGCAGTAGATAAAATGATGATGGCACGCACGGTAGACGTTTGGTGGGATTCTAGTGCCGAGGGCATGCAAGTCAAAGAACAATTAAGAATAATTTTTGGCGAAGGCACAGCACAGATAGGCTTCGGTGAAATGGTGGATAGAGGCGATGGTACTTATGTTTACAAAGATCCGACAAAGATAGACTATAGCTTGTCGCTTACAGATGTGGCTTGCGATACGTTTTAAATACAGAAATATATAGGTTGTGTTATAATGGGAACATTAATAATTAATTATAAAGAGCGTCGCATTTTAATTGACAATGATGCGACGTGATTTTGAACAAAAATCATATGGCAGAATTAAAAGCTTTGTGTATGAAGTGCAGACAGAAGGGTCCTGAGCAACAAATGCAAGTTATGACCAATGTAAAGGTAGAACAGAATGCAAAAGGCAGATGGTCTGCAAAGGGTCAGTGTGCGACTTGCGGAGGAAACATGTTCAAGTTTATGTCTGAGGCTGACGCAAAGACAATGATGTAATGTTTTGTCGTCTTTTATTAATCTAACAAAAATTATATGGCAAAAGGAGATACACACCAACATAAGGAGAAGAAGAAACCAAAGAAAATAAAGGCAAAATAAGCCTATTATAAATCCACTAAAAAAGCTCTAAAATAGGGCTTTTTTAGTGCCTCCAATGATGCTTGACTTATGATTCCGCTTAGCTTATACTCCTTATCACGTCTGATCCAAGTGGATAGGGCGTTTTAATTTCATCCCGTCAAACGGGAGAAACACAATCTTTGATAATTGAATATGTTTCAATCACTGGAGTTCAGGGGTTGAAACAAAAATTGAGAACCCTTCAGCTTCGGCTGGAGGACGCAAGTCTCAAAAAAGAATTTGAGTGAGTAAGTATAAAATAATTTTTAGAGCAAAAGATTAAACTCTAACTGAATAGTAACAAAAAACAATTTCGTCAAAATGCTGTTTTTTGTTTTGTTTCGTTCTGAAATAACTTTTATTTAGAGTTTGATCCTAGCTCAGGATGAACGCTGGCGGCGTGGATAGGGCATGCAAGTCAAGGGGGTCGCAAGACAACCGGCAGACGAGATAGTAATAAGTAGGTACGAACCTCAAAGTCAGGAATAGCTAGTCGAAAGATTAGGTAATACTTGATGGTCCCGCAAGGGTAAAGATTTATCGCTTTGAGATCGGCCTGCTCGGTATCAGCTAGTTGGTAAGGTAATGGCTTACCAAGGCAATGACGCCTAGGGGGGGTGAGAGCCTGTTCCCCATCGATGGAACTGAGATACGGTCCATACACCTACGGGTGGCTGCAGTCGAGAATATTCGACAATGGGCGAAAGCCTGATCGAGCGACGCCGCGTGCAGGATGAAGTGCTTCGGTATGTAAACTGCTTTTGTGAACCAGAAAGTTTATTGATCGGTTCAAGAATAAGAGGTTGCTAAACTCGTGCCAGCAGCAGCGGTAATACGAGTGCCTCGAGCGTTATCCGGAATCATTGGGCGTAAAGGGTGTGCAGGCGGTCTTGTTAGTCTTCTGTTAAATTTCTCGGCTTAACCGGGAACCTGCAGGGGAAACGGCAAGACTTGAGGATGCGAGAGGTTAACGGAACTCATAGTGTAGCGGTGAAATGCGTTGATATTATGGGGAACACCAAATGCGAAGGCAGTTAACTGGAGCACTCCTGACGCTGAAACACGAAAGCGTGGGTAGCGAATGGGATTAGATACCCCAGTAGTCCACGCCCTAAA
>JBAXFB010000028.1:0-9912 GCA_037140115.1 bacterium | reverse complement strand
TTACTGAGAGAGAAACTTGAATCAAATAAATTACCCGCAAAATTCGAAAAATCCAATTTAAATTTCACCGGATCTACGGCAATGACTGAGTAACCTTTAGGCACAAGACTGGGATCACCCTGAACTAATTTTATTTTATGATTTGTATCACCTTCAAAGAATCTAAACTTGGAGACATCAACAGCAACATCACCATTATTATAAATCTCCACCCACTCTCGCCCTTCGTCACTGCCAGTTTTTAGGTCATACATTATTTCATTAATTTCTAAAGAAGCGTAAGCGAAAGACCATGGCAACAGTAAAGCAAATAAAAGAAAGAATAAAAAGGGTTTTTTCAACATGGTGTAGAAAATTTTTGTTTGTATGATACAATCATAACATGGAACAAATAGATTTTTTAGCAATCGGAGACACTGTAGTAGATGCTTTTATTAAATTAACTGATGCCGACCGTGCAGACGTCCGTGGCGAAGCTGGACATGAAAATTATAAAATTTGTCTACCTTTTGCCGACAAAATACCTTATGAAGAAGTTTACATATTAAACGCCGTTGGGAATGCAGCAAATGCTGCAGTGTCCGCTTCTAGGCTTGGCTTAAAAACCGCACTAGTGACAAATCTTGGTGATGACCAGCAAGGCCGTGACTGCTTGGAAGCTTTAAAAAAAGAAAATATTAGCACTGAATTTGTAAAAATAAATACTGGCATCAAGACCAACTACCATTTCGTACTTTGGTACAAAACAGAGCGCACTATTCTAATAAAACATGAAAAATATCCATACACGTTGCCTGACATTGGTGAGCCAAAATGGATTTATTTTAGCTCGGTTTCCAAAACTGCTTTTCCTTTTCATAACACTTTGGCTGATTACCTAGATGCTCATCCAAACATCAAACTAGCATTCCAACCAGGCAAAAACGAGATCGCTCTTGGTGTGGAAACTCTGAAAAGAGTTTATGCTCGCACAGAAATATTTTTCTGTAACGTAGAAGAAGCGCGAGCAATCTTAAATAAAGAAGAAGCAAGTATTTTAGAATTATCACAAGGCTTAATGGCACTTGGCCCAAAGATTGTTTCCATCAGCGATGGACCAAATGGCGCCTATCTCTATTTTAATAATGAACTTTGGCAACTCCCAGTTTATCCTGACATTGCTCCCCCACTTGAACGCACTGGCGCAGGTGATGCTTTTTCATCTACCTTCACCACTGGTCTTGCTCTCGGCATGACTCCAGTCGAGGCATTCACATGGGGACCAATCAACTCAATGTCGGTAGTCCAAGAAATTGGCGCGCAAAAAGGACTTCTAACCCGCACGAAGCTCGAAGAATATCTTAAAATTGCTCCGGAGAATTACAAAGCAATAAAAATTTAATTTGTTATTTCAGGTCTACTATTAAGACTTTGATGTCTTTTGAGTTCGATGGCAATGATGATTTCCAGAAAGGACTTATCACTAACTCCGCAGAATCAATACTTGTGTACTGCAATAATATTTTGTTAAAATCTTTTTTCGAAGCGCCTAAAAGGTCGCTAACAAATTTATCTTGATCTAGCTTCCAGACAATTTTAACTTGCCCTTTAAGATTAAAATCTATACTTTCCAAATTATTAAAGTTGCTGGCATTCGTGGCACCTGCAAGAGAAAAACTTAAATCTTTAATGTTCGGAATATAGACCTCACTGCTGCCGTCAGAATTCTTAACATTATCTTTAACTATTTTATTGGTGAGTTTTTGCTCATCAAAAAGAACGCCATACAATGTACCCTTCAATGCTAGTGGCACAGTACTCGCATCATGCGAATTAAAATCAATATTACTATCGTCAATATTCAAAAACACTGCATCTTTAAACAAAATAAACCCAGCAGGTATTTGGTCAGTGGCTTTTTGTAATAATTTTTGTTGTAAAGAGGCCTTCATCGCCGCCAATGTACTGGTTTTTTCAGTATCAGATATGAAAGGGGTTACACCTTTAAAACCACCAGCTAAGCTGCCCTTTGATCTTGCGTAGAATTTAGAATACTTAGGTGTATCTTTAAAACCTAAAATATTAAAATCAAGTGGGCCACTATTGTACGCTTCACCATCTTCGCTAGCTTCAATCCCCACCTCGATAGATCCTGGTACCCCTCCTTTCATGCCAGGGATTTCTATAGCAGTTTTTATTTTATAAATTTTACCGCTAGAAGCAAGAAGCTTTGTAGCAACTGCAAGTTTTTGTGGAGCTAAACCAAAATTATTATAAATCACCACAGACCCCTGCGCTTTTTGTAAAACATCTTTTGTCTCAGTTGCTTGCAATGTCTTATCTTCTTCGCCAGAAACGACGATGACATTGAAGGGCAATGGATCCATCGAATTCGAAGTAGCAGAGAAACTACTATTTAGTGCAACATCTTTAAACTTTGGATGCACTGTAATCGTCGCGGAGAAAAATAAATACGAAATGCTGAATGCGAAAAAAAGTAAACACACGACTGCCACTATCCAGAGAGTGTGTCGGGACTTACCTTTTTGCTTACCACCTAAAACTCCATAAACTTCTATAGGGGTATGCTCAATATGTTTCGGAGCGATGGACTCTTTTTCCAACGGCGCCATCCGTACCGTAGCTCGTTTTGTCTTTACCATATCTTGAAGTAAATTTCTTGGCATATATTTTAGATTTGTTCAATTGCACCCTGCTCTATTTGATGTGCAGGATTCTTTAAAAAACGGTTCACATATATTGCATCCATAATTAAAAACAAATCGCGAACTACATTTTCCTCAAACACAGCCATACCATGAAACATTTCCGTGCTAAGGTAAATAATCTCAAACTTAGATTCAGTGAGAGTATATTGGTTAAATTGCTCATTTCGAATTATTTCTTCAAAGAAAGTCGCCAACTCTTTGTCTACAGATAAATAAATCGTCGAAGGCACAGAAATATCATTTGATAAGTTGGCCAAAGATGCTTGAAAACGAGTGAGCCAATCCATTTTAATTTTATTTATAATTGGAGCAATTTTTGTGGTCACGGCAGATGTCGCATGATCATCTTTCAAAAGTGAAATACACGACTTAGCCTCACTCAAGGAGCAGCTGGAATGCGCCGCTACTTCGCGAATCATGAAATTGACCCCGAGAGAAAAAGACACTGACTCACTCAAAATATTCTTTTTTACCATCGAGATGTCCGTGACTTCACCCCCGATATTCACCAGAAGAAAATCTTCATTCTTCAAGTGCATATCTCGCACCACAGCAAAAGACGCAAAAGTGAACGTGAAAAATTTAATGCCCCTCGGATGGAAATGAAGACCTATCGTTTCTTCGATCTTCTTGAGAGTCTCTTCTTCACTCATCGAAATAAAAAGAGACATTTCTAGATCTAAAGCTTTTTGGTTTAGAGGGTTGGTAGTCTCATAACCATTCATCATGGTTTTTATATTTTTTAATTCGATAATGCGAGTTTTGATGCCAGAATTCGCATATTTCGTGGCGTACTCTTCTACGAATAAGGCTTTTTCTTTGTTCATCAACTCATCTGCGAATTTTGCATTAAAAATAAAAGGTGTATTTTTCTCAAGTTTAACAATGCGAGTTTGCGAAACATACCACAGAGAAGAAAGCACGCAATAAATCTCACTTGGTGCGCCGAGACCAGATTTATGTATAGTGCTCACTACAAGATTCAATGCTTGAATGGTTAAAGTAAAAAACCTTCCAGCTTCAATATCTTTTTCGAGAGATATTGGTTCACGAACCGAAAAAATTATTTTAGGAATTCCAGACTTTTGTGTCAAAAAAAGAGCACCCCCCACGGAAGATGAACCAATATAAAAAACCAACACCAACTTTCCTTTTTCTTTGTTGTGTGAAAAAATTCCCATTAGGTTAATTATAACACAAACAAACCCGCGAGGAAGCTAAGAAAGCACAGCCTTGATGCGTCGGATGCCTTGAGCCACAGCTTCTTCTTTTTGAATCTTGAAAGTGCCGAGCTCTTTTGTATTTGTGACGTGTGGACCACCACAAAATTCCTTACTTATAGCATCGTATTTGGTATCTGTCGGACCAATGAAATACACAGATACAACATCTGGATATTTTGCTCCGAATTCCATCTGCGCGCCGATTGTTTCTGCTAAATGTAATGGCAATTCTCGACGTGTCACATCTAAGCCTTGTTTGATTTTATCATTCACCCAATCTTCTACTTTTTTCTTCTCCCCATCAGTCAACTTGTGATCACACAAGAAGTCTAAACGAAGCCTCTCTTCAGTAATATTACTTCCGCGCTGTTTAATATTTTTGTCGACAATTGCCTGCAGTCCCGCTAGAAGCAAATGGTGTGCTGTATGTAGCCGAATAGTCTTTTCATTATGATTCGCAAGTCCACCCTTGAACATGCCTGCAGAAGCGGTGCGAGATTTTTCTTGATGCTCCTTTAGAGCTTTAGCAATTTCTTCTTCATCAACTTTAAATCCTAAGTCTTTAGCAACGCCCACCATAAGCTCAACAGGGTTCCCAAATGTCTCAAATAATTTATATATATACAAACCAGAAGCTGTATCTCTATCCTTTAAGATAGACACGTCACCCATTTTCTTTTTTACATCAAGTTTTGCAGCTTCAAGATCCATACGATAAACCTCCGCACCATTCAAAGGTTTTTCGAATAATTTTTCTTCTTCTTTTGTGATTGAAATAATATGATCAAAATTAACTTTTATCTCTGGATAAATTTCATTATAAGTTTTTGAGATGACAGGAATCAAGTCAGTCCAAAAATTTGAAGGAAGTTCCATGGTAGATGCCTTAGTAAACATTCTACGTAGAAGACGACGCAAAATATATCCTCGACTTGTATTTGAAGGAAGAACACCATCTGTAATCATAAGCACAGAAGTACGAAAGTGATCAGCTATGATTCGAGCAGAACGCACATCATAGTTTACGCTCTTTTCTTTTATCAGATCCATCATCCCGCTAAACAAATCCGTCTCAAAAATATTGTCCTTGCCTTGCACAGCCATAACCACACGCTCTAGACCAGAACCAGTATCGACGTTTTGACTTGGCAATTCACGTATAACCTTTCCGTCCTTTTTCTCAAACTGCATGAAAACATCATTCCAGATCTCTACGACTTTTTGCTCATCGTCAGCTTTCATATACTGTTCAAGCGTCATGCCTTGAGTTAATTCTCCAGTTAAGTCATAGAACATTTCTGTATCTGGACCACATGGACCGTTGTCCCCCACAGACCACCAATTTTTTGCTGCAGGGCGAAAATAAATACGTTCACCAGCGATATTATCTTTCTTAAAAATATCTCGCCAAATACTAGCTGATTCTTCATCTTTTTTTGCATTCTCATCTCCCTCAAAACAAGTAACATAGAGTCTACGAGGATCAAGTCCTAAGCCTTCTTCTTTGGAAGTTAAAAATTCATAGCTCCATTTGATTGCGTCTTCTTTAAAATAATCCCCAAGAGACCAATTACCCATCATTTCAAAAAAAGTGTCGTGGGTTTTATCTCCGACTTCATCTATATCTTGAGTTCTGACGCATTTTTGAACATTAACTAAACGAGTTCCTCCTGGATGTTTTTGACCCATAAGGTATGGCACGAGTGGTTGCATGCCCGCAGTATTAAATAAAACTGACGGGTCATTCAAGGGCACAAGCGATGCTGAAGGTATTATTTTATGTCCACGATTTTCGAAAAACTTCAAAAATCTGGAACGGATTTCATTAGATTGCATATTTATTTTAAATTAAACTTTCGGTGCTTCACCATCACCAGCAATTCTTCTAATAGGTTTTTCAAATATATTTACTAAAGTCAAAACAAGAAGTACGAAAACTGTAGCTATGATTGCTAGTCCATAAAATCCAAGCCCACAGGCCATGCCAATCCCTGCCATAACCCAAAGTCCGCCGGCTGTTGTTAACCCAGAAAGATGTGACCCATGAAGCATGATAGAGCCTGCACCCAAAAACCCAATACCAACGATTATTTGCGAAGCCATCATTGTCGGATTAAGCCCAGGCAAATTAGCATATTTTTGAACCATAAACTCAGACAAAACAACAAATAAAGCAGAACCGAGCGACACCAAAGCATGAGTCTTCATACCTGCTTCTTTGTGAACAAACAATCTCTCTGCGCCGATAAGAAGCCCAAGACCTACCGCCACAGCTAATCTTAAAATTATTTCATTATTTTCAATCATAAAGCAATTGTATCAATAAAATTATTATTTGACTACCCCACCACCCAAACAAATATCACCATTATAAAATACGCAGGATTGCCCGGAAGCGACCAACACTGTCTTTTCAAAAAATACTTCTGCGGAAGTCGGACTTCCGCAAACTATTTTGCAGGGTAAAAATTCACCGTGATAACGCACCTGTGCTGTATAAATCTTATTAGGCTTAGGAATTTCACCAACCCAATGCACTTTTTCCAACAACAGACCCCCACCCTTCCTCCCCCTTATTAAGGGGGAGGTGTCTGAAAGACGGAGGGGGTCTTGCGACACAATTAAAATATTCTTCTTTATATCTTTACCGACTACATAAAAAGGTCCATCATTTGGACTTTTCTTGGTTACAGTAAATCCATGCCTTTCTCCTAGAGTGCTAAATAGTGCCCCATCATGAAAACCTATTTCCTCATCTAACTCATTTTTAACCTTCCCTTGCTTTACAGAAATATAATGCTTTAAAAAATCTTTCAAATCTATATCTCCCAAAAAACAAATCCCCTGACTGTCATGCTTCTCTGCAACTGGTAAATTAAATTTTTTCGCAAGCTTCCGAACTTCAGTTTTCTTTAGATGTCCAACGGGGAAAATAATTTTTGAAAGTTGGTCTTGAGTAAGCGTCCACAAAAAATAACTTTGATCTTTGGAAAGGTCTGGTGACTGGCGGAGCAAAAATTGCTTTTTTGAATGGTCTGGCTTCGCGGAGCGAGGAAAACCGAGGACCTGAGAAAAAGCAATTTCTGCTTCACTATTTTGTGCATAATGCCCGGTAGCCACAAAATCAGCCCCCATGCTCAGAGCTTTTTTTAAGAACGCACCGAATTTCACTTCCTTATTGCACATCACATCAGGGTTAGGCGTTCTACCCAACCTGTATTCAGCTATCATGTAGTCGGCAACTTCTTTTTTGTAAACCTCTTCCAAATCAAAAGTTAAAAATGGAATATCCAAATGCGCAGCGACACGCATAGCGTCACGGCGCTCTTCTTCTTCGTTGCATTCGAGGAAATCTGGATGCCAAGTTTTGATAAAAACACCCACAACTTCATAGCCTGCTTTTTTAAGCAATGCTGCAGAAACAGCGCTATCTACGCCCCCTGAAAGCCCAACAAATACAGTCTTTTTCTTCATTTCAAGTACTTTAGCACATTTTGCATATGTTCTGCGAATGATTTTGCATAATGAATATTCCCACTCTTGTCATGCAAATAATACAAGGACGGCGAGCTTTGCGGATGCAATGCAGACTTTAAGGCTTCAAGTCCAGGATTACTAATCGGATTTTTAGGTAATCCTTTTGTCTTGTAAGTTTCTGGAGCAGCATCCACCTGAAGTGGCATACCTATCGCAATTCTTTTCCACAAAATACCAGCGATAAACCCTCGGTCTCCCGCACCCTTTGACTCATCTTCCAATATTGAAGCCATAGTGATAATGTCTTTTTCAGTTCTACCTGTGAGCCTTTGTACTGACACAAGATCGTCATGAATGCTAGAAATTTTGCTAGTAAAATTTTCTTTAATTGATTTTAAAACATTTTCTTCCGTGTCAGTACTCAAAAAGTAGTACGTATCAGGAAAGAGACTTCCCTCAAGAGGCGTAGCCGAAACTAAAAATTTATTTTTGTCGAAATTTTTCAACTTAACATCACACAGTTCAGCAATTTGAGTCACAGTAAAACCTTCTGGAATAGTCACCACTATCGGCGCCATGTGATGTTCTCCGCTTGAGATGCGTCTCGCGACTTCAAAGACTGACAATTTACTTTCGAAATAATAGTCAGACTCAACAACATGCTTGTCGCCACCCATAAGTATCACCAATGCCTCGAAAACAACTCGAGAACGAATAAAATGTTCCTGTTTTAATTCAAGAGATACAGCTCGTAAACTCATACCATCTGTGATTCTAAATGTAGATCCTGCCGGAAAGTCTATGGGTGCGCTCAAAAAAAACGCATAAAATAAAACCAAAAAACCCAATGCGCCGAGGACATATCTGTTTGCTGAAATAAATTCCATAATATTTAGATAGGCAAGTTGGTAGGTGGAGCAGCTTCTTTGGATTCGATACGTTCCAAAGTAGGAACTTTCAATATCTGACCTGGGAAGTGCCAAAGTGTCGCAAGTTCTTCAACATTTAATACATAAGTGGGTGGGTGTTTATATGCAGGAAAAAGTGCAGGTGAAAGCGGCCAAATAAGCACATGTTCTGAAAGCAAACTATGCCTAAGTGGTAAATGAAAGAAAGATCGTTCTCTGCATTCATTGAGCATTCTGTCAGCCAGCACCATTACGGTCTCAGGAGAAATCATAAAGACTCCACCATATGCATCACCCTGAGTCGAGTTTGTACGCATTAATTGGTTACTATCAGGTTTTGCATATTGACGAAAAATAAGACGCAGATTTCTGCGGTTGCTCATATTGTAAACTTCCTTTTTCGCTGCATAATAAACTCTAATACCAGTATCAAAACCAAGCTTAGAAGTCTTCTCAGACATACCCTCTACTGCGCTTTTCAAAAAGTCCGGGGTACGGTATTCAAAAGAAAATTCTCCTGATTCTTTGCCATTTTTGTACTTTTTATTCTCACGAGCGTAAGGGGATAATAACTTTTTTATTTGAATTTCAGATTCCTGGACCCAATCATGTCGCCCAAATCTAGTACCCTCAGTTTTCCAAGTCTTCTTGGAAGGAGTAACTACTATTTGCATCCACATGTGTTCCCCTTTCTGCATAGAACCAAAAAGTTCTATAACCGAAGAAATAGGGTCCACTTTAAACTCTTCTTTCGGGTCTTTATCCAACCCAAAATCAACATAGGTTTTAATTGGAATAACATCATGTTTTTCTAATTTAAACTCAGCACCCCAACCATTCCAAGCACTCTTTGGAGATATCTCATCAACTGCGAGCGTATAGTCTTCGACTGCCTTTACCTGTGCCTGTGGATATTGAGCGTACATCTGTGTCTCGATGAGTCCACGGACGCGGGTGGGTGTACGTATGTAGAAATGCACTTGGCCTTCGATAGAAGCAATCTCTAAAGAAAACCAGAACCACACCGCACCTTGCCAGAACTCTTCAAGTCCACCCTTATTACTATGATGATACAGAGCATTTACTATAAAAAGCTCCATAGCTTTTGGGCTACGTAAAACTTCTCTCGGTGGAATAATTTCAAGTAAAACGAAATCAATACCAGAAATAAAATCCTGTTGAATATAATGAACCCACAAGATCCAAGCAAATCGTCCAAGGATAGCCGTGCCAGCAAGTGGCAGGATGATATCTCCGACCAGCCCAGGGATCATATGATTTTGCCACATAAAATACAGCGCAATCAAAACAAGCACCCAAAGCCAATATGCTTTAAGGATGTTCTCAATAATCTCTATTATGCCACCCGGGCCTGCAGAGCCACCGTCATCATGATCAGCCATGCCTACATTTTAATACAGTTAAGACAAAAAACAAAGCAAAAGAATCCAAACAGACCCCAGCCAGCGCCTTAGGCACTGGCTGGTAAGTTATCTTCTTCTAAAAGAGAGCTCTTACCCCTCTCTTCTCTAATAATTGAGACAATTTCATCGCAATGTTTTTTGAAGTTTTTAGTACCACCGAATGTTTCTAGGA
>JBAXFB010000027.1:0-9970 GCA_037140115.1 bacterium | reverse complement strand
AGGCTGGAGGAAAATATATATTGTCTTTAGTGAATCACGTATTACAAATTATTCTTATAATTGCAAACTCTAAAATGTAAAAACCCTCCCTATGAAAATGCCCTCCATATCTTATATAAGATTTGATGAACCAAAAGTAATTTCTTTACTTTTCGGAGAACGCATACCTACTACCTACTACCGTAGGTTCAAAAACAAAATTTCTTTGATTCAGACATTCGAAAATATTTTATCAGAGGCTCGTAAATACGGGCTCAACCTTACCATTGCGCACCAGTATGTCGGGCAGATTATTACAAAGGTATATCAAGCAGTGCTCGGAAATGTCGGAAATGTTATTTCTTTTCGTGTGGGTGGAGAAGATGCAGTGAAGTTGAAACCAGAATTCGAGCCATTGTTCGGCGTTAAAGACATGATCAACTTGGCCGTCGGGGAAATTTATATCAAGATGACGATCGATGGCGAATCATACGACCCATTTTCTGCAGAAACTTTGAAAGTTCTTCCTGCCACGCATCCTTCATATAGACAAGAGATCATCGATGCATCACGTCGAAAATATTCTATACCAAAAGATGATGCAAATAAGTTAATCGCAGAAGAAGAAGCGACTATCATTCGAAGTGCTGAAGAAAAAGCCATTATCGAAGGTAAGGGAAAGACACAGGACAATTCTGTCGACGATACTAGTTCGACTGAGACCAAAGAGCCGAAAACTAAGACTTCACAAGAAGCAGAGCCTATGATATAAATAAATTATGTCAAAAGATCATTACGAAACATTGGGAGTGCCGAAGGGCGCAACAAAAGACGAGATAAAAAAGGCTTTTTATAAGTTGGCGCAGAAGTATCATCCTGACAAGAAAGATGGGAATGAAGCTAAATTTAAACAAGCAAACGAAGCTTATCAGGTTCTTTCTGATGATGCTAAGCGTTCCAAATATGACCAATACGGATCAGGTTTTGAAAACATGAGTGGCGGTGGTCACCAAGGAGGCTTCGGTGGTTTTGAAGGCTTTGACTTTTCTGGTTTCCAACAGGGAGGTGGAGCGGAATTTGATTTTGGAAATTTGAATGATATTTTTAGTGATTTCTTTGGCGGCGGCGGTGGCAGACATGAGCAAAGACGTGGCCGTGATATTTCTACAGAAGTGCAACTATCTTTTCAAGATTCTATTTTTGGCACAACTAGAAAAATTTTAATTACAAAAACTTCTTCTTGTCTCACATGTAAAGGTTCTGGTGCGAAGGCTGGCTCCGGCATGATTACTTGCAAGACATGTAATGGTCAAGGTCAGATCCGTGAATCAAAGCGAACAATTTTTGGAAATATTGCGAGCACAAAAGTGTGCGATGTCTGTCTTGGTTCTGGTGAAGTTCCAAAAGAAATCTGTGATACATGTAAAGGCAAAGGAGTGCTACGTCGTGAAGAAGAAGTGTCTATTGTTATTCCAGCGGGCATACGAGATGGAGAAATGGTTCGCATGACTGGCTACGGTGAGGCTGTGTCGAAAGGTACTACTGGCGACCTTTATATAAAAATAAATGTGGTTCCACATGTTGTGTTCAAGCGTGATGGAAATGATTTAGTCATGAATTTAAATTTAAAACTTTCTGAAGCTTTACTTGGCACAGAATATGCAATCCAAACTCTCGATGGGGAAGTAAAAGTTACGATTCCAGAAGGCGTTTCTATAAATGAAATTTTACGAGTGCGTGGCAAAGGCGTTCCATCTTCTAAAACTAAAAGAGGGGATCTTCTAATTAAACTGAATATAAAACTTCCGGGAAAGTTGTCTCGCAAATCTAGAGAGATTATTGAAGAACTTAAAAAGGAGGGGATATAAAATGATTTCGGAACAATTTATTTTTATTGGGACAGCAGTAAGCCTAATAGGTATATCTTTGTATATTAAAGATATTTTTTTAGGAAATACTAAGCCCAATTTGGTTTCCTGGTTTCTTTGGATGCTCGGTCCATTTTTGGGAGCCTTTTTTCAATTAAAAGCTGGAGCAGGACTTTCTGCGTTGCCAGTTTTTATGGCAGGATTTGGACCTCTTCTAGTGATAATTTTTTCTTTGTGGAATAAAAATGCGTATTGGAAAATAACTAGATTTGATATAATTTGTGGATTTTTTTCTCTTTTGGCTTTGGTAATTTACGTCATTACTCACAATCTTGGAGTTTCAATTATTTTTGCGATAATTAGTGATGCGCTAGCGTCTATGCCAACTATTGCTAAATCTTGGAAATTCCCAGAAACTGAAACTGTTGCTCCCTACTTCACAGGTATTTTCAGTAACATTTTAGGACTACTTATAATAAAAAACTGGATTTTCTTGATATACTCCTTCAGTGCTTACCTAATAGTTTTAAATATTACCATAATCTGTTGCATAAAAAGGAAGAAGATTTTTGGGATATTACGTGGGATTTGACAATTTACAGCATTCGTGTAAGATGAAAGTATGAAAAGTTTTTCCGTCAGCCGAATAGTTCCCCCTACAGCCCTCTTTAGAAGGCTGTTATTTGCGCTGTAAGATATCTCAAAAACTACAACCCAAGCACCAGCCCTCTAAAGGGGCTTTTTTGTTCTTTGGTTTAGGGTTGGTGTTAAAAAACTAAATAAAAAGGATAGTAATATGACTGACATTGAGTTAAATACGCTAATCAAGACATACACTGATTACGTGCAAAATCTTAGTTCAAAAATTGAGTTGAACAAGGATGGCCCAGTGAAACAAGCTAGAAGAAGAAAGCATCTCGCTGTGCTTGAATTGAAACTTAATCGTGCTGAGGCAGAAAAGCAGAAAAGAGTTGATCGAAGTTATTGGGGCCGATAAGTACAAGGCATGAGAGGGCTTAACCTCTCACAAACCAGCAACGTCCGAAAGGAATAAGCGTTGCTGGTTTTTTATTTTTCGTGTTATATTAGTATTATTAAATTAAAAAATTATATGGCAACAATAGAAGATTTTCAAAAATTAGATATTAGAGTAGGAAAAATAATTGAGGTGAACGATTTCCCAGAGGCCAGAAAACCTGCCTACAAATTGAAAATAGACTTTGGTGGGGAAGTCGGAATCAAAAATTCTTCTGTCCAAATAATTGCGTTGTATAAAAAGGAAGAATTACTAGGTAAAATAGTCCTGGGTGTGGTGAATTTCCCCGTAAGGAAAATAGGACCATTCGAATCAGAAGTGTTGACCCTGGGAGTGCCAGACATTGAAGGAAAAGTTATTTTAATTAAACCCGATAAAGACAGTGCTATTTTGGGAGGAAAGTTGTTTTGATTTGCGCAAAGAATTGTGTCTGATATAATTAATGCATGAACGTTAGAAAGTGTGATATTTGTAAGAAGAATTTGCCAGATGAGCCAGTAAGAGCTGGCGTGGGCATTTTTCGCGAAAAAGATTTTTGCTTGAAGTGTGGAAAGCCGGTGTTGGATTTTTTAAAGAAACATAAGTTAATAAGAGAAGAAAAATAACATGAATAATAAAAAAACAAAAAAAGTTACAATTGATGATTTGGCAAAAATGATAAAGGAAGATGTTGTCGATCGTATGGCAACAAAGGAAGACATTAAAAATATGGCAACTAAAACTGATATTGAGGGACTAAAAAGCCAGATTCAGGGAATCAACAATAGAATTGATGATATTTCAATGAATCGCGTAAAGCATGAAGATCACAATAAACTAAAACTCAGGGTGGACATTATAGAGAAAAAACTGGAAATAAAAAAATAGATTTTTTAAATTTTTACAACTTTCTGCCCCTCAGCAGTATCCTTAACTTCATACCCAAGAGCGTTTATTTTTTTTCGAAGTTCGTCGGACTTAGAAAAGTCTTTTTTGACTCGCGCCTGTTCGCGTTCTAAAATTAGAAGTTTAACTTCTTTTGGGATTTCATCAGACTTTATTTGTTCGAGTTTGTTTTTTGCTTCTTCGAACTTCAATCCTAGCACTTTGTCGAAGTCGAGCACTGTCGCTTTTTTATCAGATGGGGAAAGGGTCTCATCTTTTAAGACATCCCAAAGCACCGTGAGCGCTCTAGGCGTATCAAGATCATCTTCTACGAATTCTTTGAATTTTTTTTTATATTCTATATTAACCTCTCCAACCTTCGAACCTAATTCTAGATAGAGGTTATAAAGGCGTTTAAGGGCTGTTTCGGCGCCTTCTAGGGCTTCCCAGACGAAGTTTACCCGAGTGCGGTAGTTTGACATAAGTAACCAAAATCTATAAGCCAAAGGGTCCACACCTTGATCTATCACGTCACGCAAGGTATAGAAATTCTTTGCAGATTTGGACATTTTTTTCTGGTCAACCAAGATCCATTCATTGTGCATCCAGTACTTTACAAAAGGTTTACCCGTCACTCCTTCTGATTGGGCAATTTCATTTTCGTGGTGGGGGAAGATGTTGTCGACGCCTCCAGTGTGAATGTCGATTTGTTCGCCTAAGTTTGCGATCGACATTGCAGAACATTCTATGTGCCAACCTGGACGTCCTTTGCCTAAAAGCGTAGTCCAAAAAACATCACCATCATTTTCATCCCAAGATTTCCAGAGAGCAAAGTCATGCACATTGTCTTTGCCATATTCGTCGGACTTCATGCGACCACTCGCGTTTTCTTTTTGCTCTTCTAAGACTAAGTGCGAAAGTTTGCCATAGTTTGGAAATTTCTTAATGTTGAAATACACTGATCCGTCTTCACTTTTGTAGGCTAAGCCTTTCTTTATTAATTTTTCTGTTAGGTCAACCATTTCGTTCACATAGTCCGTGGCTTTGGTGAATTTTTGAGGATTGATAATGTTTAAAGATTTTATGTCTTTGTAAAATGCTTCGGTATAAAACTCGGTAAATTCTTTTAAGGTTTTTCCTTCTTTTTGGGAATCTCTTATCGTCTTGTCATCTATGTCAGTCAGATTCATGATGTGTTTTACTTTATAGCCAGCATACTGCAGAACTCTTTTTAAAGTATCTGCGAATATATATGCACGATAATTGCCTATGTGTGGATAGTTGTAAACTGTCGGCCCACAGCTATAAAAAGAAACCTCATCTTTTTTAATTGGAATGAAATCTTCTTTTGTTCTGGTTAGAGTGTTGTAAAATTTTAAAGCCATATGAAAACTATTTAAATTCTGTTTGGTATATTTCAGTTAAAGCGTATAACATGCTGACGATCAGTGGTCCGATCAAAATACCGACAGGGCCGAGTAGGGAAATGCCTCCAAGTACAGCAAACAGCATGAGGAATGGAGGAATATCTATTTTATGACCAACTATGTAAGGGTTCAAGATGTTGTCACCAGCACCTACTATAATAATCGCCCAGATCAAAAGCCCGATAGCTGCTCCAGTGTGACCACCAAGAAACAAGAAAGCCACTGCGGGCACAGAGACAACTGCCGTACCAAGTGGAGGGATTATGGCTGCTATGCCTGCTATCGCTCCCCAGATGGCTGGATTCGGAACATTGAAAATAGTAAGTCCGATACCCATAAGTGCGCCTTGAATGAATGCTACCAACAGGTATCCTTTTATGACGCCATTGATTGTCTGCGTGAGTCTGTTTATGATTTTTTGGTCATCATTGTCTGAGATGGGGCTTAAACGCAAGAGTGTTTCCTTCCATTTTTCCTCATCTTTCAATAAATAGAAAATAGTAATGAGTAGAAGAATAAATGAAATTAAAAGAGTTGCAGTTGCGTTAAATATATTTGCCAAATTGTTTGTTAAAAAAGAAACAAAACTCGACACTTTTTCGTTTATGTCAAAGGAAGCGCCTTGAGGCAGTATCTGATTTATTTTTTCACCGATTGTAGTTAGTAGCGGTACAGAATTTTTGGTGTCTACAAGGGTATGGTACAGGTTTTGTGATTGAGTAAAAACAAGAGTACCAATTCCAAATACAGGTATGCAAAGTATTAAAACAAAGAAAAGTAATGTTAAAAAAGATGCGAGCCAGTTTGGTAGGTGTCTTTTTTTGAGCCAAGAATACACAGGATAGAAGACCACAGAGAGCGAAGCTCCGAGCACCAACACGATCCAAAATGGACGAAAGATAAAGAAGGCAAAAATAAAGGTCGCTGCTAAAAGGCTGAAGAAGAAATACTTTTCTATGATTTTTGGTTGCATATGAGGATAGTATATCAAAACCTTGCCTTTTTGTTAAATTTCGTATATTATAGAACCTATGGAATTCGCAGTTATACAAACAGGTGGCAAGCAGTACAAGGTCTCGAAAGGGAGCCTTGTTTCTATTGAGAAAATCATAGGTCCCTCCTCATCGGCGGGCGAGGAATACAAAGTGGGGGATAAGTTATCCTTCGATAAGGTTCTTTTGGTTGATGATGGAAAGAATGCCACAATCGGTACTCCTTATATAAATGGTGCTGTAGTAGATGCTGAAATCGTTGAAATCGGCCGTGCTCGCAAGCTTATGGTTGTGAAGTACAAGCAAAAATCTCGTTACCTAAAACGCAATGGTCACCGTCAACCTTTCTTCAAGGTAAAAATTACCGGGATAAAATAATGAACTATCAAGTAAAAAGTGTTCTGCTTTTGCTAGCATCTATTGGGTTAGGAGTGATTGTTTTTTTGGTATGTTTATTTCTAATAGGAACATCTGGAATATTTAGATCTTCTGGCTGGTTTCAGTTCGATGCTATTATAAAAGGAGAGGTCTGCGCTCTCGTTATATCAATAATTAGTATTGTTAAGTTTAGGGTTTTGCTAAGAAAAAAGTTTATAAAATAATTTATTGCCTATTTTTCAATGCGTTTTTGAGAGTGTCGTTGTCGGAATATTCTAGCTCGGTGCCAGTGGAGAGGCCTTTGCCGAGAGAAGATATTTTTATGCTAGATTTTTGGGCTATGTCTTTGAGTTCTTCGCGGACGTATTGATCAGTGTGATCGCCTTGAGGGCTTAATGAAAATGCTAAAATTATTTCCCTTAAGACCGTCTTCGGGGAAGAGATTTTTTGTTTGAGTTCCTCGATTCGCACTCGGCTTTTTGTAGTTTTTTCTACTATCGGTACAAGTCCTCCTAAAATAAAGTATTTTCCATTATAGACTCTACTTTTTCTCACTGATTCAAAATCAGAATCTTTTTCGACGACCATGAGTGTAGTCGAGTCTAGATTTGGATTACTACAAATGTCGCACTGTTTGTCATTTTTATTATCTAAAATAAAAAACCGAAAGCATTCTTTGCATTGCGCAATGTCTTTTTTGAGTTCTGAAATAAGAAGTGACAAGTTTTCACTATAAGCAGGACTACGAGACATGAGGAAATACACAAAACGTTTTGCTTGCCTTTCGCCAATGCCAGGAAATTCTTTGAATACTTCAGTAAGCTTGTCAATGATATCCATAAATTTTAAAATTCATCTAACTCGCCACGAACTTTGGCTGGAGCGAAATCACTTAGACTGCTTTTTTCTAAGTTTTGGAAAGTTGTAGTCTTTTCGTCGAAATATAGATCGACTTTACCGACTGGGCCATTTCTGTGCTTTTCAATCAAGATTTCAACAAGGTTTGTCTTTTCTGATTCATCTTTGCCTTTATCTTCACGGTGGATAAACATAACCACGTCGGCATCCTGCTCGATGGATCCTGAGTCGCGAAGGTCGGAAAGACGAGGCTTACCACCGCGAGATTCCACAGCACGAGAAAGCTGGGAAAGGGCAAGCACAGGCACATCTAGCTCCTTTGCGAGGCTCTTGAGCGAGCGGGAGATTTCGGTAACTTGGTTCACCATTGAATCATAATTCTTTGAAGTGCTCATGAGCTGTAGGTAGTCGACGACGATCAGGTCGAGACCTTTTTCAGCTTTTAGTCTACGGCACAAGGCTTTCATTCTGACGATAGAGTTACCGGCTTGGTCATCAATATATATTTTAGCTTTTGAAAGTTTGTCGAGAGATTGTTGAAGTTTCAAGAAGTCTCCTTTTTCATCAGAAATACGTCCAGTGCGAAGATTCCAAGCGTTCACGCGACTTTCTGCAGAAAGCATACGATCTACTAGTTGCTGTGACGACATTTCAAGAGAAAAGATCACCACAGACTTTTGGTGAGTTGTAGCTGCCATACGAGAAATGTCTAGCGCGAGAGTTGTTTTACCCATACTCGGACGAGCTGCAAGGATAATGAGGTCAGATTTTTGCAAACCAGAAAGCATGTTGTCCAAATCTTTGAATCCAGTAGGCAGTCCGCGGAGCATTCCTTTGTGTTCGTGAAGTTTTTCGAGACGTTCATAAGCTTCCGGTAGTGCATCTTTCAAATTTACGAATTTTTGGCTCTTTGGACTATTAACTACAGCAAAAATTTTCTTTTCGGCCATGTCGAGTATGTCATCCATATGATCGTCGCCTTCTTCAAATGCGAGTTCTGAAACATAGTCTGCAGCTTCTATTAGATTTCTTAAAACATATTTTTTTTGTACTATGTCGGCATAGTGTTTGACATTGGTGGAAGAGGGAACCACGTTTACTATCTCTGCAAGGTAGACATTTCCGCCAATACTTTCCAACAATTTTCTTTCACTAAGTTTGGTCGACAGGGAAAGCATATCGATTGGTTCATTTTTATTTCCTAGGTCGAGCATTGCCTGGAAAATCATTTTGTGTTTTTCTGCATAGAAAGAATCTGGGTTGATCATATCTTCCACTTCATGCATTGCATCTTTTCTGAGCATGATAGAGCCGAGTACGGCTTGTTCGGATTCAATACTTTGTGGAGGAACACGTACGGTCTTTCTTGTAGCGCCTTTTGCTACTGGTATTTTTTTTGACTCTGCATGCTTCATAAGCTCATTCTAGCACAGCAAAAAAAATGTCAAAGCGATAAAGTTGGTAAATATGTTACTAAAATGTGGAGAAACTAAGCTTTTTATGATAATATATTTGTATGGAAAATAAAGATAAAATAGTGCTTACTGGTGATCGCCCGACAGGAAAATTGCATTTGGGTCACTATGTAGGCTCCATAAAGAATCGTGTAAAGTTGCAAGACGAAGCAGCCAAGTCTTTTTATATGGTTGCAGACATTCAAGCATTAACAGATAATGCGGACAATCCTGAGAAAGTCCGAAGCAACGTGCTAGAAGTAGTGCTCGACAATCTAGCTTGTGGTGTTGATCCAAAGAAAACAACTTTTTTCATTCAATCTCAAGTTCCTGAAATCGCTGAGCTGACTGTATTGTTTATGAATTTAGTTACAGTGCAACAGCTTTCTCATAACCCAACAATCAAAACTGAAATAAAAGAAAAAGCTCTTAGCGTTGGAACCCCACTTGGATTTTTAGCTTATCCTGTCTCGCAAGCTGCGGATATTCTTTTTTGTAAAGCCAACACAGTGCCTGTCGGCATCGACCAAATGCCGGTTTTAGAACAAGGCAATGAAATAGTTAAAAAATTCAACGCAACATACAAGGTGGATCTTTTTCCTAAGATTACAGGAGTAGTGAGTGACATTCCAAGGCTTGTAGGAATCGATGGTAATGCAAAGATGTCGAAGTCTTTGGGTAATTGTATTTTTCTTTCTGATTCAGATGGCCCTAATAATTGTTCATTTGTCATTGAATCATCTGTTATAAATTCATTTAATAATCCTAATTGTATATATGTTTGAAAAACGAGATCTTTTAAATTAGATAAAAAAAATAATTTTATTTTATTTTGTATATTATCTATTGGTATTTCACTAGTACCATATGTTTTTTCGAGTACATTTTTTATATTAAATTTATTATTACATAGTACCTCAAAAAATTTTGTTTTTTGAGTTAAATTTAAACATCTTGAATCACTTATTTCAATACCTTTTTTTTTACCAATTAATTGTAATGATATAAATTTCGCATAATTATATATATTTTTATATGTAATATAATATATATTATTACTTGATTTAATTGGTTCTAATTCTAAATCTCCAAAAATTGGATTAGAATTTTTAGC
>JBAXFB010000026.1:0-10056 GCA_037140115.1 bacterium | reverse complement strand
GGTCTGTGGTATATTACAAGAAGTATTAACAACTAATTAGTGTTCGGGTTCGGGGATTCGCGTAGCATTATCTCCATTTTTGTATTATAAATGAATTATTAATAATGTCAACTATTTTGACACATTTTTAACATAATTCCTAATATATCTATTAAATATAGCTATTTATGAAAATGAGATGTTATTTAGTTTGACTGAATCCTGATTTATCTATATAGTTTTAGTATATGAACCAAAAGGGAAATGCAAAAGAGACTTCTTGAATTAGGAATTCAAATTTTTAAAATAGATGAGGGCCAAGTATCTATAATGTGATCAATAAAACGATGTTATAATTAGTAAGTTAATAAATACTATGAAATCACAAAATAAAATCTGTCAGAACTGCAAAAAAGATTTCACGATAGAAACTACTGATTTTTCTTTTTATGAAAAAATGCATGTTCCAGCACCGACTTGGTGTCCGGAGTGTAGATTGGTAAGACGACTTTCTTTTACCAATACATGGAGTTTGTTTTGGCGAGATTGTGATGTGTGCAACAAAAAAACATTGTCAGAATATCCACCAGAAGATAAGATAAAAGTCTATTGTCAGAAATGCTGGTGGGGTGATTCTTGGGATGGGACAGAATATGCGATGGATTATGACACTTCACGTCCTTTTTTGGAACAAGTTAAAGAATTGTCCAATAGAACCCCGTATACTGCCCTTGAAAGTGAGTATTTAACTTTAAAAAATTCTGAATATTCCAACTCTATCGCTTGGTCCAAAGATTGTTATCAGGTTTTCTGGGCTGATTACTGTGATAATGTCTACCATTCTTCTGTTTTAAATGGGTTAAAATATAGTATTGATTGTGTTAGGGGATATGAATCAGAATTATGTTATGAATCTATTGGTTTTAATAAAAACTACCGAACTTTCTTTTCTGACGAGTGTGATTCTTGTGTAGATGTCTGGTTTTCTCGTAACTGTTATAGTTGCACAAATTGTGTTGGTTGCGTGAATTTGCGTGGCGCATCTCATTATATTTTTAACGTTAAATATTCTAAAGAAGAATATGACGAAAAAATAAAAGAATTACGTTTGGATTCTTGGGTTAATTTAAGTTCCTTAAATGAGAAAGCAAGTGAATTTTGGATGACAAAACCATACCGAGAATATGATGGGCACTCATTAAATTTAAACGTCACAGGGGAGTATGTGTATACATCCAAAAATTCCAAAGAAATGTATATTGCAAACGGTACAGAAAATTGTAAATGGACTCAATTTATCACAGTTCCGACAGCCAAAGACTGCATGGATTATTCAGGCTGGGGCAACAACGCCAGCCTTATTTATGAATCTGGAAGTATTGGAAACAATGCTAACAATATAAAGTTTTCGAATCTGTGTTTTCCTGATTCTCTCAATTTAGAATATTGTATCTGGAATATTTCTGGAAAAAATAATTTTGGATGTGTGAATTTAAAAAGAAAATCTTATTGTATTTTAAATAAACAGTACTCGAAAGACGAATATGAAAAGTTAAAAGCAAAAATTATAGAAGACATGAAGGTAAATCCTTATGTTGATAAACTTGGTCGTAAATTTCCGTACGGCGAATTTTTACCTCCTGAGATGAGCAAGTTCCCATACAATAGATCGAATGCTATGCGCTTTGCTCCAAGGACGAAAGAGGAAGCCTTAAGTCAGGGTTATGGTTGGGCTGAAAGAGAAGAGCCCGTTTATAAAATTACAATGACTGCTGATTCTTTATCTGATTCTATTTTAGAAACTAAAGAGAGTATTTTGAATGAAGTAATACAGTGTGGAGAGTGTGGTAGGGGTTACAAGATTGTGCAGGGTGAGCTGAATTTGCTTCGCAAGATGGGTCTACCTATCCCGCACGAATGCCCTAAATGTAGGGAACATTCTAGATTTGCAAGATTACATAAACCACAGTTGCATCATAGGACATGTGCAAAATGCAATGTTGAAATTTATACACCATATGCCCCCGAAGACCCTCGAATAGTCTACTGCGTTAAATGCTACCAGCAAGAATTTGCCTAAGAAACCCTTTTATGCTAAAGTGCTTCTACTAATATGAACGCAAAAACAAGTAACATAAAATTCAGTCCAGTCGACATGCAGGCTCGCAAGGCTATGCATTTTAAGGCTGGCGACACTGTAAACGTCTGGTCTAAAATTCTAGAAGAAAAAACAGAAAAAAAGGGCGAGAAAAAGAAAGGTGACGCAAAGAAGTCTGATGCTCCTAAATTCAGATTGCAGGCATTTGAGGGTATAGTACTTGCTCGAAAGCACGGTACAGAGATGGGTGCGACTTTCACAGTACGAAAAGTGGCTTCTGGTGTTGGCGTAGAAAGAATTTTCCCATTATATTCTCCAATGGTAGACAAAATTGAAATCACAAAGAAAGCTCGTGCTCGAAGATCAAAGCTGTACTATATTCGTACCAAAGCCGTAAAAGATGTTCGCAGTAAAATGCGTTCAGTGACTGCTCAAGTAGAAGCCGAAGAAGAAGCTGCTCCAGCCGAAGTCGCAGCATAAATGAATAAACTTTTTTCCCTCATATTTTTTTTCATCATCATCACTATGAGCGGAGTTTGTTTCTTTGCTCATGCACAGAATGACTTTGTGAAATACAATGGTAGGATCGAGCACATATTTTTTCACAGTCTAGTTATTTATCCAGAGTTGGCAGGTGCGGACTTTGAGAATGCGCAAGGTTATAGAGATAATATGATCACCGTGAGTCAATTCAAGCAGATTATCCAAGAGCTTTACGATAATAATTTTATTTTAATAAATTCTGACAGCTTGTATTCATTGGATGATAAAGGAAAAATGACACAGAAAGATCTTTTTCTTCCAAAAGGCAAAAAACCCTTGATTATCTCGCTTGATGACTTGAACTATTATTCCTATATGAAAAAAGGTGGTTTTGCTAAGAAGCTTGTTTTGGAGAACGGCGTCATAAAGACAGAAGTAATCACCTTGGAAGGCAAAGATATCATTACTGATGATGGTGATGTGGTGCCGATTGTTGATGCGTTTGTGAAAGTACATCCAGATTTTTCTTTGAATGGCGCAAAGGGAATTATTGCAGTTGCTGGTTTTGAAGGAATTTTAGGTTATCGAACTCAGCTCAAAAATGTCGGAAGTGTTGCCGAGAGAGCAGCAGTATTGCCAGTAGTTCAAGCTTTGAAAAATACTGGTTGGGTATTTGCGAATCATAGTTTTTCGCACAATCAAATATTTTTGAAAGATACAATTACATCTGACCAGCTTGCAACTGATATTTATAAATGGAAGGCGCAAGTAGGTTCTCTGGTTGGACCGACTAATATTTTTATCGGACCGTTTGGAGAAGTTTTCACGGAAGGCAGCAAGCGAAGGCAGCAACTCATTGATGCAGGATATAATGTTATCTACGGAGTAGGCATGGACGGCTATACAAAATTTTTCAAGGATCATCTTGTGATGAATCGCACCGACATTGATGGATATCGCATTGCGCATAATCCAAAAATGCTCCTTAGATTGTTTGGCATTTCGGTGAAATAGTTGTTATACTCAAAAAGTAATGCCCGGGTGGGGAAATTGGTAGACCTACACCCTTGAGGTGGGTGCGCCGTAAGGCATGCTGGTTCAAGTCCAGTCCCGGGCACAAAGAAATTTATGGATATGAATATTTTCAAGTTAATAGGTGCCATCGGACTTATTTTAATCTGTGTTGGCCTATTGCTGAAAAATCGTAAGCATCAAAACTGTTTATATATAATCGGTGGTATTTGTTTAGAAATTTACAGCATCTATCTTAAAGATCTTATATTTATCATTTTACAAATTGCTTTTATACTTGCTGCTTTATACGATTTGTTTAAAATTAAAAAAATATTGGTTGTCACTAAGTAGTAATTTTTATTCAATCGCGCCTTCTTCGCGTAGTATTTTTAGTTTTTTAGATGTCCCTCCGCGGTTGTAGGTGCCCAGAGTTCCGTCGGATTTTATAACACGATGGCAGGGGACAGTTGGGTCGAAGTTGTGAGCCATGATGCTGCCTACAGCGCGAAAAGCCTTCGGGCTTTTCGCGCGGAGAGCAACTTCTTTGTAAGTCATAGTTTTTCCTTTTGGAATTTTTCGTACAATTTCTAGTACTTTTTCTTTAAAATCAACCATGCGAATAATTATAGCAAATTTATATGTTATAATTTTATTTATATGACACCATTTTTTATTCTGTCTTTTATTGCTGGAGTTTTAACAATTTTAGCACCGTGCATTCTGCCACTTCTGCCTGTGATCGTAGGACGCTCAGTTTCAGATGCAACGCTAAGCAAGCGTAGAGTTTTTGTTGTGATATTATCGCTAGGTCTTTCGGTGATTCTTTTCACAATTCTTTTGAAAGCAAGTACACTTTTTATAAATATTCCGCAAGATTTTTGGAAGTATCTTTCTGGAGGAATCATTTTTATTTTTGGATTGATTACACTTTTTCCTACTTTATGGGAAAACCTGTCTTTTACGTCTAAGATGAATCAGGAGTCTAACAAAGTTCTCATGACGGGTTATCAAAAAAATAACATTTGGGGGGATATTATCGTCGGTGCATCACTTGGTCCCATTTTTTCTGCTTGCAGTCCAACTTATTTCCTTATTTTAGCGACTGTACTTCCTGTGAGTCCGGCGCTCGGTATGTTCTATCTTTTGACTTATACGTTTGGTCTTTGCTTGGCACTCCTTATCGTCGCGATATTGGGCCAAAAAATTATGACAAAACTAAACATAGCCTCGGACTCTCATGGATGGTTTAAAAGAACTTTGGGAGTTATTTTTATTCTGGTGGCTATAGGTATTCTCACTGGCTACGATAAAAAATTACAAATTTTAATTCTCGATTCAGGTTTTTTTGATGTTACAAAACTTGAACAAACTTTATTAGATAGAAACACCACACAATCTAAGGCAAACAATCCAGCAATCGAAACTACAAATGCGGTAACGACCGAAAAAGATACTTCTACAACCAACACAGTCAAAACAACAAAAACAATCAAGAATAATCTTCTAACTATCGCACAAAAAAATAAAAAGTATATTTTAGCGCCAGACTTGAGCAGTATCGATGGGTACATAAACACAGATGGTAAGCCGATAACTATATCTGAATTTAAAGGCAAGAAAGTTGTTTTGGTAGATATTTGGACATATAGCTGTATAAATTGTAGGAGGACTATTCCTTATTTAAATGATTGGTACAAAAAGTATAAAGACGAGGGTTTGGTGATCATCGGTCTTCACGATCCAGAATTTTCTTTTGAAAGGGTCTTAGGCAATGTTCAAAAAGCGGTAGCGGATTTTGACATAAAATATCCTGTGGTACTTGATAATGAATTTTCTACTTGGAATGCGTTTAAAAATAGTTTTTGGCCTAGAAAATATTTGATAGATGTTGATGGTTATATTGTCTATGATCATGCTGGAGAGGGTGAATATGATGTGACTGAAGCTAAAATCCAAGAAGCTCTTAAAGAGAGAAATGCTAAATTAAATACTAACATAAACATTACCACTGGCATGTCTGATCCAGCAGGAAAGATAGTCGTTGATTCAGGTAAGGTAGGCAGTCCAGAAATATATTTTGGTTCACGTAGGAACGAACATCTTTCAAATGGAAATGTGGGTGTTGCTACCACCCAGGATTTAAAAATACCGACTGAAATAAAATCAAACAGTCTATATTTGGGTGGTATATGGAATTTCACACCCGAATATTCTGAAAATAGTGGCGACGCGAGTGTGGTTTTCAAATATAACACCAAAAATGTGTATATGGTGGCGAGTTCCAAAGATGGCGCGAACGTGGAAGTCTATGTTGATGGAAAATTAATCAGCACTGTTAATATTAAAGATGAAAAACTTTACACGATAGTTTCTGGGGCTGATTATGGTGAGCACACTCTCGAGCTCCGCATTAAAAATTCCACGATCGATGCTTTTACTTTTACATTTGGATAAATATAAAATATGAAAGAAAATTTTAAATTGATTATTTCTACTCTGTGGGTTCAAGTATCTTCTTTGTTTTTTGTCTTGCTTGCTGTTTCTGCGAGTGTGTCTTTTTTTCTTGGCGAGAAAACAGACGGCATTATTATTTCTATAATTTTATTCATCAACGTCACTTTAGGATTTTTTCAAGAATTCAAAGCTTCAAAAGCTTCTGAGCAATTGATGCATTTAGTCAAAAACAAGGTCTATGTTTTGCGCGAAGGGATGTTGGTCCAAGTGCTTGTGGACGATCTCGTGCTTGGAGATGTCGTGCACATGGTGGCAGGGTCTATTGCTCCTGTTGATATGGAGGTTATCGAATCCGACGACGCTTCTGTCGACGATTCTATGCGTACGGGGGAGACATTACCGAAAGAAATTCACATGGGTGATGAATTATTTGCCGGCACTATTATTTCAAGTGGTAAAGTGATTGGCCAGGTAACCGCCCTGCGTGCACAATCCTCAGTGGCGCAATATCGCTCCAAGCTTGAGTCTGTCAAAAAGTGGAGTAGTTTTTCCGTGTTTACCGAGAGGGTGATCAAGTACATATTTATTATATCTATTTTGGTTTTAATCTTGGCGATGGTGCTTTTGGTTTTTGTAATGGGCAAATACAAACCTGTGCATTTTTTAATTTTTGCAATCGCAATGCTTATTGGTGTGGTGCCGGAAGTGTTGCCACTTATTAGTACTATTATTTTGACTCGGGAGTCTCTAGTACTTGCGAAAGATAAAGTCATCGTGAAAAGACTTTCTTCTTTAGAAGGTCTCGGCGCAGTGAAATTTCTGCTGACCGACAAGACCGGCACAATCACCGAGAATAAATTAAAAGTTGCCGCTGTGAGTGATTTGAATGATTTCTGGGAAGCTTCCAATGCTATTTCCGAAGGGGAGTATGAAAGGTCGCCCATGGATAGCGCTTATGATGATGCCTTAAATGTTTCGATCGGCAAAATAAAAACTGGCAAAAAGAAAATTACGAATTTTGTGCCATTCAAGAATGAGGTGGGGTACGAAGTATTTACTTTGGAAGATGGTGAAAAAGTCGCTCGCGGGCAGATCGGTAAGGTCTTGATGCTTTGTAGTAAAGCGCATGTTTCTATCAAAACTGCTGCACTTGCGTATGAAACAAAAGGTATGCGGGTCATCGCTGTAGCGAAAGGTCTGGCAGGTGTTTTCGAGTTCTCTGGTTTCGTTGCTTTTCATGACCCGATCAAAACCTCTGCGACCGAGACTTTCAAGATTGCTCATGAGCGTGGCATCGGTATAAAAATATTAACTGGGGATTCATTAGCTGTATCTGAAAATGTTGCGGAAGAACTTGGACTCATTAAACATCCCGATAATATAATTTCTTTAGACATTACTAAAATTATTGATTTATCAGATCGACAGCTTTTGCGAGCAGTAGTTTTCGCCAAATGTACTCCAGAAAACAAACTAGAACTCATTGACCGTTATTTAAAAATCGGCCCCGTCGCATTTTTAGGGGATGGGATCAATGATGCATTAGCACTCAAGCGTGCTGACATCGGAATCGCAGTAGAAAATGCTGCTGATATCGCCAAAGAATCAGCTGATATAATTCTTTTAGAAAAAGACTTAACTCCAGTTTTGAAAAGTGTCTCGACTGGTCGCAGAGCGTTACGAAACATGCTTACTTATATTATCTACACTTTATCCGGAAATGCTGGAACTTTTTTCTCTCTTTTACTCGCTTCTTTTTTCTATCCAGTTTTGCCGATGTTGCCGATTCAGATACTTTTAAATAATTTACTGACCGATTTTCCTTTGATGCTTATCATGACAGACAATCCTGATGATTATGCACTGCGTCATGTGCCGCATTTTGAACCGGTCAATTTGCTTAAGCGTGTTTTTGTTTTCGGTATTATTTCAAGTTTCTTTGATTTTGTATATTTTCAAACTTTCAAACATGCATCTATAGCAGAATTCCAGACTGGATGGTTTGTGTTGTCTGTTTTAGCAGAATTAGTTTTGATTTTGTCTATTCGCTCTTCACGTCCACTGTTCAGATCACCCAGTTTGTCCGTGCCACTTGCGACCGGCATAGCTTTGATGGCGATTTCACCTTTCATATTTGTTTATACTGGTTTTTTATCTAAAATATTTCAGTTTACCACTCTACCACTCCAGACTATCGCCATAATATTTGGTATCACAATTATTTATATCACTTCCAATGAAGTTGCCAAGTTCTTCATGCGCCGTCGCGCGCTATACAACAAGCCTGTATTTCCTATACAAGTTTTTAAATAAATTTTCTCATTGTAATTTTACAATAAAATTGTTATCATCAACTTATGCAATTTTCAGATGACATTTTAATACGAATCGGGATGTTCGTGCTCGGAGTGTGTGGATTTTTTGTAGCAAAACATATTCACAAACATAAACAAGAAGGGGAGGCGCCTCTTGTTTGCCCTGTCGGCTTTGATTGTAATGCAGTAGTGCATAGTGACTATTCCAAAATGATGGGTGTACCGCTAGAGCTTTTAGGAATGACGTACTACGCGCTTATTTCAGTCGCTTATTTTATTTTTATTTTTGTTGGTGAAAATATGCCCGGCATGGCTATCGGTTTTCTAATGCTTGCATCTTTTGGAGCTTTTCTGTTCTCGCTTTATCTCATAGGCGTGCAAATTTTCGTGCTCAAAAAAGGTTGCTCTTGGTGTATGGTTTCAGCTGCGATTTCAGTTTTGATTTTTATTTTAACTAGCTTTGCTTACGACTTTAGTTCTATTGCGCAAATTTTTAGTAAATAAAATTGGCGTTTATTCATTTTTTTTGATATAACTACGAGTATATGGGGCTTATGGTGTAATAGTAGCACAAGAGCTTGTGGAGCTCTTAGATTCGGAGCGTAACCGAATAGGCCCCCCATTTAAGTTACTCTTTATTTTCTGTGTGAGATTCAAAATGCGTATCCATATGTTCGAGCTTTTTTTCAACTTTGCTTAAAGTGTTTTGTAAGTTTTGTAGTTGCATTTCTTCTGTTTGGAGTTCGCCTTCTTCTCTTTCAGTTAGTTTTTTCTCTCCGACAAGTCCAGAAATAATGAGTCTATTACCGATAAATGCTGATACGAATACTCCAGTTAAGAGCAATATAACAGCACCGATAATTATCGACAAAATGCTATCCATGTTGATATCGTCTGCCAAGTGCCAGACTCCACGCCAAAACAGTATGATGCCTGTTCCACCGATGATCGCATAAAGGATTGGGTGATGACTCAGTTTTCTCCTGATTTTGTCTTCGAGTTTGTCGAAGAATCTAAATATATTTTTTATTAGCATCTTGGCTTAATTATACATTAAGAGTAGAATAATTTCTATGGACTGGAACGAGCCTAATTTAATCAAAGTTTTAAAAGAAAATGGCATTGTCGTCATGCCGACGGATACCTTGTATGGCATTGTTGGTAACGCTTTGGATGAAGAGGTGGTGAGTCGCATATATGCTACTCGCAAAAGGAATCCAGAAAAGCCGTGCATTATTTTAATAGGAGATATTTCTGAATTAGACAAATTCTCTGTTTCAGTTTCTGAAAATCAAAAAGAGAAAATTAAAGAATATTGGTTTACCCCGAGCGGAGCCGAGGGGGCAAGGCCAGTGAGTATTATTTTAGATTGTCCTGATGAAAAATTTGCATATCTGCATCGAGGTACGAAAACTCTCGCATTTAGGTTACCTCAAAATGAAAATTTAAGAAATTTATTAAAACAAACTGGTCCACTTGTGGCACCCTCTGCGAATCTCGAGGGTTTGCCACCCGCAAAAAATATTGAGGAAGCTAAAAAGTATTTTGGAGTTTTTGTAGACCTATATATAGACTGGGGAGAGATAAATGGTCAAGCATCGAGGGTTATTAGATTGCACAAAGATGGATCGGTGGATGTATTAAGGTAAACTTTTTTTTCTGTATTAGAGTCAACACCTATGCATCACTTTAAGTAAAATTAAGAAAGCGAAA
>JBAXFB010000025.1:0-10132 GCA_037140115.1 bacterium | reverse complement strand
TCCTAGAAACATTCGGTGGTACTAAAAACTTCAAAAAACATTGCGATGAAATTGTTTCGATTATACGAGAAGAGAGGGGTAAGAGCTCTCTTTTAGAAGAAGATAACTTACCAGATAGAGTCTAAGGCTCTATCTGGGGTGGTGAGTTGTCCACATAGTGTTCGATTAAAAACCATTTTATAGTATAATAAACCCATATGGACGGAATAAAAAAGAAAATCTTAATAGTTGATGACGACAGCTTTCTCTTGGATATGTACGCGCTCAAGTTTAGTCAGAGTAATTTTGAAGTTTATACAGCGGGTGGTGGTCTGCAGGGAATAGAAAAGCTCAAAGATGGTCTACAGCCTGACTTGATTCTTTCTGATATCATAATGCCGGACTTGGATGGCTTTGAGATGTTAGATAAAATAAATAAAGACAATCTCGCACCGAATGCTTTAAAGATCATTTTGTCCAACAAAAGTCAGCAGTCAGACGTTGATCGAGGTAGCACTCTGGGAGTCGCTGGATACATCATCAAGGCTAGTTCGACTCCGCTGGAAGTTATCAATCAAGTAAAAGGTTTACTGAGCGCGAAGCCAAATATGTTGAAATAAAATTATTATGGATTACAAACAAAAATTAGAAGAACTCATATTGACCGTCATTCGCGAAGGTGGATCGGATTTACATTTAGGCACTGGAGCGGTGCCCGTGATCCGTGTCTCCGGTGAGCTTATATTTCTTAGAAAATATTCTATCCTTGCCAAAGAAGATGTGCTTGGATTTCTCGGTGAAGTTTTAGATAAGCCAAAGTTGGAAAAATTCATGGAGAACATGGAAGCCGACTTTTCATATGATTTTCATGGTGAGGCACGTCTGCGTGGTAATGCTTTTTTCCAAAAAGGTTTGATCAATCTTGTATTTCGCTTGGTGCCTAAAGTTAAAACTATTACAGAATTACATTTACCACCGATTATTTCGGATTTAGCTCGCAAGAAGCAAGGATTTTTCTTAGTCGTTGGTCCTGTGGGGCAAGGTAAGTCCACGACTCTTTCTGCGATGGTGGATTTGATCAACAACGAAGAATCACGTAATATCATCACCATCGAAGACCCGATCGAGCACGTTTATACTCCAAACAAATCCATCATCAACCAACGTGAAGTCGGCATTGATACTAAAGATTTTCACGTGGCTCTCAAGTCTGTCTTCCGTGAAGATGTGAATGTCATCATGATAGGCGAGATGCGCACTCCAGAGACGATAGCTACCGCAGTGACAGCTGCTGAGACAGGGCACCTAGTGCTTTCGACTTTGCACACCAACAATGCTTCCCAGACTATAGATAGAATCATCGATTCTTTTCCGGGCGATCAACAGGATCAAATTCGAGCTCAGCTCGCTGCGTCACTTCTCGGCATTTTTTCACAAAGACTTATTCCTCGTATCACTGGCGGACTTATCCCAGCGTATGAACTTCTTTTAAACAATAGTGCCGTTTCCAACTTAATCCGTGAAAAACGTACTCATGAGATAGATATAGTGATAGAGACTGGCTCCGAATCTGGCATGATCGAACTCAACCATTCTTTGATGGAGCTTGTGCGCGCAGGTGAGATCACCATCGAGAATGCTTATCAATATTCTTTGAATCCTAAAGGGCTAGAGCGTATGTTGTAAAAATACTTATGCTATTTCAATATAAAACAGTAGATGCAAGTGGGGCAAATAAAGAAGGCGAGATAGACGCGCCAAATCGCGACATGGCTATCAGTGGGCTACAGCGTCGTGGCCTTGTTGTCATTTCTATAAAAGAAGAAGGCAAGAAGAAGAATATTTTTGAGATTTCTTTTTTTGAGAAAGTTTCCAACAAAGATGTCGTGATCCTGTCTCGTCAGATAGCGACTTTGTTCGATGCGCAAGTCTCAGCGTTGAAATCTTTCACGATGCTGGCCGCAAATACTGAAAATAAACTCTTAAGACAGAAACTCACGACCATCAGTGACGACTTGCAGGCAGGTATTTCTATTTCTGGGTCACTTGCGAAGCATCCAGACGTATTTTCTGATTTTTATATCAACATGGTCAAGGTGGGCGAGGAGACAGGTAAATTAAATAAAACTTTTCTATACCTAGCTGACTATCTCGACCGACAATATGCACTCACTTCCAAGACTCGTAATGCACTTATCTATCCCGTGTTCGTGGTCGTTACTTTTTTTGTTGTGATGATCCTGATGTTCGTGGTCGTTATCCCTAAACTCTCTTCGATTATCTTGGATTCTGGGCAAGCTGTACCTTTCTATACGACTGTAGTTATATGGATATCGAACCTTTTCGTGCATTACGGATTCTTTGTTTTGATATTTTTTGTACTTCTTGGCATCTGGTTGTGGAATCTTTCTACCACCGAAAGAGGCAAGCAGTATCTTGATTCATTAAAGCTTTCTATTCCTGCTGTCGGTAATCTGTATAAAAAGCTCTATCTTTCCAGAATCACAGACAACATGAACACCATGCTCACTTCAGGTGTTCCGATCGTGCGCGCCATAGACATCACTGCCGAGGTGGTCGGTAGCCGAGTCTACAAGAATCTCATGAAAGAAGTGGCTAATGGGGTCAAGTCTGGACTATCTCTTTCTGCGTGTTTTTCAAAACACAAACAAGAAATCCCAGGGATCTTGGTCCAAATGGTGCAAGTAGGTGAAGAAACCGGCGCACTTGGCAATATCTTGAAGACTTTGACTGATTTTTATAAAAGAGAAGTGGATGACGCGATCGATACACTCGTCGGGCTCATTGAGCCAGTCATGATCGTGGTCTTGGGTCTTGGTGTGGGTATACTTTTGGTATCTGTGCTTATGCCGATTTACAATTTGGCAGGGGGAATCAGCTAAAAGAACCTCACCCCAGCCCTCTCCTTATTAAGGAGAGGGGGAAAGACAAACTGTGGATAACTTTTCTTGCATCCAAGTTTATTTCTCTGATATAATTAGGACATTAAAAATAAGTCGAAATTTTCGCTAACGCGGAAAAAATTATAAATTAATAATAATTAGAATTTAGTTATGAAAATGAATTTAAAGAAGGGTTTCACATTGATCGAACTTTTGGTGGTCGTAGCTATCATCGGTATTTTGGCGTCAGTTGTTTTGGCTTCACTTAACACAGCACGAACAAAAGGCTCTGATGCTGCTGTAAAGGCGAACTTGGCAAATATGCGTGTTCAGGCTGCAATCGTTTACGATAATACAACTCCTAACGGCTATGGCACAGTAGCGAACGCGACATGTACTGCGACAGCTAGTACACTTTTTGCAGATCCTACTATCGCTTCTGCAATTACACAAGCAACAGCTCAATCAACAGCAATTGCTTGTAACTCTACTACTGCATTATTCGCTGTAGCAGCAACGCTCAAAGGGGGTGGATATTACTGTGTGGATTCCACTGGAACTGGTGTTGCAAAGACAACAGCCCAATTAGTTGGAGGACTTTCAGGCGCAGGTGCTACCTTTGCCTTAAATACAACAACAGGTATCTGTACACCCTAGTTTGCTATGATATCTTCGTAAGATATTCTTGTATAGATTCAAAAAACCACCCAATGGGTGGTTTTTTGTTTTGGTGGTTGTGGTATAATACCTGGAGTAAGTAATTATTAATAAAAGTAATTTATGCAAAAAATGATTATTAAGAATAAGTCACAATATGGTTTTACATTGATAGAACTTTTGGTGGTCGTAGCTATCATCGGTATTTTGGCGTCAGTTGTTTTGGCGAGTTTAAATAGCGCAAGAGCGAAAGCTACAGATGCTGTGATAAAAGGAACATTGAGTAACGCTCGTTCACAAGCTGCTTTATATTATGATGATAATAATAAATCTTACGCTGGGGTTTGCACTACAGCTGGAGGTATTAATCCCATGATTTTAAATGCAGCTCAAAAACTCGATCCAGTTTCTGCGACTGTAGGTATTAATACAGATGCTTTCGTTTATGATGCATCAGGAGTCTTTGGTGCAGTGGTGTGTCATGATGATGCTACTACTTGGGCAGCGATTGTGTCTTTGAAGGTGCCACTTACAGCAAGTGCAGGATGGTGTGTGGATTCTACTGGTGCTTCAAAAGAAGCAACAGCACTAGCTTCTGGTGTTACAGTTTGTCCTTAATGAATTATAAATAAATTTTTAATTATGAAAAAATATAGAAAAGAGTCTGGTTTCACATTATTAGAACTTTTGGTCGTTGTAGCAATTATCGGTATCTTGGCGTCAGTTGTTTTGGCTGCATTAAATAGTGCAAGGAATAAAGGTGGGGATGCGGGAGTAAAATCAAACTTAAAAAATGCTGTGACTCAAGGGGAAATTTTGTTTAGTACAAGAACTGCAAACAAAGATACATACACTGGTGCCTGTACCAACGGAGCCGTAGATGGCGCAACTGGAGTAGGAGCTTTGGTGTTGGGAGCTGCCAAGGCGAATGGTTTAGCCACTTACAATATAAACGGTGCGCCTTCAGCTCCTTCTGCCACGCTTGCTTCATGTAACGACAGCGCTGCTGGTTGGGCTGCGGAAGTGCCTTTGAAGTCTGTCAGCGGTATGTGGTGTGTAGATAGTACTGGTAAATCTTTACAAACAGCTGGCAGTACTCTAGCTGTTGCTGATGTGAATTGTAATTAGGTCAAACTATTGATACAATAGGAGTATGTTTCCAATACTTACATTTATTTTCTTCACCTTTGGTTTACTCATCGGTAGTTTTTTGAACGTTGTGATTTTACGTTTTAACACTCACAAATCTCTAGGTGGCAGAAGCGCGTGTATGGTATGCCTCAACAAGCTTTCTTGGTTTGAGCTCATACCACTTTTTAGTTTTCTTGGTTTGAAAGGTCGTTGTCGTAGTTGCCAGACCAAGATATCCGCTCAGTATCCCTTGGTGGAATTTGTTTCTGGTTTAATCTTCGCAGGGCTGTTTTGGAAATTCAAAGATTTATTTTTTGTTCCCGATTTCACTTTTGCTTTAGTGTATGTGTATTATGCTTTCATGTTTTCTATCTTGCTTGTGATTGCAGTTTACGACCTGAAACATAAAATCATTCCCGATAGTCTCGCTTTTGTTTTCGGGTCCCTCGCATTTCTAGGTTTGTTTTTCTTTAATCATGACATTACAAATAGTGTCACCGCTTTGTGCCTGTATCCGCATATACCGACAGTGCTGGACGTGTGCTCTGGGCTTTTCATCGCCGCACCTTTTGCTTTCTTTTGGCTTGTGTCTTCTGGCAGGTGGATGGGGTTGGGTGATGCTAAACTTTCTATTGGTATTGGGTGGCTACTCGGCACCATGACAGCCTTCACAGGATTAGTGCTCGCTTTTTGGTCTGGTGCGCTGGTCGGTATTTTCCTTATTCTTATCTCGAAACTTCATGGTGGTCGTGGTGGTTATAAAATGAAAAGTGAGATTCCTTTTGCGCCGTTTATTGTCTTCGGGGCTATTGTGGCTTTCTTGTTTGGTCTAAATTTTTTTCTAATATGATAGAATTTTGGAAAATTCAAAAAAACAAACGAGCGTTCCTTCAGTCTGGTATGACTTATGTCGAGCTCATTGTGGTCTTGAGTATTTTCGCAGTGATGTCGACCATTGTTTTTTTTAATTACGGTGAGTTTCAGGCGAAAGTGGATATAAAGAATCTTGCAAGTGATATTGCTTTGAAAATAGTTGAAGCGCAAAAGTCTGCCGTCGCTGGTACATTACCTCCACTTGCACAGCAAGGTGTTATTTCTTCAGCATGGCGTCCATCCTACGGTGTATACATGAACCCAGGTGTGAATAATAAAATTTTTACGTATTTTACGGACTTGGAAAATGCTACCCAAAATGGTTTATATGATTCATCCACTTGTCCTGGCTCTGGAGAATGTCTAGAAAATATCACCATCACGAAAGGGAATACGATCTCTAAGATAGAAGTTTTTTACACCAATGGTACTAATGCGCTGATCAATGATGTAAATATTTCTTTCGTACGACCAAGCTTGAGTGCGGTGATCAAGTCTAGCTCCGCATTCGTCAGTGTTATTTCTTATGTGAAGATTTCGATTGCTTCTCCAAGGTCTGCTGTTTCTAGCATAAAAGTATATACATCAGGTAGAATTCAGGTAAATTAATCATTATGAAATACAATGCGATTCAAAAAAATAAAGGGTTCACAATCATTGAGACCATGATCGCTACAAGTTTGTTTATTATTATTGTCACAGCTGGGCTTGGTGCGCTACTAAATGCAAGTCTTCTGCATCAAAAGTCACGAGATATGCGCTCTATCTTAGACAATTTGTCTTTTGTGATGGAAGACATGTCTAGAAATTTGCGAACGGGTTACAATTATCATTGTTTCATCTCAGGTGATGTTATCCCTTCGGCTACTTCTTCAATTGTTAGCACTCCAAAAAGTTGCGCAAATGGTTGGGCAATATCTTTTGAATCTGCAAGCGGTGTTCCTAGTAATAATGATGATCAGTGGCTGTATTATATAGGCAATACTGGTAAGATTTTCAAATCTAATGCTGGTCCTTATGTTTCGACAAGCTTTGTTCAAATTACGCCAGACGAAGTGGTGGTTAATACTTCGAAATCAGGTTTTACTGTGACTGGAGCCGAAGGGCCTGCAAGTGGTGATACGTTGCAACCTTTTGTAACCATAAAATTAAATGGCATTATCACTTCGCAAGGTATTGTGACTCCCTTTTCTTTGCAGACTTCCGTGTCACAGCGTAACATTGATATTTAATTATAAATCATGAAATCATTTTTTAAAAAATATAATAAATTCACAAAGGGTTTCACATTGGTGGAGACGCTTGTGGCAATTTCGATCTTCACTGTATCTCTGTTGGGTCTGATGTCGGTCTTAGCTTCAGGGATTACGAGCACGACTTATGCAAAACAGAAAATTCTAGCTACGTATCTCGCCCAAGAGGGTATAGAGTATATACGGAATGCTAGAGATACTGACGTATTATATCCATCTAATGGTAATGCTTGGGCTAATACTTTTAAGAGTAGTTTGAGTGGTTGTGTTTCAGCTGCAAATGGTTGTGGTTTTAGTAGTTATACTATTCCGGCCTCTTTTTTTCCATGTTCTTCTTCTACTGCCTGTAAACTTTTTATGAATAATAATGGTGGGTATGATGCGAACTCTGGCGGGATAGACTCTGGTTTTACACGTAAGATCTGGAAGAATAATATAGGTGCGGACGAAGTGCGTATATTTTCCAATGTGTCTTGGGTGCAGGGTTCTGGGAATTACAGTATAACTTTTTCCGAAGATTTATTTAATTGGGTACCGTAGCGTCGCGTCGCGTTTTAATGGACGATTACGCGACATGATTTCGTAAAATCACATGCAAAAAATAATTTTAAAAATTAAAAATAAAAAAGGGTTTGTGATTATCTTTGCTGTGACACTTTCTGCAATATTATTAGCGATTGCGCTCGGGGTTTCCAATATTGCGCTGAAAGAAATCAGGTTCGGCACAAATGCACGCGACACAAACGATGCTTTTTTTGCGGCCGATACTGGACTCGAACAAGCTCTTTACAATGACAAATATCCGAGCAGTGTTTGTACGATAACTTCTCCAGCTACATCATGCAGCACTAGTTTTGTAATTATTGGATTGGGTAGCCAAGGTCAAAGTTGCGTCAAAGTGACAGCTAGTAAGACTTTGACACCGCTAGCTACCTATATCGACGCTAAAGGTTACAACACAGGTGGTACTGACTCTTCTTGCGTTTCTTCTAGTACTAGCCGTGTGGAACGTGAAATAAAAGCTTCGTACTAATGTCTTCATCATGAATAGCTCTGAAGCCGAAAAAAGAATAAAACTCCTGCGTAGCGAAATCGCGCGATTGCGCGAAGAGTACCACACAAAAAATGCTCCGAATGTTACAGATGAGGTGTATGAGTCTTTGACTCGTGAGCTCAAGGCTTTACTAACAGACTATCCAGAATTCAATGATCCGAATGCGCCTGAGAATAGAGTTGCAGGCAAACCTTTGGAGAAATTTGAGAAGGTGAAGCACAAGACCAGGATGCTTTCCTTAAATGATGCTTTTTCATATGAAGAACTTTACGATTGGGAAAAGAGAGTGCAGAAATTATTGTCAGGCAATACAAAATTTGATTATTTTTGCGAAATCAAATTTGATGGCTTGGCTGTGTCTTTGATTTATGAAGATGGCAAGCTCGTGCGAGGTGCTACTCGTGGAGATGGTTTTGTGGGGGAAGACATAACTCAGAATTTAAAAACGATTAAATCTATCCCCCTTGTTCTAGACCCCCTCCTGACCTCCCCCTTAGCAGGGGGAGGAGGTTTCCACCCTGATAAGGGGGGATTAAGGGGGGTTTTAGAAGTCCGTGGCGAAGCACTCGTGAGTAAAAAAACATTATTAAAGCTTAATGCTAAAAATAAAAAAGAAGATAAACCACTTTTTGCTAATACTAGAAATGTAGCAGCAGGTAGCCTGCGCCAACTTGACCCAAAGCTCGCCGAAGAAAGACAGCTAGATTTCGTTGCGTACGACATCGCAGAGATAAATTTGGGAGCCGAGCTCCCAAAACTCCCAAAAGTTTTGGAGTCTCATTCTCAAAAACATCAGACTTTAAAATCTCTTGGTTTAAAGGTGGAATCATTAGAAGCTAAAGTTGGTAGTATTGAGGAAGTTATAAAATTTATAGAAAAATTTCAAAAATTAAGGGATGATTTTCCATATGGTACAGATGGCATTGTAGTTTCCGTTGATGATTTAAAATTACAAGAAATTCTTGGTGTCGTGGGCAAAGCACCGCGTTTTATGGTGGCGTTTAAATATCCAGCTGAAAAAGCGACGACCATTGTCAAAGAAATCCTTGTAAACGTTGGCCGTACGGGAGTGTTGACACCGCTTGCTATTTTTGAGCCGACTTTAGTTGCAGGATCTACGGTTTCCAAAGCGACCTTACATAATATGGATCAAATCGAGCGTCTGGATTTAAGAATCGGTGACACAGTAGTGATAGAAAAAGCTGGAGACGTGATTCCAAAGGTGGTAGAAGTTTTAACTCGGATGCGCACAGGCAAAGAGCATAAATTTAAAATGCCTATGAATTGTCCGACGTGTGACGGAAAAGTTGAAAAAAGAGAATTGCCTGGTCAGAAATCAGTTGCCTATTATTGCTCGAACTCGAAATGTCCTGCCAAAAACGAAAGATATTTAGAGCATTTTGTGTCAGTTTTTGAAATATATGAATTAGGCCCAAAAATTTTAAGCCGCTTTAAAGATGAAGGACTTATCTCTGACGCGGCAGACATTTTTACTTTAGACCGGGAAGACATCGCGCCACTCGAAAGATTTGGTGAAAAGTCTGCAGAGAATATTATTGAAGAAATAAAAAATAAAAAGAAAATTCCTCTTTCAAAGTTTCTGTGGGCGCTTGGCATTTTACATGTGGGGGAGGAGACAGCGCGAGATTTGGCAACACACTTTGGAACTTTAGAAAAACTTATGTATTCTGCTAGGCAAGACCTAGTCGAATTGGATAGTATAGAGAACATAGGCCCCGCGGTACTAAAAAGTCTTAAAGATTTCTTTAACGATAAAAATAATTTAAATTTTATAAAAAAACTAGAGAAAAATGGCGTAGTGATAGAGAAAGTGAAAAAGCTCAAAGCAGGTAAATTTACTGGCATGCATTTTGTATTGACTGGCACACTTTCAGGAATGTCTCGTGAGATTGCTAAAGAGAAAATCCTTGCACTGGGCGGCAAAGTCGTCGGTTCGGTTTCTAAAAATACTTCGTATGTTGTGGCTGGGGCAGAAGCTGGTTCCAAGCTTCAAAATGCAGAAAAGCTTGGCGTAAAAGTTTTGAATGAAAAAGAGTTCATAAGTATGTTAGGATAGATTTGTGTATTTGGAGGCGTCGGATAGTGGTTTATTCCACCACCTTGGAAAGGTGGCATACCGAAAGGTATCGTGAGTTCAAATCTCACCGCCTCCGCTTTCGCCCTTGATTTTTTATTCCAACTGTGGTTGAATTTAATTAAATCGTAAATGCTACGCGAACCCCCGAACCCGAACACTAATTAGTTGTTAATACTTCTTGTAA
>JBAXFB010000024.1:0-10201 GCA_037140115.1 bacterium | reverse complement strand
ATCTCTTGATCAATATTTAGGTGTGGTGAATAATAAGGTATTTTATTAGTTATAGATAATAATACGAATTTCTTTGCTATTTCAATATTTTTTTGTTTTGTTTCTAACTTACCGTCGCCACGAACCGGCCCTGCAATAAAAATTATTTTCTTCATTTTTTCAGTATATCATATCCCTCAAAATCTTTCTCGCAATTTGCTCAGGGGTGAGTTTTTCGGAATTTAAAATTTTAGTATGATTGTGCCTATTTTTTGAATGATAATCGTAATTCTTTTCAAAATTCTTCAACAATTCAGAAATGCTTTGCTTTGGCTTTAAAACAGTCGAAGATTTTTTGTTTCTTTCTTTCACCCGCTTTATAAGTAACTCTTTCGGAGCGTCAAGTTCGTATGTAAAAAATCTTGCATCATTCTTTTTGGCAATTTTCATAAAGTCGGCCACGCGTTCTTTTTTCATGACCCACTCTGTTATTACATTTATTCCAGACTTCAAATACTCATTCGCCATAGCGAGAATTACTTTTTGGCTGATCTTCTTGTATTCGTGATCTTTTTGAAAATCATAAATAAATTTTTTAACATCATCAAAACCAACACGTGCAGTGCCTTCGAGCTTCGCATGCAACAACTTAGATACTGTAGTTTTACCTGTGCCCATTGGGCCATCTAAAACCAAAAGAAAAGGTTTGTTTTTCGCCTGCATGAATCTATTATAACACAAGAACACTTACCTAATTTATTTCCTCTTCTTTGTGCCCAGACACTCTACCGTAGCAAGGACGGTCCTTGCTAATCCAAGAAGGCAAACGCAGACCTTGTTGTTGGGCCGGTTGTATTCATCGGTGAGTTAGAATTTACTTAAATTTACTAAAATGCTATAGTTGGAAAATGGTTACTGAAAATCTAAAAAGTGAAGGAGGAGGAATGGAATCCGAGATGGAAATTGCTGTACTTTTAGTTGCAAAAGCTTTAGAGTCATGTGCGAATGAAAATGCTGGGAACACTTTAGAAAAATAAAATGCAAAAGAAACATGGTTGGATCTAATAAAAGCTAGACTAAAAAGAGATTTGAAGGACATAGAAGCTAAAAAGTTGCTTGAAGATGCAGCGAAAAAACTGGAAGAGCGACTTGCAAAGGACAGGGTCGCAAATTAGACCACAAAATGCCCAAAATTACTGAAACTCATTTCGATGTCATAGTAGTCGGTGGTGGAGCCTCAGGTATGATGGCTGCTGGTGCTGCAGCTGCGCTTGGTAAAAAGGTGTTATTGCTCGAAAAAAACAGGGAGCTCGGAAAGAAACTCAAGATCACCGGCGGTGGCAGATGTAATATTACAAATGCAGAGGAAGACGTGCGCGTGCTTTTGAAAAAGTATGGCTCGGCTGAACAATTTTTATATTCTTCTTTTTCACAATTTGGCGTAAAAGAAACTTTTGATTTTTTTGAAAAAAGAAATTTGCCACTAGTAGTCCAAGCTCGCAAAAGAGCATTTCCACACACAGAAAAAGCCTTCGATGTATTTAAGGTTTTAGAAAAATATATCAAGACGGGTGAAGTCGTTATTAAAACAAATTCTCCAGTTCGAAAAATCTCCAAAATCGGAAACAAAATCACTGGCATGCAAACTTCCGGCGACGAAAAAGAAACATACACTGCGAATTCTTACATATTAGCGACTGGTGGCAACTCCCACCCAGAGACTGGCTCCACTGGAGACGGCTTCAAATGGCTTACTGATCTGGGACACAAAGTCAAACCGCCAACCCCAACGATCGTCCCCATCGCCGTAGAAGACGAATGGGTAAAATCTTTGTCAGGCATATCCATCCCAAATATGAAAATAACTTTCTATATGGACGGGGTAAAGAAATTCAACCAAACAGGGAAAATACTTTTTACACACTTCGGACTTTCTGGCCCACTCATCCTAAACTTAGCCGGTAAAATCGGCGACTTACTCGAAGAGGGCATCGTGACTGCAAAGATAGATTTGTACCCAGACTTGGATGAATCTAAATTAGAGAAAAAAATCTTAAAAGTTTTTGATGATAATAAAAACAAGATGTTAAAAAATATTTTTGGACAGCTTGTGCCAGACGGCACAGCAAAGGCCATACTTCCCCTTTTAAAAAATACAGACATTGAAACAAAAGTACACAGCGTATCAAGAGAGTCACGCAAAGGCTTAATTGCGCTTCTAAAAGCACTTCCAGTGACAGTGACAGGCCTGATGGGCTTCGACCGCGCAGTAGTGGCGGACGGTGGTGTAGATTTATCTGAAATAGACACCAAAACTATGCGTTCAAAAAAACTTGAGAATCTTTTTATCACTGGTGACCTTCTCCACATCAACCGCCCAAGTGGTGGATACTCTCTCCAGCTCTGCTGGACGACAGGCTACATCGCAGGAATAAACGCTTAGTTCTTATTCAGCCACTCCTGGTCTTGCCTCACCAACAATTTACTTTTATTTTTCTGATCGAGAAGTAACGTCGATACCACTCTTTCCATCCGCATCCCCTGAGAGCCTTTTACTAATATCATATCGCCAGGTTTAACAAATGTCTGCAAAAACAAAGCAGCTTCGCCTGAATCCAAAAATTCAAAAACATCATCTACTAAAATACCAGCCTCTAAAGCCCCATCTTTAATATCCTGAGCTCTTGGACCGACAGTGAAAAGAATATTACAATTTTCTTTAGCAATTTTACCAATATTTTTATGTGCTTCCTTGGTGTGTTTGCCGAGCTCAAGCATGTCGCCCAAGACTGCAATTTTTCTTTTTCCCCATTTCACTTCACCCAAAGTCTTGAGTGCTGAAGCACAAGAAAATGGTGAAGAGTTGTAAGTGTCGTCAATAATCAAAGTTTCGTTAATGCCGCGAAGTAACCGCATTCTCCCCGGCGGGACATCATAATTTTTCAATGCATTTATAGCATTGATCATTTTAAATTTTAAACCGAAAGATAAAGCAAGCGCCGCCAAAGATGCATAGACATGATTCCTTCCAAAAACCCCTTCGATGAGTACTGGCATACTAGCACCCTCGGCCGTAGACCTATGGGCGAGGCCCTCGGCATCAACGCGAAAGATTATGCCTTCTGGTTCTGAAGAAGCGTTGTATAAAATATCAACACCTGAACCCATAACGTCGACACCTTCTTTGAATCCATAGGTGATGGTAATATTTTTAGTTTTAGATTTCATCGCAAGCACATCCGCATCGTCAGCATTTAAAACCAAAACTCCGTCTTTTTTCAAAGTTTTGATCAGTTTACTTTTTTCTTCGATCAAGTCCTTGCGTGATTTGAAAAATTCTATATGTGCAGGAGTCTCACCTATCGCAGTAATGATCACCACATCAGTCTTGAGCCAAGAAGCAGTGCGACGCATGTCACCTTCTTTTCCAACACCCACCTCTAGTACTAGCCAATCTGGATATTTGTGTGGAGCAAGAAAAAGCCAAAGCCCAGAGAGTATGTTTGCACACCACGCAAAAGGATTGCTCCAAGCATTTGGAATCCCTAGGATAGTCAGAGGCAAACCTATCTCACTATTAAAACTTTTCTCACTTTTGCGGACATAATGTGTTTCCGCTAAAACAGCGTAGACAGCATCTTTGGTAGAAGTCTTGCCGACGCTTCCAGTGATAGCAATAATCTGCGGCTTGTATTTATACAACACCAGCTGCGATTCTATTCTGAGAATATATGTAATTATTTTTTTAAATATAGTCTTCATGGTTTTCCCCTCTCCTTAATAAGGAGAGGGCTAGGGTGAGGTTAGCGATCCGGTGGCACATCGTAATAACTTAACAAAAAATTTGTAATATCCAGAAATGGATCGGTCCAAGTCGTCGCTGCATATGGCACACCCTTTGGATTTATAGCATAAAGCAAAACAATAAACTTCGGATCATAAGCTGGGAAATATCCGACAAACGAATGCGTATGCCTATCTTGATAGTATCCTCCCGTCGCATTATCTGCAACTTGCGCGGTGCCTGTTTTTACTGCGACGCTAAAATGATCAAGTTTCGCCAAGCCGCCGCGAATAGCTTTGTCCATCACTCCCACAAGCATGCCAGTGATTTCTGCTGAAGTTTCTTTAGAGATTTTTGTACGAGTAGTCGGATAGGACATCTCTTTTGACACACCAGTATCATACTTTATCTCTTTTACCACATGTGGCACCACAAGACTCCCACCATTCGCAAGTGATGCTAACGCGCGGATCAACTCTATTGGTGTGAGCGCAATACCCTGACCGAAAGCAGCATTCGCATACTCGATCTCACGTGGACTAGTCAAAATATTTGAGACAAGACCTGAAGTTTCATTTGGCAAATCAATCCCCGTTTTATCTTTCACGCCATAGGCAAGTAAATAATTACGCAAATTCTCTTTACCAAGTCTTTGTTCTACGAAAACCATGCCTGTATTGAGTGATTGATTCAGCACATCCTGCATTGTCGTACCAGGACCTCTACCCTTCTTATCAAAATTAAATATTTCTTTTTTTTCAACCACCACAACACCTTTATCATCATAGGTCGTCTGTGGTGTCACCACACCTTTGTCGAGCGCAGCAGCCATCACAAGCGGCTTCACAACCGAGCCAAATTCTAAAACATTTTCGACTAGTGGATTTGAAAAAGTAGCTACATTTTTAACTTTTGAAAAATCATTCGGGTCAAAACTCGGCAACACTCCCATCGCATATATAGATCCATCGATAGGGTTCATGATTATGCCACCGACAGAATCAACCTGATATTTGTCTTTCACTTCCTGCAATTTCTTCTCAAGAAAACTTTGCACTTGTGGCTCGATCGTCGTCACCACATCTCCTTGAGGTGTCTCGTCAGAGAACAAAGTTTTGCTGATATTAGAAAAAACTTCCGCAAAGAAATTTACATACGGACTGTCCGCACTACGAGCAAGTGACGTATCGTACTCTCGTTCTAGACCATAACGTCCACCCAAGCTATCCCCTTTATATCCAACGATCCCGAGCTCTTGCGCCGCAAGAGGACCACCAGGATAAAAGCGCCATTTTTCTTTAAATATATTTACACCCGAGATCTGTAATCGAGACACCGCATCCGCTTGTTCTTTCTTTAAATGATGCGCAATTTCTTCATAGGTGTCAGAAGTTTTGCCAGCTTTACTCAAAAATTCATCATGATCAAGAGTAATAATACTAGACAAAGATTTATACACATCTTCGGGATTTTTCATCTTACTCGGATCAATTGCGATTTTATAGCCCGTAGTCTGAGTCGCAGCTGCGATAAGCTGGCCGGTCTTACTTTGAAAGTAAATCGTGCCGCGCTCATATATGTCACCGACTGGTGTGACATACTGCCTGTCTGCCGACTGCGAATAACTTTCAGAATGAATAACCTGCACTAGAAAAATCTTCACTATCAAAGTCAGAGAAAATAAAAAAACAAACACTAGCACCACTCTCGATCGAAAAATAAAACTATAGGTCATTTTGAGCTATTTTTGAACCACTTGTCTTAAGACCGAGAGATTGATGGGTGGCAAAAGTAGTCTTCACTTCTTTAAAACCCATAGAGTACGACAAAGGCAGATCTACACTGTTCGACAAAGACAAATATTGTAGTTCAAGACCTTGTACTTCGTTCGACAACGTACTTACTTGAGATTCAATGCTTTTTCGTTCAAGAATATTCTTCACCATGCTACCTAGAAATAAAAAATAGAGAACAGCAAGAACTGCAAAAGACCACATGATGATATTAAAAATGATTTTCTCTCTGCTGGTGTTGATGATGTTGATGCCTTTGACGTATGTATTTAATTTTAAACTCATTGTTCTCATTATATTTTTTCTATTATTCTTAATTTTGCGCTTCTTGATCTAGGGTTACTCTTTATTTCTTCGTCGCTTGCCAGGATAACTTTCTTGTTTACTAGCTTCGCCTTACCATCGTCTGCTTTTGCCTTAAAAAATTTCTTGACCACCCTATCTTCTAAACTATGAAATGAAATCACCGACATCCTGCCACCTTTCTTTAATAACCCGAAACCTTTTTCCAAACCTTCCGATAACGCACCGAGTTCATCATTGACCGCAATCCTGATCGCTTGGAAAGTCTTGGTCGCGTAGTGAATCCTACCCTTACGAAACTTGGCTGGAATCGCCTCCTCGATAACTTTTACTAAATCAAAGGTGGTTTTTATTTCTTGCTTCTTCCGAAACTCCACGATTGTTTTAGCAATTCTCCTCGCTTGCTTCTCTTCGCCATAACCGTAAATAATGTCTGCTAAACTCTCCTCTCCCCAATTATTCACAACATCGTATGCTGTAACATCTTCTGAAGAAGGATTTTCTTTCATAGTCATTACGAGTGGCTCATCCCGCATAAAAGAAAATCCTCGTCCAGAATTCTCCAACTGATCCGAACTCAAACCAAGGTCTAAAATAATACCATCGACATCATTCACACCAGCTTTATCAATATTTCTAAAGTTATCATTGATGAAAGTAGTGTTAAAGGCTTTGAACCTCTCACCTGCTTCAGTGAACACTTTCTTGTCTTGATCGAAGGCAATCAATCTCACGTCAGGACATCTTTTGCAGACTTCCATGCTGTGTCCACCTCCACCAAAAGTGCCATCGATAACCACCGCATTTGGCTTCAAGTTCAAACCATCTATTGTTTCATTTAAAAGAACTGTCTTGTGTCTAGTCTGTACCGGCTCTGCCTTTGTCATATTACTTCACATCGCTTCCAAGCTTTTCTGCCAAACCTTCGGCTTGCTTTTCAACGATTGCCTTATTCTCCGACCATGCTTCCTCACTCCACACTTCCACTCTGTCTTTGACTCCGACTATTGCGGCCGAACCTTTCAATCCGATTCTGGTCTTCAGGAAATCTGGGACAAGGATTCTGCCTATTGCATCCATCTCTACCTCTGCGGCGCGTCCGAACATGTAGCGGTTGAAATTTCTCTGATCTGCTTTCAAGAAAGACAAATCATTTTCCGAATCTGAAAGTTTCTTACTCACTTTCTCCCACTCTTTTAATGTGAAAATGAACAAACAATTTTCAAGTCCGGGTGTGATAATAATCTTCTTGCCGAGTTCCTTACGAAACTTTGCCGGCATGGAAACTCTGTTTTTCTCGTCTATTATGTGTATATATTCTCCTATCAGCATATGATTTTGCAAATCATATCGCGCAAGTCCTTTAGGCGCGATACTTATATTTCCCACTTTTTCCCACTTGATATATTGTACGCTAATGTACGTGGGAACACAAAGTCCTCCCCTGTGGATAACTCGGTTGACACATTTTTTGAGTGGGGATATACTCTTAATTGTCCCCCCCCCGGCGCGAGTAAGTAATTTGCTGGATTTCTGTCGGCCTCACCGCTGATGGAACTCCAGCAAACGAAAGTTTGCTAACCCAAGGACAAATGTCGCTATTGCGACGTTATCTTACGCGAGACTCGTTTACCTTCTGGTAACCGAGTCTCAACTATTTTATAGGAGTTTTTTTCTTAAACTAGCCTTTCATTAACACAAAAAAACCGCCGGACCCTTTCAAGCCCGGCGGTTTTTTAATTTCAGTTATTGCTTTTATGAGTACAACTTCAGACTCTCAGTTAAGCCTTCAACTTTTTTCTTTTCACCAAAGATAAGCACGCCTAGGTGTTCGATATCTTTCAAATTTTTGGCACTAGTTTGCTCTGAGACTTTTTTGTCGTTTGTTGTCTGCAACATCTCACGAGTAAATTCGCTGACCTCAAGCTCCATCTTTCGAGCATCTGCTACGAGCGCCTGCAAATCGTCACTGGAATCGGTAATTTTTATCATAATCGCATGCTGAATGTTTAAAGCGATATCTACCCCATCTTTTGTTGTGACATTATTTTTGTAAAAAAGAGATTTTCCTATATGAGCCCCGAACGCCGCATTCAAATGAGCTATCGTATTTAATTCTTGCCAAGGCTCTAGTTTCGCACCTTTATTAATGACTGCCACAGCGAGCATGGTCTCTTTTTTCTTTGGTTCGTGAGATTGTTCTTTTGGTTTCAATGTTGGGAAAAGAATAACCTCCTTTATATTTTTTGCTCCAGACAAGAACATGGTGAGTCTGTCTATACCGATACCTATACCTCCGTTTGGTGGCATGCCGTATTCCATGGCTTCTAGATATGCCATATCGGTCGGAGAAATTTCTTCCTCCCCTTTCTTGCCTTTCTTATCCTGCTCAAGATAGCGTTCCTTTTGATCAATTGGATTATTTAATTCAGAAAAAGCATTCACAAGCTCGATGCCTGAAATGACAAGTTGAAAACGATCGATCATTGTTGGATCATCTTCTTTTCTCTTTGCGAATGGATTGAAAGCAACTGGATAATCAATAATAAATGTTGGTTGCACAAGGCTCGGACGACAGAGTTTTTTATATACAGAATCAAGCATGTTCTCTTTTGATTCGTTTGGTTCGACAGCAACCCCAATTTTTTGTGCGTATTCTGCCAATTCTTTTTCTGTTATGCTTGCTGGATCTTTTATCTCTGTGTGTTTTTTAATCAGATCAAAGAAAGTGATCACTTCAAATGCTTTCTCAAAATCAAGCTCAACAGTGTCAATGGTTACTTTTTCTGCACCAAAAATTTCTTTAATTAAATATTTAAATAACTTTTCAATAAATTCTCGCTGAGTTTTAGCATTACCATACACTTCTTGGGATTCAAGCATGGTGAATTCAGGATTGTGGGTAGTGTCAATGCCTTCATTTCTGAATTTTCGTCCGATCTCATAGACCTTGGTAAAACCTCCGACCAAAAGCATTTTTAAATATAATTCTTGAGCGATTGTTAGGAAAAAATCCACATCAAGTGCGTTGTGATGAGTTATGAAAGGCTTTGCTGTAGCACCGCCAGCGACAGTCTGAAGCCTAGGTGTCTCGACTTCGATGTACCCATCATCATTGTAGAATTTTCGCACAAGGGCGACTGCGCGAGAACGCAAAAGCAGTCTCTCTTTTGCCTCGTCATTCATGAGGGTATCTAAATACCTCTTTCGAAATCTCTCTTCGAGATCTTGCAGCCCATGCCATTTTTCCGGAAGCGGACGAAGGCTTTTTGAAAGCATGCGCCAATCTACTGCCTCGAGAGTTTTCTCCCCTCTTTTTGTTGTAAAAAATGTGCCTTGAATTTCGATGAAGTCACCGATGTCTACCACTTCACTGAAAAAATTTAATTTCTCTTCGCCAAGAATATCTTTTTTAAGTAAACCTTGAAATGTTCCAGTGCCGTCATTCAAAGTTATGAAAACGATAGCGCCTTGGCCACGGATCGACATGATGCGTCCGGCAATCCATTTCGCTTCTTTTGATTCTTCTAATTTCGAAAAAGTTTCTATGGCTTCTTTGAGCAAAAGCTCTCTTTTAGAGTCGGCTGGATAAGGATTCACACCCTTTTGTCTTAAAAGTTCAAGTTTCTTTATTCGCAGATCTCTTATTTCGTCAATCGAAGACATTTTATCCCGCCATGGCGGTGGTTAGGATACATCTACTATTTTGTAATTTACAACACCTCCTGGAGTCTTGAAAGAAATGCTACCACCTTTCTTGTGCCCCAAAAGTGCTTCACCAAAAGGTGATTTGTGAGAAATTTTTCCTGTCGCCATATCGGCATCTTCCGAGCCAACTATAACGTAAGTCTTTTTATCTTTACTATCTTCTTTTTGCACAACCACAGTCGAGCCAAGACCTACGACGTCGCCACCTGTAGCATGAATCGTCTCAGAAGATTTTAAAATTTCTTCTATTTTTGAAATGCGCTCTTCGAGCTTACCTTGGTCTTCGCGAGTCTGATGATATTCTGCATTTTCAGACAAGTCACCAAGTGATTTTGCGTACTCTAAATTGGCCAAAATTTCTTTTCTTCTTGGTCCTTTTAAATCTTCTAATTCCACCTCTAAAGCCTTCCTTTTTTCTTTTGTTATGTAGTCAGTTACGGTATTCATAGATACTATCTTATCTTTTTTTGACAAAAGAGTCAATTAAAAATGGGGGGGTCGACGTGAACGTCGCCCCCCCCCGCGCAATGATTATCAACTACGGTTTCCCGTAATGAAAACCATCTTCGTCCTCGTACCCGGCATAAGGTCCCTAAATCGTGGCTTTTCAAACCACCTCTCTACTCTTCGGAGC
>JBAXFB010000023.1:0-10424 GCA_037140115.1 bacterium | reverse complement strand
TATTTGTTCTTTATTTTTTTCTGCATATTGTTTTTTATATGCTTTAATATCTTCTTGATGTAATTCTCGATATTTTTTCATTTCTTCTAAATGATTGATCATGTAGTTTGAGACGCCGATAGCCTTCGCCTTTCCCAAACGATAAATTTCTTCCATCGCTTTCCATGTCTCTTCCCTTTTGTTTACACTCTCTCCTTTTGAAGCATCCCCTGCTGTCGGCCAGTGGATCAAATACAGGTCTACATAAGTAATACCAAGTTTTTGAAGAGAGACATCGATAGCCTTGAGTGCACTTTCATAACCCTGATCTGTGTTCCATAGCTTTGTCGTCACAAATATTTCTTCGCGAGGAATTCCAGACTCTCGTATTGCCTTACCCACACCGAGTTCATTTTTATAAATCATCGCGGCGTCAATCATTCGGTATCCGACAGCGAGAGCCCACTTCACAGCATTCACTGTTTCTTCCCCATCAGGAATCCGAAAAACCCCCAAACCAATAACAGGTATCTCTGTTTTATTATTTAAAACTATTTTTGAGTTTATGTTTAGTTTATTCATGTTTTTATTTTGATTTAAGTGGCTTAAATAATTCTTTTAATTCTTCCATTTTCTTTGGATCAAGTTTGGCTTCGAAAAATTTTACAACAATTTCTTTATCAAAAGCCGTAGGATGACCTATTATCATACCCACCAACTCATTAAAAGTCACAGGCGAAAGTTTTATTTTCTCTCCCCCATCTAAATGAGCATCAGCAACTTTCTTAATGCCTTTAGCAATAAAAGTATACACTACCCAATCAATTTTAGTAGTCGGGTGATGAGCATCCAAAAGGATAAATTCTTGAGCTTCACAACCTGTTTCTTCCAATAGTTCTCTTTGGGCAGCTTCTAAAATGTCTTCCCCTTCATCTACTCGACCGCCCGATGGACCCAAGTAAACAGAGTTAGACCCTGGCTGCTCTTCTTCTATTAAAAGAATTTTCCCGTCATTCATTACTGGAAAAATAGAAACTGTATCAGGTCGGATAAGTTTTTCAAAAGTTTTCTTTGTACCGTCGTACATATCTTGCTCCCACTGATAGGTGTCAAACATAACCCCTTTAAAGACTTTCTGTGCATGTTTGGGAATAGGTTGTTTGGATTTGGGACGCTGGATATTCATAATATTAAGTAAAAAGCTATAAATTATTTATCATACCCTCAACTTCACAACGCTTTGTACTTAGAGTATTGAAAGAACCATAAGTGATAGAATACAATGTCTTGCCTACAAAATTATCTGTCTGTGATGTATCTTTCGGATTAAATCCGGTATCAATCTTACTATCTTTGTATACACTACTACAAGGAAGATCTATATTCGATAACTCTATTTTTAGAGAATCATTAAACCATTTTTTCACTATATCAGGTTTCCATGTAGTGTTGTTTGCTGCTTTTCTATATTCGTTGAATGTGTCTTCAGTATCTTTATCGATTACCCCAGAAGGTTTCTTATTTATATCAGTAATATAATCAACACTTTCGATTTGACGTGTATACATAAATTGAAAAACTTTTTTTTGTTCTTCGCGTAAATTCTTTAATAAAGTATTTTTATCATCAATCGATAATCCGGAAATAGGTTTTGTTTCATGAAGTGCATAATAACCTGTTCTTTGTATTATCCAACCAACTAATAAATTAATTACATCATCTGTTTGAGCTGTCACCATCTGACCAAGTTTGATAATTTTCTGAGCGTAGTCTTGCGCATCAGCCACTTTACCTTCTTTAAATAACACAAAAGAATTAAGAGCAGCTAGATTAGGTATATATCTTAAAACATTTAAGTAACAATTATCTCCCATAGGAACGGAGCATTGATAATATTGTTTACCAGCCCCTAGTTCAAAACTAGCCAAAACACTTGGATATTTAGTCAATATTTTTTTAGATTCAGCTAGCGATATATAACTAATCGGTGGATAATTATTAAAATATTTGGTCATCAAATCTATGTCTTCTTTGGCTATAATATTGCTTGGTATGGCATTAAATATACTCGCGCTGTTTTGATCAGCCGGAACAACAACATAACTTATCTTCAGATCATCAAGATTTACAACTTTGGGTGCTTGAACATTATTAGTGACAACGGGTTCATTCTGAACGCTAGGGCTACTTTTCTTTTGAAGAAAGAACCATACTGCACCACCTATTAAAAGCAAAATAACAATCACAACTAGAAGGCTGCGGATACCATGTGACTTTGGGATTTGTGCCACCTGTGGGACAGCACTTATTGGAGCAATTGTTAGTACATTGAATGCTTCGGTATATCCGCATCATTCCAACCATTTTGCTTTAAAGATGCTGAGATTTGTTCGCGAGAAACACCATTCGTGATCTGCTGTTTAATATAATTTATTATTTCAGGAGTAATCATGCAATTAAGTATATCAGATTTCTAAGAATTTACCTTCGGTCTATACTGTATCGCTTCCAAAATATGATTCTCTAAAACGTCTTCAGAATTTTCGAGGTCGGCGATGGTGCGGGCGATTTTGATTACTCTGTGGTACGCACGAGCGGAAAGCCCAAGACGTTCAGCACTGTCGTCGAGCAAGTCGCGAACTTTACCATTCAAAACGACCATGCTACCAAGATCTTTCACATTCATCTCGCTGTTAGTCTTTAGGTTTCTACTAAATTTCTTGAATCTATTTTTCTGATTCTCACGCGCACGAATCACTCGCGCTTTTATTTGTTCACTTCGCTCTCCTGTACCATCTGCACCTAATTTTTTATAATCAACATTTCCCACAGAAACCCAAAGATCAATGCGGTCAATAATAGGTCCAGATAATTTTCTTTTATATCTGTCGAGGTCGGACGGTTTGCAAATACAAGCCTTGTGTTTACTTCCAGCATTACCACAAGGACAAGGGTTCATAGCTGCAACTAAAATAAAATTTGATGGGAAAATGGCAGTGCCTTTAGCACGAGAGATGGTAACGATATTATCTTCGAGTGGTTGACGCAAGGACTCGATCACACGTTTCTCAAACTCAGGGAACTCATCTAAAAATAACACCCCGCGATGAGCAAGAGTGACCTCTCCAGGCTTAGGAATCGTACCTCCACCGATTAACGAAACATAAGAAGCAGTATGATGTGGGGCACGAAAGGGCGGAAAGCACACAAGCTCACCCCGAGTAACCCCTGCCACAGAATGAATACCCGTTATTTCTAATACTTCATCTGTGCCCAAGTCTGGCAACAAACCTGAAAAAACCCGAGCAAGCATCGTCTTGCCTGTACCGGGTGGTCCGTACATGGCTATGTTATGGCCACCGGCGGCTGCTATCTCAAGTCCACGTTTGGCACCTTCTTGTCCACGGATATCAGCAAAATCCCCAATTTTTGTTTCTCTGGTATAATTTATTTTTGTTTTTGGTTGGAGAGAAATTTTAGATCTTTTCTCTTCCAGCTTAGCTCTAGACTCATCTATGTGGTCTATAACTTCCGATAAACTACTGGCGCCAAATACTTCCAGACCTTCCACCAAAGCTGCTTCGACAGCATTCTCCTTTGGTAAATATATCTCTGTGAATCCTCGCCTCTTGGCTTCTTCTGCGAGTGGAAGTGCTCCACGAATGCTCCGCAAAGTGCCGTCGAGTCCAAGCTCTCCTAGGAAGATCTTTTTCTCAGAATTGAACTTTATCTCGTCCGACGCTTTCAGGTATGCGATAGCAATAGCTAGGTCAAAAAACGGACCTTCTTTTTTTAAGTCAGCCGGTGAAAGCGAAACAATTATTTTCTGATTCTTCGCCTTTGGCGATTTAAAATCAGAATTTTTTATGGCACCACTTACCCTATCGCGAGATTCATCTACGGCTTTGTCAGGTAAACCCACAATCGAAAAAGCATGCAGCCCTTTCGACAAATCCACTTCGATGGTTACGATAGCACCTTGAAGTAAACTAATTTGTGCTGAGTAAACTTTAGCGAAACTCATGAGATTAAATTTTAATAGTAAAAGCTAATTTTCTAAGTGTGCTTTGCAAGTCGTCGCAGCTGGGTTAGCTTCGAGACGAGCCATTTCTATATCCTTTTTGCACACTTCACACTTACCGAAAGATTCTTTATTTAAATTCTTAATTGCCTTCAAAATATTATTCAATCTCGGCTCTAAAGTTTTGAGCATTGAGCTCCTAGCCTCAAAATCCTCAAATCTATCAGCTTTATCGTTTTCATCTGACTGGGGAGCATCTATTTCTTCTGGAATAGCTTCCCACTCTCCAGTTTCCGTGTTGAGCTTTCCCATATCTCTCAGCTCTTCTAGAAGAATATCTCTTTCACTCTCTAATTTTTCTTTAATTTTTTTCTTGTCTATCATAAACTAATGATAGCATGCTTTTAGTTACTAGCAAGTTTTACTTTTTGAGTTGTTTTGTAGCCAATCTAAGCATTATCTCCTTGGCTGCATTTTCGGTATTAGTTATAATGACAGAATTGTCATCGGCAAAGATATACATCAATATAATATTGTGGTTGTGGTCATAAAGAATACGTGCATTTTTGTTTTCCACAACACCGTCTTGGAATGCTGTATTGAAAAGATATTTATTGTCCGGTGTTACCACAAACCCAAACAATCCTTGTAGATCAAAAAGCATCTTACTCTCCCAAGTGCGAAATGAATTGAAAGTGTCAATTACAGAACTAACTTTAAACAACATGAAAAAGTCTTTACCAGAAGATTGGGCTGTATCAGATCCTGAATTCACGACACCCATCAAGAAATGATCCTCTACTGTAAGAGTACTGTTGGACAATACGTCAGAAGTAAAACTACCTTTTATAAGATTGATAAATTCTCGCAAAGAAACTACATTTTTATTTAACGTCGGATATACACCTTCTACACCACCCTCCTTCACCAAAGTGTTGCTACTGGCATTAAAAATAGTATTTTCTACTTCATCTTTAGTTAGATCTTTCACTTCAACAAAACTACTCTTATCCAAAAAGACAAGCGGGGTCACCTGCGCAGATATAGGTACAGTAGGAGCATCCTTGCGTGAAAAGAAATACAACAACACTCCGAATCCAACTAAAATAAATGCAAAACTTAGAGTTAGGAAAATTTTATTTTTAATGGATTCAGGTGAAGCATTCTTTTTGTCCAATTCTTTTCGCTCATCATCATGAATGATCTTCTTAATCAAACCATTCCGGTCATCTTGAATCACCTTCGCGATATCTTCAGCGTAAGTTTCTACAAGCTTTGTGTCATTTGTACTATTATTGTCCATTTAAGGCTTTTTGAAAAAGTCTTTGTCTGCTTCCTTGATAGATAGACCAATGCGACCCTTCTCTCGGTCTACACTGATGACTTTCACAGGCACGATCATGCCTTCCTTTATTATATCGGAAACTCGCTCAACACGAAATGATGCAATCTCTGAAATGTGAACCATGCCATCAGTCGAAGCATTTAGTCTCACAAAAGCCCCAAAATCAGCCACTTTTACCACTTCACCTTTTAGCATTTCTCCGACTTTAAATTCACGAGTCATGTCTTCCACTATCTTTTTCGCGAGCTCTGCTGACTCACCACGTCCAGTAAAGTACACCGTGCCATCATCTTCAATCGATATTTCTGCACCAGACTTTTCTTTGATTTCTTTAATGGTCTTTCCGCCGCCGCCTATGACCATGCCTATCATGTCAGGATTTATTTTAATCATTAATATTTTCGGAGCATTTACTGAAATATCTTTTCTTGGAGCAGAGATTTCTTTTTCGATTCTATCCAAAATAGTTGCGCGAGCTTGTTTCGCTTGAGTCATCGCCTCACCTAAAATTTTTATTGACACACCTTCCACCTTTACATCGAGTTGGATTGCAGTCACTCCAGCTCTAGTGCCCGCAACTTTGAAATCCATATCTCCATGATGATCTTCTGGACCTTGGATGTCAGTTAGAATTTTATATTTAGAATCATTTTCCTGCATCAAGCCCATAGCGATACCTGCGACAGGAGCAATGATCGGCACGCCGCCATCCATGAGTGCAAGAGTCGAAGCACAAATAGAAGCTTGAGAAGTCGAACCATTTGAAGCCAAAGATTCAGACACAACTCGGATAGTGTAAGGAAATATTGAAAGTGGTGGCAAAACCATCGCGAGAGCTTTTTCAGCAAGGGCACCATGCCCAATTTCACGACGATTTGTAAAACCTGCTCGTCCTGTTTCCCCACTTGAGTACGGAGGAAAGTTGTAATGATGCATAAATCTTTTTTCTGCTTTTGTCTGCATACCGTCTACCATGTGCCTGTCTTCTGGGCCACCAAGAGTAAGCACAGATAGCACATGTGTGCCTCCGCGATAAAATATTCCTGAACCATGTAACACAGTAGAGAGTCCGCCTGCTTGTGCATACAAATCACGAACTTCATCCATCTTTCTTCCATCAGCTCTTTTATTTTCTTCAATTGCCTTTTTGTGTAAGATATCGTTCTCTGTGTCGTCAAACAAATTATCTTCTAAACTAAAATCTTCTTTCTTTGGGTCTTTCTCGGCCCAATATTCTTCAGCCAATTTATTCCAAACGTTATGCAATTCATCTATTTTGGCCTTGCCAGCGCCAGCAAAAATAGCATCTGCCATCTTTGGCAAAATATCTTTCTCAAAAAGCTTTACTGATTCTGGATCTATAGTTTCTTTTGCAATAACTCTTTTTTCCTTACCAATTTCTTTCACAATCATCTTTTGGAAGTCTTCCAATTTTGTGATCTCCTCACTCGCCTTCTTGAGTGCATCTTCAAGCTCAGATTCAAGAGTCTGATGCGCAGAAGCCTCGATCATGTTTATGTTTCCATTTTTGCCGCAAACAGTGAGATCAAATTTGTACTGGAAATCATCTTCGCGTAATTTTTGTGAAGGATTTATTTTTAAAGTTTCATCATCGTATTTACCAATACGTACACAACCGATAGGTCCGTTCCAAGGGATATTTGAAACAGCGAGTGCTAGCGACGCAGCGTTTACTGCCACTATTGTAGAATCATTATCATCGACAGCGAGCACTGTGGTGATGACCTGCACTGCATGACGGATAGATTGATCGAAAAGTGGACGTAGAGTTCTGTCTATCACTCGACTCGCAAGAATAGCATCCTCAGATGGCTTACCTTCTCGCTTCACAAATTTAGAACCAGAAATTTTTCCAGAAGCATAAAACTTTTCCATGTAGTCTACAGTCAAATTAAAAAAACCTAAGCCTTTTTGCTTGTCGTGAGACATACACACAGTAGCGAGGACTATCGTCTCACCATACTTCAACATCACTGACCCATGAGCTTGCTCTGCTAAATCTGTAAAAATAGCAGTCATCTTCTTTCCACCGATCTCCAAACTATATTCTTTTTTTTGCATTTGATTTTGCGAAATCATGTCGCGCAACGACAATTAAAGCGCGACGGCTCCCCTTCAGACTAAAGTATTGTTCTTGATTAACATCAATTAGAACAAAACTGCATGTCCGAAGGCGAACGGATTAACTAATAATATGCTTATAATACTAGCATTTTTAGAAGGAAACGCAATGAAAAAGAAAAACTCAAAAAAGTTCTGAATGAGTGCCGATGTTGATTAACACCAAAATAAGTTCTTGATTTTTAATTTCATATATCAAAAGAATATCACCTCTTATGTGACATTCACGATATCCTTCATACTCACCATGTAATGCATGATCTTTATATATAGGGTCAAGAACCCGACCCATACACAACACATCAATAACTTTATTTAATTCTTCTTCGTTAAATTTTCCAGACCGTTTTAATTTCTTAAAAGACTTTTCATATTTCCTTGTTGATAAAGAGGTAAACATTTCTATTTCATCATAATAGCCTTATGCATTTCTTTTGCGGATGTGTATCTTTTACCATGCTTGATTGCCCAAGCTACTTCTCTGTCCCACTGCTTTCTAATCGCTCGTGTCTTTGCAGTACTAGGTACAAATGGCATACATTGATCCGTAGCCACCTGAGTTAAAAACATTTTTACCCCAGAAGACATGTCTATCCCCATTTCCTTAAATGCTCTCTGGGCCTTTATCTTAGTTAGACTATCTATTCTAATTTGCATTGTTGTATTCATATGTAAAGCATATACCCATGTAATGACAATGTCAATACAATCTATTTATAGTAATTGTATGTAACTACAAAATAGTAGCCTTCTTCCTATCCTTAGATTTTCCGTAAAGCCAACCGAGGAAAGCACCTATGGTAAAAAATATAATTACTATTAATACATAGCCAATAAAACTAGGCTCAAAAAACATCCCGTCCGAATGTCCTAAGGTATGAACACCTAAGATTGCATAAAGCTGTGTCTCAATAAAAACAATAGTAAGTAATGGAAGAATAAAAAAAGCTAAAATTATAGGACCTAAGAAATCATTAGCAATATATCCGAGAGAAAATACGAGACCCATTAAAATTATTGCCGTAACTCCTCCCCTTAGCCAATATCTTTTATCGTTTTGCATAAAAAGTTGCAAGCAATACTACTTAACCCCGATCAAATATTTGCGAGGATTTTCAGAAAGGTCAACGAAGTCATCCACCGCTTCACGAAGTTTACCAGAAGTAGATTGACCAAAAGATACGACTTCTACTTGGACGCCGAGAATCTGTAAATATTCCACAAGTGGCACGAAGTCACCGTCACCAGAGACGATCACCACAGAGTCTAGACGTGAGGACATTTTGATAGCATCCACAGCAAGACCGACGTCCCAGTCAGCCTTTTTAGAACCACCAGAAAATATTTGCAAATCTTTTGTTTTAGTTTCAATGCCGAGTTTAGAAAGAGCTTCAAAGAAATTCTTTTCATCCCCCGCTTCTGTAGTGATGACGTATGCGACTGCTCGCACTAGCTTTCGTCCAGCAACTGCATCTTTGAGTACCGCACCGAAACTAACTCGTGCTTTGTATAAATTGCGAGCACTGTGATATAGATTTTGAGTATCAATAAAAACCCCAACTCTTTGTTCTTTATGTTTTATAACTGTCATATATTAATTGTAGCACGAAGGAGGAAAATTTAGACCAATTCTATCTTCTTAATTAGAGCGTTGTATCGAGTCTTGTTTGTTCGCTCTAGGTATTTCAAATGAGTTCTGCGATCAGCCACCATTTTGATCAAACCACGTCGAGAATGATTATCTTTCTTGTGTTTCTTTAAATGTTTTGCTAGTTCGTCAATCGCAGCTGAAATAACAGCTACCTGGACTTCTGGAGAGCCTGTGTCTTTGTCGTGAATCTGACTTTTCTTAATAATTGTCTGCTTTTTCTTTGTTGCTAACATAATGCATATATTAGCATAAAGTGAGTAAAAATGCAATACCACATTGTGCGACATGATATAATCACCTCATGGCCTCATTAAAATCGCTCAAGACCCAATTTTTGGAATATATTGAAATCGAAAAAGGTAGATCCCAAAAAACAGTTGAAAATTACGACCATTACCTAACTCGCTTTTTAGGTTTTATAAAAAATGACAACCCAGAACACATAGATGACAGTGTGGTTCGCGAATTCCGCCTCTGGCTCAACAGACAACCCGGAGTACACAGGACTGTGAGTCCAGAAACCATGACCAAAAAAACTCAAAATTACTATCTGATCTCTATTCGTGCATTTTTGAAATACCTCGCCCGCCAAGATGTAAAATCCATGCCAGCTGAGAGAATAGAACTCGCCAAAGTCGGCGAACGTCCCCTCGACCTCATCACCCACGAAGAGCTCAGTCGACTCCTCGCCTCTCCAAAAGGCACCGACATCAAAGATTTGCGTGACAAAGCAATACTTGAACTTTTGTTTTCGACCGGGCTCCGCGTGTCTGAACTTTGCTCACTCACTGCACATATTGACTTAAGCTCTGAAGAACTTTCTATCCGTGGAAAAGGCAGCAAGGTGCGAGTGGTTTTCATTTCTCCTGAAGCAAAAAGTGCAGTAGGGGCATATTTAAAAGCTCGTAAAGATATGAGCGAAGCTCTCTTCGTTCAGATAGATAGTGGAATAGGTAAAAAAAATAAGAAAGTTGAAGACCTGAAAAGTTTAAACAAAAGATCTGTGGAAAGAATAGTCAAACAACATGCCATAAAAGCTGGTATCTCTAAAAAGGTAACTCCACACGTATTACGTCATATGTTCGCGACCGATTTGCTTAGTAATGGCGCCGACATCCGTTCTGTGCAAGCCATGCTCGGCCATGCCAACATCGGCACCACTCAAATCTACACACACGTTACAGATAAACACCTCAGAGATATACATAAGAAATTTCACGGAATTAATAAATCTGTATTAGAGTCAACACCTATGCATCACTTTAAGTAAAATTAAGAAAGCGAAA
>JBAXFB010000022.1:0-10474 GCA_037140115.1 bacterium | reverse complement strand
TTTAGTATTTTTATCATGGGCTGGGATATTTTGGCGCAATACCATGCTGTCCCTGCAATGAGTTATACTCTCAAAGAGTTTTTCCATCATCTTTTGCCTCTTATGGCGACCTACACGCTATTTGTAGTCGGGAAGCCCTATCTCCTCGGCCTTTACCGTTTTCTCCGCTACGGTAAAGCTAATATGGATACCCTGATCGGCATAGGAACAGTCGCTGCTTATCTATATAGCTTTGTGATCACTGCATTTGAGCAATCCCTCGCGCCTTATATAAATGTCGCACACACCTATTATGACGTCACGATCGTTGTCATTACTTTTATTGCACTTGGAAAATATCTCGAAGCTAGATCAAAAATTAAGACCGGAGACGCAATTGAAAAACTCCTCAATCTTCAGGCAAAAACTGCCCTAGTTGTTCGTGACGGAAAGGAAATGGAAATATCAGTAAATGAGGTAAAACACGGTGACCTCATTATCGTGAAGCCGGGTGTAAAGATTCCTGTTGACGGTACGATTACAGAAGGTTCTTCATACGTCGATGAATCAATGGTCACCGGCGAACCGATGCCCGCTCAAAAGAAGGTCGGAGACAGTGTAGTCGCAGGCACAATAAATACAAGCGGATCATTTACATTTAAAGCGACGAAAGTCGGATCGGAAACTTTGCTCGCACAAATAATCAAAATGGTTGAAGAAGCGCAAGGGTCTAAAGCACCGATTCAGGCACTGGCAGATAAAATCTCAAGTGTCTTCGTTCCGATTGTTCTTGTGATTGCTTTTCTTTCCCTTGGTACATGGCTTTTATTTGGCACTGGCTCACTTGGGTTCTCACAGGCACTCTCCAATGGTCTTGTCTCATTTGTGGGTGTTCTCGTTATTGCCTGTCCCTGTGCTCTTGGTCTTGCGACACCGACAGCGATAATTGTGGGTGTGGGCAAAGGAGCAAAGGAAGGAATACTCATCAAAGATGCAGCAACGCTCGAAAAACTTCACAAAGTGGATACGGTCATCGTAGACAAGACCGGTACTATCACGATTGGAAAGCCGACACTTGTCGATATCGAAAACCTCTCGAGTCTTAAAAATGAAGAATTGATATCAATACTGGCGACTCTTGAGAGAAAATCAGAACATCCGATCGCGCACGCGATTATGAATTACGCGCAAGAAAAAAATATCTCTGTTGCTGAAGTTTCGAATTTTGAAAGCATTCAGGGTAAAGGACTCAAAGGAAACATAGACGGAACTTTCTATTATGTCGGCAATGCCAAACTTGTTAAAGACCTCGGAATAGTATTTGAGGCATCAAAGATTGATCAATTCACATCTCAGGGAAAAACTCCAGTTATTCTCTCTACTAAAGAAAAGGTGCTTGGATTCGTGATGGTTGCAGACGAGGTAAAAGTCGAATCAAAGCAGGCGGTTACCGATTTACATAAACTCGGCATCAAGGTGGTCATGCTTACTGGTGATGACGAGAGAGCAGCGAAGTATATGGCATCGCTCGTCGGCATAGATGATGTGGTCGCCCATGTGATGCCAGAGGACAAGCTCCAGAAAATAAAAGAACTTCAGTTGCAGGGCAGAATCGTAGCAATGGCGGGCGACGGCGTCAATGACGCTCCGGCACTTGCCCAAGCAGATGTGGGTATTGCTATGGGTACTGGCACGGATGTGGCGATCGAATCAGCAGGTATCATGCTTCTTGGGGGCGATATTTCCAAACTGGTCAAAGCAATTAAGCTCTCAAAAATGACTATGCGCGGCATTAAGCAGAACCTTTTCTGGGCATTCATTTACAACATCGTCGGTATCCCGCTTGCAGCCGGAGCATTCTATCCATTCTTCGGGTGGCTCTTGAATCCGGTCTTTGCAGGACTGGCGATGGCGTTTTCAAGTGTGTCGGTTGTTACTAATTCATTAAGAATTAAAAGTAAAAAATTATAAAATTATGAAAACACATACCTTCCATGTTACCGGCACCCATTGTCCATCCTGTAAAATACTTATAGAGGATATTTTGAGCGAGCAGAATTTTATCAAAAGCTCAAAGGTGAACTTGAAAAAAGAAACGGTCACCGTTGAAACAGACAGCGAACAAAGCCCGCAGGTGATGGCCGAGATACTGACGGCAAAAGTTAAAGCAAATGGCTACACTCTTTCAGTCGAAAAAATAATTCAGCAAAAGAAGTCTGACGATGTTATCTGGAAAGCGATACCGATCGGCCTTGTGTTCTTGATCCTCTTTTTCATCCTCCAAAAGTCAGGCATTTTGAATCTTGGCGTTGGAGGAAAGACAACGCCCACTACGAGCTTCATTGTCGGCCTGATTGCTTCGGTTTCAAGCTGTCTCGCTATTGTTGGTGGGTTGATACTTTCACTATCAGCAAAAGTAGCACAGGATGAAAGTACAAGAACGAGTAAAAAACAATTCGTATTATTTCATAGTGGCAGACTTGCAGGTTTTGCTATCTTTGGAGGCCTGCTTGGATTGGTCGGTAAAGCTATCGGTGTAAGTTTTACTTTTTCTGCGATATTGGGAATTATTGCATCGGTTGTGATGATATTGCTCGGGTTAAATCTGTTGGGAGCCATTAAGAAAAACAAAATGACGTTACCGACAGGAATCTTTGCCTATTTTAGAAAAGTAGAACATTCCACTTTTGCGCCAATACTCATTGGTGTTGGTACATTCTTTCTTCCATGCGGATTTACACAGGCAATGCAGGTCGCGGCACTTTCGAGCGGGTCGTTTATGTCTGGGCTTCTGATTATGTTTTCATTTGCGCTCGGTACGCTACCTATGCTCGCACTTCTTTCATTTGGGTCCGTATCGTTCGCACACGGAAAGCATGCGCCACTTTTTTTCAAGTCGGCCGGAGTGATTGTGGTAGGGCTTGGTATCTTTGCACTGCTCGCGGGGCTTGCAGGGTTAGGCATTATTAATCCGTTATTTAATATTTAATTTTGGTATAATTACTCTATGAATAAAACAGTATCAATCATTATTACCTTAGCTCTCGTTGTCGCACTCGGCATCGTATTTATGGGCGGATCAAAATCAAAAAGTGATACTGTCGCATCGACTCAGGCAGCACAGAATGTTGAAGTGAGAGACGGTATTCAATATATTACGATTGATGCAAAAGGAGGATATTTCCCAAACATTTCCACAGCGAAAGCAGGTATTCCAACTAAGTTGATCGTGAAGACTAATGGCACCTATGACTGTTCGGCGTCACTTGTTATTCACTCTATTGGGTTTCAAAAGATACTGGCACAAACTGGAGAGGAAACTATCGACATCGGAACTCCGAAAGCGGGTCAACCCCTCCAAGGAGTCTGTGGTATGGGAATGTATAACTTTTCAATAAATTTTAGTTAAAAAAAATATTGCATGATATGATTAGGCTAAGGTGTTGTAATATATTTATAATTTAATAATAATTTTTTTATGGAAAAAACAAATGGAATGAGTGCAAGTGTCGGGGCGGCGTATGGGGAAGATTCTTATGCGTCAGGGGTCAACGCGTGTCAGAGCGCTGTAGATCAATTGGGAGATAAAAATCCAGATTTACTTATTGTGTTTTCTTCGGTTAAATATGATCAACAGAAGATGCTCGATGGTGTGCGTTCAGTAGCTCCGAATGCTTTACTTGTAGGTTCTTCAACTTCTGGGGAGATAACTACCATGGGCCCTTTGGCGCAAAAATCTATCGCGGTGATGGCAATAAAATCTCCTGAAGTAAAATATTTTGTTGGCATTGGTGAAAATGTTTTAGCAAATCCAAGGCTGGCTGGAAAAATGTCAGCAGACAAAGTAAAAGAACAAACCACTGATGCATTGAAAGCTTTTTTGATGTTGCCGGATGTATTGGTCGGGAATGGCGCGGATATAGTGCGTGGAGTTTTGGACTCATTAGGTTCACATTTTCCGGTGGTGGGAGGAGCTTCTGGGGATGATTTTGCATTCAAAAAAACATATCAATATGTAAATGATAAAGTGTATTCTGGTGGAGTGGTGGGCTTGGGTTTGACTGGTAATTTCAAGATGGGCATCGGTGTAAAACATGGATGGATCCCAGTTGGCGAACCGATGAAGGTCACCAAATCAAGCGGAGCAGTAATTCATGAAATCAATGGAGCTCCAGCCGTGAAGATCTATGAGGACTATTTTGGTGAAGAGGAAACAAAAATAATGTACACTGAAGCCTTGGCGAAAATCGCTATCACTTACCCCTTGGGTATGAAAGTCGCCGGCAGTGATGAGCTACTGATTCGTGACCCAATCACTGTCGACGAAAAAGGTTCGATCACTTGTGCCGCTGAAATCCCGGAGGGTTCTGAAGTGAGATTGATGATCGGTAGCCGTGAGGAAGCAGTGAAGATGGCAAAGATCGCAGCAACGGAAGCGCTAGCACAATTGGGGGGAAGCGCGCCGAAAGCGGTGATCATATTCAATTGTATCGCTCGCAGTAAACTTTTTGGTAATAAATCAGGCGATGAAATCAATGCCATCCAAGAAGTCGTTGGGAAAGAAATTCCGTTGATTGGTTTTTACACATATGGTGAACAAGCGCCACTGGGTGGGGAAGTCAGAAATATAGAGAAATGTAATTCAGCCTTTCACAATGAGACGGTTGTCATTTGTATATTGGCAGATTAAATATGAACACATCTTTATCTAGGGAACAACTAGAATCACGAGTAGCCGAACTTCAAAGTCTTCTCGCAGATCAACAAAAAGGAGCTCGGATGTTGGTGCGGCGGGATTTGGAGTTGACTCGAGCGAATGAAAAACTGCAGGGTATGGATCAAGTAAAATCTGATTTCATTTCGATAGTGGCTCATCAATTGCGCACTCCACTTTCTGGAATCAAGTGGACATTGTCTATGTTGCTTGCTGGTGACATGGGTCCTTTAAACAATGATCAGAAAACTTTCTTGATGAAAAGTTTTGAAAGCAATACTCGTATGATCACATTAGTCAATGACATGTTGGTCGCAGACGGTATCCAATCCGGTAGGGCGCACTATGGATTTAAGCATATTGATATTGTGGATCTGATGGATAACGTTTTGTTTGAAATGAGCCCTCAAGTATCTAAAAGGCATCTAACAATCGAATATAAAAATAACTACAAAAATTTACCTCAAGCATATGTCGATCCAGAGACGATGCGAGCAGTTGTGCAGAACTTGCTTGAGAATGCGATAAAATATACAATGGAAGGAGGAAAAATCGAGATAGATGTCAAAGCTGAGCCCGGACATTTATTGATTTCTGTTGCTGACAATGGAATCGGTATCCCTGAAGATCAAGCGCGTAATCTTTTTGGTAACTTCTTTCGAGCTCGTAATGCTGTGAAGCAAGAAACCGATGGTTCTGGGTGGGGGCTTTATATCACAAAGGCGATTGTAGAAAAGAATGGGGGCAAGATCTGGTTTGAGAGTGTTTTAGGACAAGGTAGTACATTTTATTTCACTGTTCCAATATAAAAAATATGAAAAAAATTTTAATAATTGAAGATGATGTTTTTCTGGGAGATGTTTTGACTCAAAAATTAAAAAATGAAGAATTTGAAGTGGTGTTGTCTCGTGATGGGTTGGAGGGTTTCAATAAGATGAAATCCTTTCTTCCTGACTTGATCCTGCTTGATATCATTCTGCCGAACATGAATGGGTATGAGATACTCGAAGCGAAACAAAAAGATCCAGCCTTGGCTGACATCCCTGTGGTGGTGGTATCAAATTCTGGTCAGCCGGTGGAGATCAATCGCGCGCTAGCGCTTGGCGTGAAAGATTATTTAGTGAAGGCACAATTTGATCCTGAAGAAGTCTTGGTCAAAGTGCGTGCCCAGTTTCGAAAACATGATGCACCGATGAGTGCCGTGGATTCTCTTGAGAATATGATGAATCAAAAACCAAACGTCGTGAATTTGGAGGGAAAAAAGATCGTCTGGGTGGAAGATGATAAATTTTTAAACGATATTATTTCACGTAAATTTGCTACTACAAAATGTATTTTTTTTAATGCGAGTGAGGGTGAAGATGCATTAAAAATCATCGAACGAGAAATTCCTGATCTCGTGATGCTGGACATTATGCTTGCTGGGATGGATGGATTTGAGATTCTAGAGCGGATCAAAAAGAACCCAAAGACTACACATATACCAGTAGTGCTTCTGTCCAATTTGGGCCAAGCGAGTGATATTGAAAAAGGTAAAAATCTTGGCGCCGTACGTTTCTTGATCAAAGCCACTGTCACGCCAAATGAGATAATCGACCAAATCAATGAAGTATTGGAGACCGGCAAATAGAGGGCTAGCGCTTGTTTTAAGGAATATGATATAATAAATAGGTCGAGATTATTAACTTTAATTTATACTCAAATCACATGCTAGGAGGACATTAATTGAAGTGAATTACTTTAAAGAGTTACTATAAAGAGACAGTCCTGATTTATTTTAGGCTGTCTCTTTGAGATTATGACGAATTCAAACGAACCACATTTACATAAGATTGTTTGCACATATTGCGGAGATGCTCCGCTCAATCATCGTGTGAGTTTTTTTACAAGTATTATGGATGTCGGCATGGACAGATACATGTCGAAGCTTGCAAAACATACACCCGTTTTTCTTTTAAGTATTGTTGACGATTTTGTCGGGGGTGTATTTGAAATATTTTCTTTATTTAAAATTGCAAGATTTTCGAGTGACATGGATCTTGCGAATACTTTGCGTTCGAGAGTCATCTGGGAAGAGGCGACCCGTCGAGGCGTCAAGATGGAGCAAGCCATATTCTGGAAACAACCACTTGATTATTATCGGGCAAACATTAAAGGTCAAACTTTTTATTTTAAAAGTGTGCCGATCAGACCTGAACTTTCAAGAATGAATAACAGTTGGGATGACAAAGTTGTTTTGAAAAAAGAACTTCGCAAGCACAATCTTCCGGCGCCAGCTTTTGTAGAGCTTAAGTGTCTCTCTTTTTCATATTTGAGAAACAAAGATAAAGTTACTGAAGAAATATTTTCTAAATTAAATAAACCAATCATTGTGAAGCCTAGGGTGGGTTCTCGAGGTAGACATACTGTCACAAACATAAACACTCTAGAGCAATTTCGTCATGGTGTAGAAGTAGCTAAGACCTTGTCGCCGTACTTAGTTGTAGAAGAACATTTAAGTGGTGCAGTATGTCGGGCGACTTTTGTGCGTGGAGAGCTAGCTGGGTTTTATAAAGCAGAGGCGCCCTCCATAACGGGCGATGGTAAGCATACAGTCAAAGAATTAATCGAAGAAAAAGATAGAACTCGAAACGTGAAGGTGGAGAAAATAATTATCTCTAAAGAATTACAAGATCACATATTGCGTTCTGGTTTTACCACTGAAGATGTGATGCCCGCGGGGACTGTCTTGCAACTCACGCATCGCATGGGGCGACTTTTTGGTGGTAAGACTAAAGAAATGCTAGGTGAATTGCATCCGAGTTTTTTGCCAATATTAAATAAGGCGGCCAAAATGGTAAATATTCCTCTTATTGGTTTCGACTGCATCGTGCCGGACCCGACCAAAGATGAGTCGTCTCAAAGATGGGGGATCATCGAGTGCAACACATTACCTTTTATTGATCTGCATTATTATGCTCTCGAAGGCACACCGAAAAATATCGCTGGCATGATCTGGGAAATGTGGAAATAGTTTTTCTTAGAACTTTTTTTCTTGAAACAGTGCCCAGTCTTTTGGAAAAATAAATTTACAGATTTGGAAGATAGTGTAAGTAATAAAATAAGCTGCCAGCACGTCTATCGAATAATGCAGATGACCTAGGAGGACAACAATGGCCATCAGAATTGAGAAACCCAAGAATATAAAACGCAAGATTTTATTTTCCCAAAATATTAGAGCCATCAGAAATGGTAACCCGGTGTGCCCGGAGAAGAATAAGTCGTTGCCATTAAAAATGCCATTAAATATTGTGCCGCTAAAAAAGTTCGAACTTATTAACACATGGTTCGGAAATGGGCTGATATGAGTGAGACTGACAAAAACTGATCTTATAATCACGAACATCGCAGTGCTTTTCATCATGAATGGCGCGTAATTTATGTGCTTTAAAAGCACAAAGATACTGATAAGAACCGCAAGCACGGCTCCCCAGACAAAAATTCCACTTACGTCGTATACTGGGATATTGGATAGGAAGATATCAGCGACAGATCCGCTGGACGCCCGAGTGCTATAGTTGCTCGCCCAAAATTGCATAAAGAGACTTATTCCGAGCAACACAAAACCAATACAGAAAGAAGTAATGAAATTTTTATCAGAGAAATGAATTTTATAGTGGTGCATTTATTTATTGTAACACTTTTTTATTCTTTTCGACAAAAGATTCAATTGCCTCCGACATAAACTTTACCGCATTGTGCACGGTGTTGTGGTCAACATTTGGAATGCTTATAAATTCTGCATTTTTTATTCTTTTCGCTACCTCTTTTGAATTTTGGAGTGGGATCATAGTGTCTTTTTCTCCATGAATTACGAGAGTTGGTATATTTATTTTTTCTAGGTCATGCTCGAATGCCTGCATTGATTGTCGTAAAGTATAAAAGTGCGCGCGCAGTCCTGTGTTTCGCATGTCTGCAAGATTGCGGCCGGGAGACCAATCCGTCGAGCCGATATATTTTTTGTAATCCACATGTCCGCGAGGTTTTGGGTTAAATGGCAAAACGCTTATCAGTCCAGTTAATATTTTTAGCGCTGGTTTTGAGAATTTTACTATTGTAGGCGGTTTTAAATATATCTCCGGAGAAGTAAAAATACTTGCGATCACATTTTCTCTGTATTTTTTTATATATTCTACCGCGATTAATGCAGCGAAAGAATTAGTAATCAAGACGAATTTTTTTATCTTGAGGAAAGTTACAAGTTCGTGCAAATCATCCACAAAGTTTTTTACTTCATAATCAGAGTAATTTGGGAATTTTTTGGATTTGCCATGTCCGCGAATGTCATAAAATAAAACATTGTATTTTTCTGCAAATTTTTTTTCATACGGTAGCCATGCCGAAGAAGAACCGGAAACTCCGTGCGCGAATACAAGAGTTAGTCTGTTAGACTTAAATTCATTCTTTCTATAATATGTTTTTTCTTCAAATAAATATTCTTGCATTATTTTTTCTGTTTTTCTTTTAACAAAGCTCCATAATAAACCTCCTCCAGCAGATCAATACTCTTATTTATATCATAGTTTTGAATATTTTTTAGACTTTTTTCACCCATTTGTTTTCTGAGTTCAACATCTGTAATTATTTTTGACGCTTGATGCGCTAGATCGGCATGATCCTTCGTTTTAAACAAAAACCCATTGCCGTCTACAAAATATTTTGACGCACTCATTTCTGCATCTGCGATGAGGATCGGTTTACCGCAAGCCATTGCTTCGAGCACGACCATGCCCTCGAGCTCCGCCAAAGAGGGCAGTACGAATATGTCGCAGGCATTGTATGCGAGGATTTTATCTTGTTCGCTAATGAATCCAAGAAAAGTAATGTGTCCGGAAACTTTGTGACTATGCATGAGCTTTTCTAATTTTGGACGGAGGTGCCCAGAGCCTGCGATCATCACATGCGCATTTGGATGGTCCTTTATTATGTGTGGCACTGCTTTGATCAAAGTGTCGATAGATTTTTCAGGGAAAAGTCTGCCTACAAATAATAATTTTATTCTATCAGGTGGCACATTAAATCTTTCATAAAAATCTCCGACCTCCATTTGTTTAAAATCGTTCAAATTTATGCCATTACTTATGACAGTCGAGGGCTGATTTTTTTTGCCAAGCTTATTTAGAAGTGCTTTTGCCATTTCAGAAGGGTAGATGAGTGACTCCGCTTTGCTATAAAGCCAGACTAAATATTTATTCCAAAGATTGTCAGTGATTGGACGAAATATTCCTGGTACATCCATAAAAATATTTTCTGGTTGGGCATGTGAATGAGCGACCATAGGTATGCCGAGCGCTTTGGCTGCCTTGATGGCGACGACGCTCCCAGACATGGGAAGTATTAAATGCACCACATCAATTTTTTCTTCTTGAAAAACTTTTTTTAATTCTGAAATTGTCGGGAAGGCGAGTGCCCAACCGCCAGACTTTGGAAGCGGGATACTTCGATATCGGTAAGCCTTGATGCCGTCATGGTCTGTATGCCCAGTGTGACCTTTCAATTTTGCCCCGACGAAGATTATTTTATGTCCTCGATCTTTCAAAAGTTTCGAAAATCTTAGGGTAGACATGACCACTCCAGCTACACCTGGCTTGTTGTCGTCAATCGGGTCGCAGATCATGGCGATATTGAGTTTTCTTGGCGACATTTCATACATATAAGATAAAGACATTATATGATGTTTAAAGAACGATTAGGTATTTACAAATTCCTAATTTTATGCTATGGTGCGAGCGATTGAAGTTC
>JBAXFB010000021.1:0-10827 GCA_037140115.1 bacterium | reverse complement strand
ATCTAGCACCTTTTGATCAATCAAATCTCTTAGGCGTCCTGGTGTACCAATCACGAACGAGACCCCCATCTTTATTTCTCTAATTTGTTTCCCGATCGGAAGGCCACCGACACATCCCACAGAAAACATTCCAAATCCAAAAGAAAGATTTTTAAAATCACTTTCGATCTGGAGTGCAAGCTCACGAGTCGGAGCCATAATAAGCACCGTCTCTCGTTTTGAAAGACCTTTTGTCTTAGAAATTTTTTCAATCAAAGGAAGCAAGAATGCTGCTGTCTTGCCTGTGCCAGTGTTGGCCATACCGAAAACATCGCGTCCGCTTAGGACGACGGGGATAGCTTGGTCTTGAATCGGTCGTGGACTTACGAAGCCACAGCCTTTGATATTTTTGTGTAATTGAGGATTGAATGGAAAATCCGCGAAAGTATGTTTTGAAACATACGGCTTTTCTTCCACGTGAACAGCTTTCTGTATGAAACGAGAAAAATCTATGCGTTCACCTCGTGATCGTCCACCGCCTCTACTGCCTCCAGAACGTGGGCGAGAATTATTAAATTTTCTTGGCCCGCCTCTAAAACTAGAAGGCTTGTGCGCACCAGCCGAAGCTGGACGCGCGAAACTGCGTTTAGTCATCATATATTACTTTTTGTCATGGTAATCAATTTCACCCCGCCTTGGCGGGGCAAGCACGACATAAAGTCTAGATGATTTCCATAAGCGTCAGTCTCGTTAATTAAGGTGAGAATGATAGGTAAAGTATAGCACTTATCTTCCTTTTTGTAAAGGGGCGATTATATTTAGGATGTATTTGTTCACTTCGTCAGTATTACTGATAATGAATTTAGAATTTGTATAATCTTTCTCAGGCTTCCCGTCAAAACCTATAACCTTCGCACCCGCTTCGAGGGCTATGAGTTTGCCGGCGGCAAAGTCGTGAAGTTCGATACCATCACTAAAAATGGATTCAATTTTCCCAGAGGCAAACATGCATAACTCAAAAGCCCCAGACCAATTATTCATAATTCTCTTACAACCTGCATTGTATAATGCATACATTACAGCGGCCCGATACTCATGCTTGGCCTTATAACCAAAAGTAAAAACAATATTTAATTTCTTTGGATCTGTGACGTCACCAACTTTTATTTTATTCCCATTAAGGTACGCCCCGCCATTCTTAGCTGCAGAAAAAGTTTGATCAATAATTGGCTGATAAACAACCCCAAGCACTGCTTCATTTTTATAAAGTAAAGCAATAGAGACAGAAAAATGTGGAATGCCTAATACAAAATTATTTGTGCCATCTAATGGATCTATAACCAACGTATATTCAGAATTTTTATTTGTCTCCCCCTCTTCTTCTGAAAGAATGTTGTATCTGGGAAATTCAGCCTTGAGTATTTTTAAAATACTCTGCTCAGATTCCAAATCTGCCTTGGTCTGAAAATCTGCTACTGTTGATTTTTCAACTAGATCCAAAGTCTGCCCAAAGTATTTTCGTAGCACCTCCCCACCCGCGTGTGCTGCTTTGATTAGTATTTGTAAGTCTTTTTCACTGACATCTGCCATAGATTGATTGTAGCAGAATTTGCTGATAAAATGAAAACATGCAAAACATACTCAAAGGTAAACACGTAGACGAATCATATTTAGATCTTCTAGAGCACATCATAAAAAATGGTGTAGAGAAAGGTGATCGTACCGGCACTGGCATCAAAAGCTTATTAGGATATCAAATGCGTTTCAATCTAGAAGACGGCTTTCCTCTACTCACCACCAAAAAAGTTCCGATAAAATCTATCATCCATGAACTCCTTTGGTTCATGCGTGGTGACACAAACTTAAAATATTTAGCAGACAACAACGTACACATCTGGGATGAATGGCCATACAAATCTTATTTGCTTAGAAATAAAATGAATGTTCCCAAGACTGGTTCTCTGGAATGGAACACTGGAATAAAAGAATTTATTGAAAAAATAAAAACCGAAGAAAAATTTGCCAAAGATTATGGGAATTTGGGACCAATTTATGGTTATCAATGGAGACATTGGCGTACTCCCGAGGGTAAAGAGATAGACCAACTCGCAAATGTCATAGAAAATATAAAGGCTGTAAAAAAAGACGCCAATCACCGGGAAGGTAGAAGACTCATAGTGTCTGCATGGAATGTAGCTGACTTAGAAGAGATGAATAAAGCGGGACTTCCCCCTTGCCATATGCTATTCCAGTTCTATGTATCTGATGGCAAACTTTCTTGTCAGCTTTACCAAAGAAGTTGTGACACTTTTCTCGGAGTTCCATTCAATATTGCTTCTTATTCTCTTTTCACAATGATCATAGCGCAAATCTGCGGACTAAAAGCAGGAGAATTTGTATGGACCGGAGGTGATGTGCATTTGTATTTGAATCACTTAGATCAAGTAAATCTACAACTTGAAAGACGAAAAGACATCCGCCCCATGCCCACGATTAAAATAAATGGAAGTAAAAATAAAATAGAAGATTTCACAATAGAAGATTTTGAACTTATAGATTATAATCCCCTCGAAGGCATCAAAGCACCCATCGCAGTATAAAAATAATAAATTATGATTTCACTCATCGCCGCAATTGGTAAAAATAATGAACTAGGTAAAAATAATGATCTTATTTGGAAAATTCCGAATGACCAGAAGTATTTTCGTGAGAAAACGTCACTTCACACAGTCGTCATGGGTAGAAAGACTTTTGAATCCCTCGGAAAACCATTACCAAATAGAAGAAATATTGTTATTACTCGTGACGCAAACTACAAACAAAAGGATGTAGAAATAGCGCATTCTTTGGCAGGAGCTCTCGATTTAGTAAAAGATAAAAATGAAGAAATCTTTATTATTGGTGGAGCAGAAATATACAATCAGGCCATCGAAATTTCAGACAAGCTATACATAACACACATCGACGCTACAGACGAAGAAGGTGATGCATTTTTCCCAGAAATTATTCCTGTAGTTTGGAATGAAACATCACATAAAGAATACAAAAAAGACGACAAAAATCCTTTTGCTTACACATTTTCTATTTACGAAAGATTCTTCTAAAAACTAAGGATCGAGCGGAGTTTTGATACGAATAAATATATCTTTCCCATCTGGAGATTTAGTTTTTTTGTATTTTCTATTTTTATTCTTTTCTATTTTATCAACTAACTCTTTTTCCAAGTCAAAACCAAGATTTGCAGACATGCCAAGAAGAAATATGATGACGTCAGCAAACTCTTCAGCTACTCCGTCCTGACCTTTGTTATATTTAGAAAAAGCTTCAGAAAGCTCTTCATACGCACGACAAAAATCACTAGGAATATCATTATTGAATCCCTTCTCTTTCCTATTTGCCATTATATCTGCCTCCAATTTTTTAAAATCTAACATAAAATTATTGCCTATCGTATTTCTCAATTTCTTTATTAATAATTTCTAATTTCACACCAGCTTGTTTGAAAATTTCTTTTGTGGCTTGACCCGCATGATAATCCTTCTCGCACACTACACGAATAATGCCAACATTTACTATGCTTTGTGCGCACTTGTAGCAAGGTGTCATTTTAGAATACATTGTGGCACCGAAAAGTGCCACCCCAGAACGAGCCGCATTATTTATCGCATTCTGCTCGGCATGAGCAGTCCTAATGCAATGTTCGGATATAGTTCCATCCTCATTTGTAACTTTATGCATTTTATGACCAACATCATCGCAATGTGGTAGACCCATCGGAGAACCTACATACCCAGTAGTCAAAATTCTTTTATCTTTAGCAATCACGCAACCACTTCTACCTCTGTCACAAGTGCCCCTTGTCCCAACATAGTTTGCCATGCCAAGAAAATATTCATCCCAAGAAGGTCTTTGATATTTTGCAATTTTCTCTACGGCCTTTTTCATAAGTTAAATATAACACAAATGGAACTTCTTGCAATTTTTTCGCTCCCGAGGGTCCCACTCCAAAGGAGAAGGGCGCAGGGACGAAAAAATTGCAAGAAGTTCCATGATTAATCCTTTTTGCCAAGTGCTTTCAAGACTTTTAAATACATGCCTTCGAGCCACTTCTCCTGCTATCGACGGGTTTTTGCATAATGACCTACTAACCCAGGAGAAGCATTGGTCTCGATAATGTAATACTCGCACTCTTTGGGATTCCTAGGATCTTTGGATATGTCCCCTTTTGTTACCATAATATCCACCCCACAAAAACGCAGGCCCATGTCTCTGGTTAAATTTATTGCAATCTTTGAGAATTCTTTATGGATTTGGTTAATCGCATCTACCGCCTCACCACCCGGTGACAAATTAGCATTATCTAATAAGTAAAACTTCTCTCCCTTTTTTAGGATACTTTTCATAGAAAGTTTGTTTCGCTTGAGTTTTAAAAACATCCTGTGATCTTTAAAATCTATATCTATCCCCCGCCTGATAAAGCTCGGAGAATTTTGTTTTTGTTTCAACAAATTAAAAATAGAATTCTTACCATCACCAACAACAGAAAGCGCCAACCGCTCATGTGCAGAAATAATCTCTCCATCTAAGACCACAACTCGATAATCTCGCCCAGGCAGATACTTCTCTATGATGGCCACCCGGTCTTCTTTAAAAATCTCTTTGAGCGCAAAAACTAGTTCAGATTTGTTCCAAACAAGTGACACACCCCAACCCTGACTTTTACTATTTGGTTTGTCGATTACAGGATACCCCAAAGACTTTGCATAACTAATGGCATAATTTATCTTTCGGTTGCTGTGCATCTCTGCCGCCCAAGAGTTTTCGAAAACAGTCTTGCCTTCTGCTACAGGATAGCCCCACTTTTTCATGAAGAATTTTGCATGGTCTTTATCAGTGGAAATGGCTGTCGAAGCTGTATTGTTCAAGTCGAGCAAATACCCTATTATAGAGCGAATAACTCCATTTTTGTAAATCATCTGCGCTGCGATACCCCACTCTGGCTCAATCACAAACTTCGCCCCCACTTTTGGTGCAAGTTTTTGTAAAAGCTTCCTGAGTCTTTTTTTACTCTCTATATTATTACGGGGCTTCATATTATTTGTTTAATTTACCAAATAAGGGAGCATAAATATCTTTCTTGGGATTTATAATTAATTCTTTTTTGTTTACTTTATTTGTAAAAACAATTGGTGCCCCAGCAATGAGAGCAAGCGGAAATCTTTCTTTGCCTTCGCCCATACATAATACCGCAGCAGTGGCTAAACTATCAGCCACATCAGTTTTAGACATTTTTAATTTTCGTCCAAAAATATCTTTTTGTCCAATATAATTCCTGAGACCTTTAAAACCAGCATACCCAAGCGCGACACCCACAACACCCGCACGCAGTGGAAAAAGCCGACTATCAGTGATGAGTACACCGAGATTTTTAATCCCAAATTTTTTGCAAAGATTTTTACGTAAAATCTTAGCAGACTCGAAACTGTCTTTTGGCAAAAGAATTATTTTACCATCAGCGTTTGACTCATCTACACCAGCATTTGCCATCACCATGCCATCTTTTATAGTGAGCCATGTGTACTTGGTTTTCATTGCAAAAATACTCTCAGCTTTAATGAGCTTTATTTTATCTTTTTTGTTTTTAACTACAGTAGTCCTGCCCTCTGACAAAGCAACAATCTTAGAAGTCACAACCAAAATATAATTCTCAGAGAGCTTGGGAACATATTTCAAAACAAATGAAATCAGGTCTTCATTTTCTTTAAACACCCTAGTTTTAATCGTCTTGATTTCCATACTATTTTTTCACAACGTAATTTAATAAAATTGTACCTGTTTTATTTAGTTTTTTCATTGACTTGAGAGTAAATTGGTGTTTTTTAAACTTATCACCAGAAAACATTGAAACACCTGCGGTAAAGACGTAGGGTTCAATAGTAACAAAAAGTTCATCCAGCATATTATTTTCAAGACAAAAATTATAAACACTCGCACCGCCAACGACCGCTACATTTTTATAATTTTTACTATTTAAGTAATTTTTTAAATTAGATTTTTCAGGATTAAAAAAAATAACATTCCCTTGCGACTGAAATTTATCTACTTTAGATGTTAAAACTAACGTATTTCTTTTTTTAAGGCTTTTCTCGGCCACTTTGTAGGTGTTGCGCCCAACAATAACAGCATCCATTTTTTGGAGTGAATTTTGAAAAAAATCCCAATCTTCTTTGCTCGTCCAATCAATACCAGATTGGCCGCTCATTGCTATACGCCCATCTATACTAGTTGCAACATAAGCAACATAATTAATTTTTTGCAATTTGTTCTTTCCCATTACCATAGTTCCTCAAGAGATGAATTCCAAAGTATGAAAGAGGGGTGAAGAGAAACCCCATAAAAACCTTATAAATCCACCAAGCAATTATCATTAGCCACATATCGTTCCATGAATATCTGCCAGTACCTACAAAAGCGATAAGTATAAAAATTGCACTATCAAAAAATTGTGACCATACATTTGAGAGGTTTGAACGAAGCCAGAAATATTTATTTCCAAATCTATTCTTCAAAAAGAAAAAAGAAACCACATCTTGGTATTCTGCAATAATAAAGGCAGCGATTGACGCAATTGAAAAGCGCGCAGTAATTCCAAAGATAGTCTCGTAGGATTCTTTGGCCCACAAGCTATTGTGTGCCCATGGTGTGACACTTGAAATGAAAGAATAAAACATAAAAAGAATAATGCTCAGAATGCCAGCTACGACAAAATTGTTTGCCATCTTTTTCCCATACACTTCCCCGATAACGTCCGTCATGATAAAGATGATTGGAAAAGAAAAAATTGAAACTGAAAGATGGGTACCGAAAAGAAAAGGCATTGTCTTAACCCCAAGAGCATTTGCAGCAAACAGAGAAGTAATGTAAATAGTTAAACAAATCAGAATTTTCTTGTAATCCTTTTCTGTAAGTGTTTGCATGGATTTTATAAAAATAGATTAAACAACGTCTATGCCCATAGACCTTGCACTTCCAGCGATGATGTTGATAGCTCCTTCATCATCCTTTGCATTTAGGTCTGCGCGTTTCTTGTTTGCGATTTCTAGAGCTTGTGCGCGAGTAATCTTGCCTACTTTTGTAGAAGCATTCTTACCTGAACCTTGCTCAACACCAGCCGCCTTAAGGATAAGTCCTGTTGCAGGAGGAGTTTTAACAACGAAATCATAGCTGCGGTCTTCGTAGACAGTAATAGATACGCCCACCTTGTCGCCTGCCATGTTCTTTGTAGCAGCGTTAAACTTGGTGACGAAGTCACCGATGTTGATACCAGCCTGTCCAAGAGCGGGTCCAAGTGGTGGAGCTGGAGTAGCTTTTGCAGCTTGAATTTGTAGTTTTATTTTTTTGGTTATTTTCTTTGCCATATGATTGTTACATTACTATAATGCGTTACTAATTGCAATCTTACATTTTCTTAACTTGCAAGAAATCAAGCTCGACTGGTGTTTCGCGACCGAACATGGAAACCAGCACTTTTACCTTGCCACGTTCCTCATCGACTGAATTCACCTTGCCTTCTAAGTCTTTGAAAGGGCCATCTGTGATAAGTATACTTTCACCTATAGTCATATCAATATTGTGTTTAGCTGTACTAGAATCCATTTTCTTGAATAGAAAATCAACTTCTTCTTTCTTTAGAGGCACAGGGTTAACGCCAGCGCCGACGAAGCCAGTCACGCGAGGAGTGTTGCGGACGACATACCAAGAATCATCAGTCACGATCATATCCACCAAAACATACCCTGGATATATCTTCTCTTCGACTTCTACCCTCTTACCTCCTTTGATCTTAATCTTCTTTTCGATTGGCACGATGACGTTGAAAATCTTTTCATTCATACCAAGAGAATCTATGCGTTGACGCAAATTACGCAAAACAACGTTTTCATATCCAGCATATGTGTGAATAGCATACCAACTTCTAACTCCTTGTTCTTCTTGTTTTGACATAAAAGTATGATCTTCTTAAAGATTAATGCCCAGAAAAACCAGCGAATAATAAAGTGAAGAAATTCTTACCAGTAAGTATGGATTCGATACCTTTAGCAAAAATGAAATCAAAAAGTCCTAAGTAGTAAGCAACCAAAAAAGACAGACTAATAACGATCAGAGTATAAAAAATAGTCAGGCTTCTTGTTGGCCAGATAACATGCTTTAATTCGATCTTTGTTTCTTTAAAATATTCAATAAGTTTAGACATGTCTTTAAAAAAGCCCCTCGGAGGGCTTCTTTAAGACTACTCTTTTTATGTGAAATAGTCAAATAGGGCTACCTTATCTCATAAGTGATGGTCACATCGGAGCTGATTGCATTCTCGCCTTTTGGAAGTTGTGCAGGTGCGGGTACTGCTGCGCCGGAAGTCATCATTGCATCCTTAGCAAACATTATAGGATAGTTGCCTGACTCACTAAAGCTTGAGATCTTACCCAAACTGACGCCTAGGTCTTGCGCAAGTGCTTCTGCTTTTGTTTTGGCATCGTCAATCGCTTTCTTGCGAGCTTCAGCTTTCAAAGCATCTTCCTTGTCGATTGCAAAACTTGGACCATTCAAATTTGAAACACCTGTGGTGCCCAATCCTTGCATAATAGCTCCGACATCGTCGATCTTGTGAACTTTGACTGTGATACTTTCACTAGATGTGTAGCCTACAGTTACTTGTTTGCCACCGGAGCAATAAGATTGAGCTGATACCCCTCCCGAAGAAACAACTCCCTCCATCATTGGCATCGGTTGTGGACAGAGTGCTTGCCGATATTCAGTCTTTGGGTACACAGAAACATCAGCTGTTTGGATATCTTTATAGTCAACACCTTTGGATTTCAAAAAGTCCAAAGCTTTTTTCTCTACAGCTGCTGTAGCAGCTTGTGCGTCGGAAGCTGTAACAGCATCTTTACTAATTGTAAAATAAATATTCGCAATATCTGGGACCGCTTTTACTTCTCCATGACCAGAGAAAGAGATGGTGACAGGAGTCGTGCTTTCACCTAGCATGCTATCCTTTTTTATTTCTGAGAAAATCTTCACAGCATAATAAGCCGATAAAACAACCACAAAAACAAAAAGCATATTAAATAATCTCTTCTTGTTGTCTTCTGTAATTTGCATAAATTATTTATTGGTTAGCTAATTTTTAATCGAGACAAGCTCAACATCGAAAACCAAAGTGGAATTTGCTGGAATGATAACCTTTCCAGCACGATCTTTGACGTCTCTAGGTCCATAGCCATCATCGGGTGATATTGTGAGTGTCTTCTTTTCTCCAACTTTCATACCCACTATGCCTTTATCCCAACCCGCGATCACTCTACCTGCGCCTAGAGTGAAGATAAAAGGCTCAACATGGTTGAACTTTGGATCAACATTGGAATCAAAAACAGTGCCATTTTGAAGTCTACCTGTGTAGTTCATAGAAACTGTATCCCCTGTTTTAGCCACACCAGAAGCAGGATTTACATTGTTAGCAGAAGGCATATTATCATTTGAATTCATATTATTTTCTTTTTTATTTAAACTAATAAAGATAAGTACTCCTACAAAAGCCACACAAACCACCGCTGATATCACAAGACCCATATTTTTTTGATTTTGCATAGTGCAAGAATTATATACTTAAAAACTCATCAAATCAAATTGACTTCAGGCTCTAATTTGAGACCGAATTTTTCCTTCACATCTTGAATAATTTGATGAGCTAGTGCCACAACTTCGTCTCCTGTTGCCCCGCCATGATTCACCAACACAAGAGCCTGTTTATCATGCACGCCAACATTACCAATTCTATGCCCCTTCCAACTTGTCCTCGCTTGCCCCGCTGAGCGGGGTGAAGCGGGGCCACATTGTTCAATAAGCCAACCCGCCGGAATCTTGATCACACCACCCTCTTCAAAATACGGAACGTCTTTATGCTTTACTTGTAAACTTAACAATGTTTCCTTGTTTACAAAAACATTTTTGAAAAAACTTCCGGCGTTACCTATTATTTTTGGATCTGGAAGTTTGCTTCTACGAATAGCAGACACAGCATCACTCACATCTTTAGAATTCTTTATTTCTATCTTATTTTTCCCTAGATGTTCCTGCAAAATTTTGTAGTTTATATTTTTATTTTCTACTTTGCTGAGTTTGAGCGTAATTGCAGTTATAAAATATTTACCCTTAGCTTCATTTTTAAAAATACTATCTCGATAGCCAAAATTGCACTCATCTTTACTAAAAATTCTTTTTGTGCCATTTTCAAGGTCAAAAGCTTCCACATTTACTAATGTATTTTTTAATTCTACTCCATAAGCACCAATATTTTGTATTGGCGCCGCGCCGACTGTGCCAGGAATTAGTGACAAGTTTTCTATACCCCACAGATTACGCTCTACAGTAAAAAGAACCAAATCGTGCCACACAACGCCGCCCATGCATTTTATCAAAACACTTTCAGAATCTTCTCTGAGAATTTCTATACCTTTTAATTTATTTAAAATCACCAAACCACCGAAATCTTTTGTAAAAAGTACATTACTTCCACCACCCAAAAACAATCTCTCGTTATTTTTGAATTCTTCGGTCGCAAAAAGCTCTTTGGTGTCATCTTCAGTCGCAACTTCTACAAAAAACTTAGCATTTGCAGCTATGCCAAAAGTATTTAGCTTGGATAGATTGTAATTCTGCTCAATTTTCATACTTTTTTTAGTATAGCAAAACGAGGTATTTTTGCTACTTTTGTGGTAAAGTTACTGGGAATCTTGAAACCCGCCCGACGGTCTCAATTAGAACAGACTCAGTTTCTCTTTTCTCTCCGAA
>JBAXFB010000020.1:0-10841 GCA_037140115.1 bacterium | reverse complement strand
TTCATCGGCACGCTTAGCCTGCTCTAATACATCATCATATACTTCTAAATACGCATTCAGCTCTGTATTTTTATTTTTTATTTCATCCAGATATGCTTGCGCCAACTCAACAGCAGAAAATTCTTTTGCATCAAGCTTCTCCCTCGCAATTTTTATTGTCAAAGTGTTTAGATCAATCATGATATTACAAAATCTTTTTAACTTTCAAAAATCCATCCTTGGCGTCTGGAAATTGTTTAACAATAATATCTTTTGAGAATTCTGCATCGTTCGGGGCGTCTTCTCTCCAAACATTGTAAGCTCTATATTCTGGCTCGACGTCTTCCACCTTCATCTCTTCGATTTGCTTTACATAGCCCAAAATACTGTCCATGTCTACAAGGAGTTCACTCTTTTCTTGCTCTGTAAGCTCGATACGAGCCAGTGCCGCAAGGTTTTCTACGTCTTTGATATCCATATATCACAGTATACATTAACAACCTTATTCAATCAAAATTAGGATTATTCTATAACAATAGGGATAAGCACCGACTTGTCATGCTCAGGTAAACCTGAAGCGTTATCATTATGAATTTCGAAATATGCAGGACCTTTTGGTAAAGCTGAGAAATCTATATTGCCTTCAAAGGATACTGGCCCGGAAGTCATCCAATCTCCTTTCGCCATAGCATTGCTTGCTTTGAGTAACTTTTTGTTTGAATCTAATATATTGATACCGATGTTTGCCTCAAAGAAATAAGCACCTTTGATTACTCCATGATAAGACACGACGCCGTGCACTTTAGAACCCGGCAAAATAGAAAAAGAAACAAGATCATCTTTGTTACCCAAAACTTCTGGCGTCTCTGGCGCAGTTTGAGTGAGCGGAGCAAGATACTTGTTTTTATCTTTAAGCATTATGCTGATCGCAATAACCATAAGCACGATAAGTACAAATAAAAGTATGGTATTCAATTTTGAACCGTAAAATTTATCCATAGTTTCTATTTCATTTCTTTTACTTTTACTGGAGACATCAGAGCTGGCATAATATCAGAAAATGGAGTACTCCCGGCTGGCGCCGTTATTTCAAGTGGTTTGTTGTAATCACTAAAAATAGCAACCATATTCACTTTAACCTTTTCATCTTTTGTGGCATCTGGTTGAACAGCAAAACTAACGGTTATCTTATGCACGAGTTGGTCGTTGCGACCAATCCAAATTTCGCCTTTAAAATCTTTAATTTTATCCATTGACTCAGTGATGGTCTTAGTATTTACCTCAGATAGATCTGGATTATTCTTACTCAGAGTCGCTGCGTAATCTTTTAGAGAATTTATATATGCCACAATCCCTCCACGGTCAAGATCGAAAGAGAAATGATATGACGGCTCTCCTGAAACAGTCTCGGGGCTAAGCTTAGCTAGAGCCTTGATAAGGTGCGCGTTTTCAGATAATTTAGTTATCTTATCTTTCTGGTCAGCGGTAAGTTCGCCCGATACTGCTTTAGTAGCTTCATATGGCAAAGAAAACCACTTATTTTCATAAGTAGATAAAGTCGGAAGAAACATTTTTGCCATTAAAGGATACTTGGTAAGTTTTACGTAGAAAATCTTATTAATCAATTTGAATTCAGATTCTAAAGAAAGAGATCCAAGACCAAGAGACAAAGTTGAAGAATGTTTTACATTATTACGATCAGCAAGATCATATGATCCGCGAAAACTAAAAGCCATTTGTGATGTATTGCCACCAACAAATGACAGGCCACTCAACTGATTTGTGACATCCTTTATTTCAGAAAAATCAGCATTGAAAGTCACATCATATGTGGCACTGGTGGTAGTCTTTGCTTTTTCCATGGATGTTTTGAGTAAGGTTGGCAATGTCACAAAAGTGCCAGAATAAAAAGCAAAGGCAAAACCCAAGGCGGCCACGAAAAATAAAATAATGATAGAGATAACTAATTTTTTATTTTTCAGCACAGGAGCTCCCATGACTACTTCTGGGGCTGGCTGGGACACTAGTTCGGATTGATTGTTTTCCATAAATATTATTTCTTAGAAATTTTTAATCTCTTATCTTGTAATTCTTGCACCCACACCAACATTGGTGAGGCTAGGAAAATAGAAGAATATGTTCCAAAGAACATTCCAGCGGTAAGCATCAACGCAAAGTATTTTGTAGACACTGGGCCATAAAACACGAGAGATAACAGTACTAAAATAACAGTAAGAGAAGTACTGATGGAACGGACATACGACTGGTCTAAACTTCTACCAACGATTTCACCGAAGTCAATATTCTTTGCTCCGTGTTGATTTTTCAAGTTCTCACGAATACGGTCAAAAATAACGATGGTGTCTGAAACTGAAAGTCCAAGAATGGTAAGCACAGCCACAACGAACAAAGTATCTACTTCGACACCATAGTAATGTGATAAAACAGTGAAGATGCCTACTGGTATAGCTACATCGTGTAAAAGTGTAAGAATTGCTATGATTCCGTAGCGCCAAGAAGAAACAGGTTTAGAAACTTTTCTAAAAGCATATGCGATAAAACATATAATTGCAAAAGATACTAGAATAATCGCGACGATGGCCTTTCGAGTGAGCTCACGACCAACAGAAGGACCGATGGAATCGAAACTTTTTTCTTCGACTTTACTATTACCATTCTGAGAAAGGACTTTTGACAAAGCTACGTGTTCAGTAGCATCCAAACTTCGAGATTTAATGATATAACCTTTATCACCTGTAGGTTGCAACAAAACAGAACCAAAGTTTAAAGCTTCAAGAGGAGCTTTCAAAGCGTCTTGAGTAGGACGATCTCCTGTATACACGACTTCCGCAAGTGTGCCTCCTTTGAAATCAATACCAACATTAAGACCAAACACAAAGAGCGCAGAGATCGAAAGGACGACCAAGAGGGCTGAGATGCTTATGAATATTTTTTTGTATTTAATAACAAACATATGAATTGGTTAAGGTTGTTAAAATTATTTTGATATACCACTAGAGAACAAAAATCTTGCGACCTTCCCCTCTCCAATGAAACTCAAAGCGGAAAGGAAAACACGAGTGATTGTAATGGCACTAAATAGAGAGATGATAACTCCCATACCCAAAGTCAAAGCAAAGCCTTTAATGAGTGAAGTCCCAAACCAAAATAAAATCACCGCAGTTAGGAAGTTGGAAATGTTTGAGTCGCGAATCGCATGCCACGCGCGTGAGAAACCAGTAGAAACAGCATCCTTAACACTTTTACCAGCGTGCAACTCTTCTTTGACACGCTCGAAGATGAGCACATTCGCATCAACAGCAATACCGATCGAGATTATGAAACCTGCGATGCCTGCAGCCGTCAAAGTGACAGGCATAAGCTTGAAGAGCGCTAAAATTATCACAATGAAAATACAAAGTGAGACAGTAGCTACTAGACCAGGTAAGCGATACCAGAGAATCAAGAAAAGGGCGACCAGTAAGAATCCAACTATTGCAGCTTTTACACCTGCAGCTAGAGCTTTATCGCCGAGAGTTGCTCCAATCGTCTGAGTAGAAAGTAGAGAGATCGGAACTGGCAAAGCACCAGAATTTAATCTACCAACCAAAAGCCTTGCATCATTTAGAGTAAAGTTACCAGAAATAACAGCTGTACCGTCTGGGATTTCTTCACGTACCACAGGAGAAGAAACCACAGCGCCATCTAGAAATATCGCGACTCTTTTGCCAATGTTTGCCTTTGTTATCTCAGCAAAAAGTTTTGTACCTGTGTCATCGAATTGTATACTGACTTTTGGTTCATGTGTATTTTGATCGAAATCCAACGTAGCCTTTTTTAAATATCTACCTGTGAGTTGTGTGGAGACATAAAGCGAATTTATGTCCAAATTCACCTTACCATCTTTACCGACAGTGACATTTTGCAAAGCGTCTTTTGGAGCCTCCGTTTTGAATTCAAGTATTGGAAGATCACCAATCTTTTTTACTGCTCCTTCAACATCAGTCTCACCTGGTAGATCAATAATGAGTTGTTCGCCAGCGCCAGAAATAAAACTACCATTTTGAACTTGCACAACTGGTTCAGAAACTCCAAAAAGGTTCACGCGACGTTCGATAATATCACGAAGTGCGTCCATAGAATCCCCTACCTGGCTAGGAGTAAGTTTACTTACATCTGCATTGTAGACCAAGTGTATACCTCCAGAAAGATCTAGACCAAGACGAAAAGGATGATTCTTTAAGAAAGCACTTTGAGTTGTGAAATTCTTATTCAACTTAGGCTCAGTTTTATAATCAAAAAAAGTAATGCCTACAGCACCAGAAATAATCAAAACAGAGATAATCGCATGCTTGGAATGATTTTTTAAAACGATCTTCATAAGCACACAAACACCGAGCAAACCAGAGGTAACCCAGAGCCAAGGCACGTTATTAAATAAATAAGTAAAAATCGCTAAACCCACACACAAGACCCCAGCGATCAAAGTCATCCAATATCGATTTATCTTCATATAGATAGGTATCTTATACGTTTATAGCAAAATAAGCAAATCAAATTATCTTAGAATCTGGAGGAAAAATGTCGTTATTAGGTTGAAAAATATCACCATCGATAACATTGTATCCTTTCGCCTCGTTACTCCTTTTAACCTCAACAACCTCTCTAGTCTTAGAATTAATAGCATAATATATAATTTCACCTCTGTTCTCGAATGAAGTAACTCCAGTTGAATCAGAATTAAATATTAAAGGATTTAAAACTAAGGCTATGCTGGGTTTCCTGTCGGGTGTGAAGTTCTTCAAAGATTTAGTACGAATTGTTTCACCCAACAAAAAAAGAAATGGTTGACCTGGTCTCAGACATTGATCTTCCATAGGTTGAACGCCTTTACTTTGTAAAAAATCCAAGGTTTGTTTCTCGTTCATGCTTCGATTCTTAAGCTCTATAGATTGCCCATTTTCAAGTAAAGATTCTTGACTCATAATTTATGATATATCAAACTAAACTTCAAAGGTAAATCTATTGCGGCAAAGTAAAGTGAAAAGTTGCGCCTTGGCCAGGCTTGCTGTCCACCCAAATGCGTCCCCCGGCATTATTTATAATGCCTTTGTTGATATACAAACCAAGACCGTAGCCATCGGGATGATATTCGATCGCCTTCTTGCCACGACTAAATTCTTCAAACATGTGCTCTGCCTCGGTACTATCTATGCCAGGACCCTCGTCTTGCACAGAAATCTCGACATTATCAAATGTATTGGTAGCATTAATAGTGACAACACTTTTTGCTGGCGAATACCGACTGGCGTTAGTAATTAATTCAGTGATGATGACTTCGATTTGATCAGGATCGAAACGGCACAAAAATGGATTCTGAATATTAACTTTCACACTTTGCTGTTTTTTATCTATTATAAATTTAAGTTTATCAATACAGTTTTTTATTGTAATAGAGAGGTCAGCTGAAATAGCATTATATTCCGACTTCCCCGCTTGGACATTATCAGCCTTACGCAAGACTTGCAAAATACCATCGAACCTATTTCCTGCTTCCGTTAATATGCCCAAATCACGAGTAAAAACTGACATTAATTTTGAATCAGTTATTTGTGATTGAATCTCTTTCAAACTTTCTGTAGCCCAACGTACCAACGTAAGTGGGGTCCCCAACTGATGAAATGTGACAAGTAGCATCCTAGACCGCTGATGGTTGAGGCTATGCAAAGCGTCTGCTCTACGTTTCCAGAAAAATAAAATAATATATGTGGCTAAAATACTTGCTACTACCAATAAAAGTGCAAATAATGGTGGAGAGAAAATTCGTTGAGAAAGATTCACGTACCTAGCGATATCAATATCTATTCCAACCACTGCAACTGTCTTCCCAGCAGCATCCACGATCGGCGCAAAGCCAGACATATAAGTCCCCCATTGATCTGAATATGGTTCACGAGTGGTAGATGGTGCTAATAACGCCTCAGCTAGTTCGGGTTTGTCAGAAATGTCATATGGTGTACCTGGAGGCGTAGTGTATCTGAATCGTCAATAACTCCATCTTTATTCAAGTCAAACACGGCATAAGGGTCAAGGGAATCAGCATCAGCAACGAATTCAAATGTTTTTGGATCAGAAGTTGGTCGAAAGATATATGCAAATTTGACATCTTTATTTGCTGCACGCATAGATATCAACTGGTGTACCAGTGTAGCATAAGCAGGTTTTGTATAATCTGTTGCTACATGTATCTGAGAGATATTATTAATATCAAAGCCAGCTGCCGCAATGGTGGCCATACTGTGTAAACGTAAACGTTGCTCCTCTCCTAAAAAGGACTTCCCCCGCTCAAAAAAAAGCCAACCCATGCTAAAACTAAAAGAGATGATTACTAATGCTAAAACAATCAAACTAACAGCGCTACGCCATTTGCCCCACCAAACTCTGAAGTAATTCATATTTTCATTATAATACTTTCTTAATCTTTTGCATTAAATACGCAATTTTAAATTTAATTAACCAAGCAACCGAAGCGCCTAAGGCGAATCCACCCAAGATATCTATCGGAAAATGCACACCAGCGGTGACGCGGGCTAAACCAATCAAAAGAGCAAGAAGCATAAACACATATCCATATTTTTTATTAATAAAAAATACTGCAAAGGCAACTGCGGCTGCAACGGCTGTGTGTCCAGACGGAAAAGCGTATCCAGTCTCAGCAAACAGTGAATGTACTTGTGGAAAAATTACAAAAGGTCGGAGCGTATGAAATAAAATTTTTGCTACAAATTTGGCTAGAAACCAAGTTACACCGCCAGAGAATAACACCAAAAAAAATTCGCGCCAAGACTTACGATAAAAATAAGAAAATAACAAAGCTGAAATAATTACAACATATATAAGAGACACGGCAAAAAATATCACAATATTATCAAAAATATTTGATATATGCGCTAGGTTATAGAAAAAGAAAAAGATTGATTCGTTCATATTATATTATTAATCTATCCCCCAGAACAGTGTTGTTCTGTTTCTGAAATAACCTTAAGACTGCCATTACTAATTTCAACTACAGCATTGCTAACCATAGAAACTAAGTCTTTGTGAGACGGATCGCTTGCGAGATACTGTTGAATATTTTGAAAATCACTCAAAACCTTTTCTGTTTTACCACACGTACACACTTTGGGTTGCACTTCATAAGCGCTGTAATCACCGTAACCATATGTAAAATTAGCGAGCAATTTTTCTTTAGCAGAATTGATTGCTGTTAAATACACAGGACTCTTAATTTTTTTAGAAATACTATCAAGAATTGTCAGATTCTTAATCCAATCATACTCTCCATAAGTTGTACAACCTCCATAATCCCAAGTCTGCTCTATCCAAGGCGAAAAATTTTTATCGAAGCCTAGAGAGGAAAGAGTTGTGAAAAAATCTCTGTCTTCTTCCGTGCCAAGTACCGCATTTTCAGCAAACAAACTTATACTTGGTTTCAACGCACCCAAATAACCCTCAGCAAAACTTCCCTGGATACCAGGAACAAATAAAGGAAACTTCTCAATAAAATAACTATTGTCCTCACTATAATCATTTAAACCGTATATTTCATTGGATAAATCAGTCAGTGTTTTAGCTTCTACCCACAACAGAAAAAGCGAACGAGTAGATTTACCATTACACACATTCTGCCAACTTTCACGATAGTGATCTATTGCATTTTCAAATTTTTCTGAAAAGACAACTAGTTTCGAATATATCTTTGGAGAAGATGCAATCTTGCAACCTGGCAATTGGCTTATTTCGTTCTGAGAAATTGCATTTACATTAGACACAATGGCTTCTTGTGTAGAAATAAAAAAAATATTTATTCCAATAAATATTATCACTACAACAAACAATAAAACTATTAATTTCTTTGTTGAAATCATATTATTTTAGTTTTTGTGAAGCACGGCTTTGTGCAACCTTTAAAACATTATTGAGTAACATCGCCACAGTCACCGGGCCGACACCACCCGGCACTGGTGAAACATAGCTCGCGATATTTCTTACTGACTCCAAATCCACATCGCCAACAATATTTTTCTTGTCCCCTAGTGGACTGCCAGCATCTTCCGAAGTTCCAGCATCGATAAGTACAGCTCCCAACTTTATTTTATTACCAGTAATAAACTTAGCCTTACCTATGCCTGAAATCACAACATCAGCGGTTTGCAAAAGATATTCTTTATTTTCAGTTTTGCTATTTACGGGAATGTACATAATATTGCGGCCGTGCAAAAGTGTAGAAACTGGTTTACCTACCAAATCACCCTGACCCAACACCACCACTACTTTATGTGTAAAATCATAATTGATAAAATCAAGCAGTGCCATGCAAGCAAGTGCCGTCGGATAGCCAAGATCTGTTTTATTATCATAGTTGTTATAGAATTTTTCACTCGCAGCAACACCAAGACAGTCAACATCAAGATGAGAATCAATACTATCTAAGATGGCTTTCTTGTCGATGGAGACTGGCAACGGAAGCTGGACAATTATCCCGCACATATTGGGCATCTTATTTAAAATTTGAATTTCTTTAATTAAGTCAGAAGTAGAAATGGAAGCTGGAAAATGCGCTTGATGAAAATGAATGCCGACCATCTCTGCTGTGCGAGCTTTCATCTCGACATATTGCATTGAAGCTGGATCTTCCCCTACCAACACATCGCAAAAAACTGGCTGAAAAGTAAGTGCTTTGACGCCTTCTTTGACCTTGAGTAAAATCTGATCTCTTAATTTTTTTCCATCAATTATTTCCATCTTTTTATGCTCCTAAAAATTCATACTTCGTGTCGTCTCTGTGCACACTCCTTCCATACCTTTTCATGCTCATCAAAATCCCCAAACCCGCAAATTCTATAATCAAATGCGATCCACCATAACTCATGAAAGGTAGCGGGATACCAGTCACCGGCATCAAACCCAAGTTCATACCTATATTGATGAGTATATGACTCATAAAGAAAATAGCAATACCCATCCCAAAAAGTGTTTCAAAATTAAATGCCCCCAGAGTACTAGAATACAAAATACGCCACATCACCAATCCATAAAGAATTAAAATAAGTAAAGACCCAACAAGCCCCCACTCTTCTGCATAAGCTGCAAAAATAAAATCAGCCTGAGGTTGAGGAAGGAACTTCAACCTTGATTGCGTACCAAAACCTAAACCTTTACCTGTGACCATCCCCGAACCAACAGCAATCGTGGACTGAAAAGCATTGTAGCCCGTGCCATGCACATCGGTAAGTGGATGAATAAAATTTAAAATACGTGCTTTTTGATAAGGAGCAAAGACCAAAAACCACAACATACCAAACACCAGCAAACCAAGCGAAAACACGACCATCAAGTGCGTTTTAGAAATTCCTGAGACCAAAACCATGCCGAACCATATTAAAAATATAATCATCGCAGAGCCAAAGTCTGGCTGTAAGAAAACCAACACGAAAGGCACAAAAGCATAAACACCAGAAATGAAAATGTGCTTGATGTCACGGATCTCCACATGCCGACGAGAAAAATATTTTGATAAAATAAGCACCAGCACTAGCTTCATGACATCTACCGGCTGGAAAGAAAAATACCCAAAATTAAACCAGCTTTTAGCACCATAAGACACATGACCCAAAACGAATAACAATAAAAGTATGGCCGAATTTGCAAGATAAATCGCCATTAAGACATTTGTATTTTTCAAGAAACGAAAATCAATAAAAGAAAATGCGAAGAAAACACCAAACCCAAGCACCACCCAGATGAGCTGTTTACTGAAAAAGTCCCCCACGCTTTCGTCTGGAGCAAAACTTTTCATAGTGACCAAACCTGCTGAAATTATCGGAATGATAAATAAAACTAAAAGCCAATCTATTCTTTTGAGAGCCTTATCTACCATGTTTATTTTATTTGTGCAGAATCAAAATCGTACATCGGAAGTATTTCTTTTGTAGCCACCTTTGCGGTGAAAACTTCCGGCCAAGTAAAAGAAACATCTTTGCTCTCCGCTGGTGCGAGCGCATCTAGGAAAGTTTTGCTTGCAGAAATTGCATTATGACTAGCATCATACAAAATCGCGACTACGTTCATTTCTTTAATATTAAAAAATGAATTGTTCTTTATTGTCGCCGACAAAGCTGGAGCTGTATCTTCGCCAGTCAGATTTATATTAGAAACCAACACTTGCAACTGTCTCACTTTATCTTCCGACACTGTCACCCACGCTGGAACTTCAGTGAATTCAAAAGTTGTATAAACAGGCATAGAATGCCCGACGTCGATAGCTGGTTCAAAGACCGCAAATTTGCCAGAGGCAGGAATGTAAGTACTTCCCTCTCTTTTGCCGATATAAATATTATTTGCATCAGCAAAACGAAATCGGTAATGTATTTTTTTAACGACAGTATTTTTGTTACGATTTTCTAGATAAGCTAAAGCGTTGTAGCGTCCCTCCACCACCCTGAAAGAACGTGACCAAAGTATTTTCACCGGGTCAACTTGTGACAAACATGCCATGGCACATGAGCCACCGCAATCTATCCCCAGTTCACTACCATTTTGGACGTTATCAAAACAACTCGGAGCCTTATTTAAACTTGGGTAATATATCCAATAACCAAATAGGCTAACAAATAAAACGAGAATCAAAATATAGAGAATTTGTCGCTTCATAGCCCATGTCATAAATATATAATAACACTTTTAAAAACTAAAATAAAATGTGAAAAGGGCGGCGGAGCATGTCGCTCCGCCGCCCTCGCGATTACGGCATAAGGTCCCTAAATCGTGGCTTTTCAAACCACCTCTCTACTCTTCGGAGC
>JBAXFB010000019.1:0-10929 GCA_037140115.1 bacterium | reverse complement strand
TTTTCATTCTTACAGAATACAGGAAGCTTGTTCTAATTCAAAAGAGAATTCGCTTAATTAATTTATATAAATTTATGGAAGTAAACGAAAGTACAATACGTCAAGATAAAAATAATGAAGATTGGTGGAAAAAGAAAACTGATGCAGACAAGGGAAAGTTAGAAAAGTTAAAGAGGGACATTCCTCTGGCTGAGTCTGAGCTTCGTAAAGACGAAGGCACGTTGAGGGATCGTAAAGATAAACTCAATAGAGATCAACAAGAACTAAGGCGTGGTCAGGAAAAAGCTGCAGCAGAAAAAGCAAAGGCAGAGCAGGCAAGAGTGGCGGCTGAGCAACAAAAGAAAACTGCTGATGCAGCAAGACAAAATTCACCGTCTCTTAAGTAATAATATGCCAAAATTTGATGGAGCTCCAAATGTAAATAATCCCGAAATAATTCCGACCCCAGAGAGGCCTATTTCTCCTGAGGTGCAAGCAAGAATTGATGTGACGCCACAGACACCAGGACAAAAATTAGGAGATATTGAAACTAAATCTGCCCAAAATAATTCAGAAATTGGTAAGTTGGCTGAGTTAGTTCAAGGAACCAAAGATGGATTAAATGCAGTTAGGGCAAAACTTGGACTTCCTCCAACTGAAGAGAATCCTCCAAGTGTATTTGCTTCAGAAGATAAATTAGCAAAATTAGAGGCTGAGCAGAAAGTATTGGCAGAACAAAGAGCTGAACTTATCAGACAGGAAAAAGAAAAGATTCTACAAGAAAAGTTAGATGCATTGTTTGTAGAACTTAAAGCTTTGGCTGCCGGAGAATTTGAAAGTGTTTTGAGTACCGGAAAGATGGTTGGCGGTCAAAATATCATAAGTCAGTCGATGGGTTCTCTTAGTCCAGAGGTTGCTAAATCCTTTGCACGAGCATTAAAAGAGGATGTGAAGTTGTTGTCAGAAATTCTTGAAAGTAATCCAGATCTTTTAAAAGATTTTGATGTAGAGCTCACAAGAGAGGCAGAAGAAAAAATTAAAAAAGCAATGGAAGAGGAAAAAGAAAAGGGGGCAGAGAAGGTGGCGGAAAAACCAAAGGAGGAAGAAAAACCGGTACCCCTTGATGGTGGAGCTTCCGTAACTGAAATGAAACAGGAGACAAATCCAGTAGAGATAAAACCTTAAGTTTTATCTGAGGTTTTCTCTAAATAAAAAAAGTGCTATAGTTAGAGTATGGATATCAAGGATTTAAATAAGCCACAACTTCTTTTGTTAGCCGTGCTGCTTTCTTTCGTCACGTCTATCGCTACAGGCATAACGACGGTGACTTTGATGCAACAAGCGCCTGTGTCTTTTACTGCTCCAGTCAATCGTATCATTAAGCAAACAGTTGAAAAGATCCAACAAGTGGAAGGCAAGACAGTCACGCAGACAGTGGTGGTCAAAGAGGAGGATCTTGTTGTAGACGCCATCGCAAAAAACCAAGCATCAGTTTTCAATGTCACAAAAGAATTCTTGGGTATAGAGGGCAACACAGTGAAGACCCCGACAGGTAGAGGCTTTGTGGTTTCTTCTGATGGAGTGATAGTTGTCGATGGCACTTTTGTGCCAGACAACACTGGAAATTATTTTGTAAAAAATGATAGTGGAAAGTTCAAAGCTGAGTTCTTGTTTAAAAGTAAAGATGGATTTTCTTTCTTGAAAATAGGTGCAGCAGTTAACGGCACTGATAAAGCAGTATTTACAGTGCCTACATTTGGTGATTTGGCGAAGATGAAAGCAGGGCAAAAGATTTTAGTTTTTGGCAATACAATATTTTCTTATATTTTTGAAGGAAATAAAACCATAGATGTCTCGGCTACTAGATTGAACGCCGGAGGTATGATATTAAATCTAGATGGAGAAGTGCTGGGAGTAGCTCTTTCTGATGAAAATAAGAACTTTGCTCTCATTGGGACGATAGATGCTGCATTAAAGTCGCCCAATGGTGCTACGATATAAACATAATTAAAATATATGCCACCATTAAATAAATTTACAACTAAAGCCAAAGATGCCATCAAGAAAGCCCACGAGCTCGCCATAGAGCGTGGAGTCAACCATGTTTCTTCGTTGCACTTACTTGCTGCGCTTCTTTTACAAGACGAAAGTATGGTTAATTCAATTTTGGACAAATTGGATATTGATACTATGCTTCTGACTGATTCAGTGTTGGAGCTAATCGAACTTCCAGAAAGCCAAAATACACTTTCTCCGTCATATCAGATCTATTTGAATCCTGATTTGGCGCAAGTCATAGAGCAATCCGCAAAGATTGCTGAGACAATGAAAGATGATTTCGTTTCTACGGAGCATCTTTTCATTGCTATTTTGGAAGTTGCTTCAGAGGCAAGAGAGACTTTGTCACGTTTTAGAATTCACAAAGAAGCTGTACTGAAAGTGCTCGAAGAGCTACGCAGTCAAAATATCACAGATGTTTCTGAACCAAAGAAATTAAAGTTTCTTTTGAAATATACTCGCAACTTAACAAAGCTGGCTAAAGAGGACAAGCTTGATCCGGTCATTGGTCGTGACAAGGAGATCATGCGCATAATGCAGATCCTCTCACGTCGCACTAAAAATAATCCTATTTTGATAGGTGAGGCGGGCACTGGCAAGACAGCTGTCGTCGAAGGACTTGCTCAACTGATTACTAAAAACAACGTACCGGAATCTTTAAAAGAAAAGGAGCTTGTGTCTCTGGATCTTGGCATGCTTGTCGCTGGGACGAAGTATCGTGGTGAGTTCGAAGAACGATTGAAGGGAATCATGAAAGAAGTCGAACGCTCAGATGGAAAAGTAATGTTATTTATCGATGAGATCCATACTATAGTCGGCGCTGGCGGAGCAGAAGGCACCATGGATGCTTCGAATATGTTGAAGCCTGCGCTTTCTCGTGGCGAATTGCGAGCGATCGGCGCTACGACTCTAAGAGAATATCAAAAACATATCGAAAAGGACCCAGCTCTCGCTCGTCGTTTTCAGCCTGTTTATATAGATGAACCAGGAGTTGAAGATGCTATTGCTATATTGCGTGGACTTAAAGAAAAGTATGAACTCTTTCATGGCGTACGTATTACTGATGAGGCGATCGTATCTGCGGTGAATCTTTCATCACGTTATATCACAAATAGATTTTTGCCGGATAAAGCTGTGGACTTGATCGATGAAGCGTCTTCTTCTCTAAAAATCATGCTTGAAAACAAGCCACCTATTTTAGAAGATGCGAACAGGAAGACCATGCGTCTCGAAATAGAAAAAGAAGCTCTCAAAAAAGAAGTGACTATTTTGAGCGAGGCTGTTAGTAAAGAAGAAAAAGAAAAAGCACGTGAAAAACTTGCTGAAATAAAAAACAGAGTGAAAGAGATTGATACTGAGATAGGTAACCTTTCTGAAAAGACCAAAGAATTAGAATTGAAATGGGCAAATGAGAAGAGTATTGTTTCTGAAATACGCACGATCAAAAAAGAATTGGAGACTCTTCGTATTGAAGCTGAAAATGCAGAGATGAAGTCTGACCTTTCTCGCGCAGCTGAAATCCGTTACGGTAAAATTCCTGCACTTAAAAAAGATTTGGATGCAAAACTTACACGATTGAAAAAGTTGCAAAAATCCCGTCGCATCTTAAAAGAAGAAATCACTGCTGAAGACATCGCCGAAGTTGTCGCACGTTGGACAGGTATTCCGCTTACAAAAATGCTTGAAGAGGAGCGTGAGAAGTTGGAAAAAATGGAAGCAGAATTAAAGAAGCGAGTAGTTGGACAAGATGAGGCGATAAAGAGAGTCGCTGATGTGATTCGTCGTTCTCGCGCTGGTATTGGTGACCCAAATCGTCCTATTGGTTCATTTATTTTCCTTGGTCCGACTGGCGTAGGTAAGACAGAGCTCACAAAAGCTCTTGGGCAATTCATGTTTAATGACGATAAAGCCATCATCCGTGTAGACATGTCTGAATACATGGAAAGACATTCGATTTCGAAATTAATTGGTTCACCTCCAGGATATGTGGGTTACGACGAAGCTGGGCAACTTACAGAGTCTGTCAGACATAGGCCTTATGCTGTGATTCTTTTCGATGAGATAGAAAAAGCACATCCGGAAGTGTTCAATATGCTTCTGCAAGTCATCGATGAAGGACGTCTCACCGACGGCAAGGGGCGTGTTGTGAATTTCAAAAATACAATTATTATTTTGACTTCTAACATAGGCTCACAGTTTGTTGAAAAAATGGAATCAATTGGCTTTTCAAATAATTCCAAGAAAGATGATTACAGCAATATGAAAGAAAAAGTCATGGAGGCTTTGAAAGACAATTTCCGACCGGAATTCATAAATCGTCTCGATGAAGTCATTGTTTTCGATATCCTTTCTGAATCTGCAATTGCGGAGATCGTGAATTTGAGAATGCAAGTTGTAAAAGATAGATTGACTAGTAAGGGGATTGAGCTACAGATCTCCGCTGAAGCATTATCATACCTAGCAAAGGAAGGCTACAATCCGCACTATGGTGCACGTCCACTCAATCGTTTGATTCAGAATAAAATTTTGAATCCTGTGGCTTCATACATTATTTCAAATGGAATCAAAAAAGGGGACTCAGTCGTGGTAACAGTCAAAAACAACGAACTTATAATTGAAAGACAAAAATCAAAAATTAGAAGCTCTCTGCGAGTACAATCTAGGTCTACTGTGTAGTTCACCTCACCCTTGCCCTATCCTTACAAAGGAGAGGGGGTAATAAAAGGTGCAAAGACTCAAATTATATGGTACTTTAGATGAATGCGTCGATGGTAGAGTGGTCAAATACGACACGCTGTAAACGTGTTGCCTTCGGGCTTCGGGGGTTCGAATCCCTCTCGACGCACATTTTGACAAAAGACTAGTTATGCAATATACTTAGCTTACCTAACTATTAGGTTTTAAAACGTATGAGAACTATAGAAAAATCAAGTTTGGGTGACATCCTTTTGGTGTTACGAAGGAATATCGTCCAGGCTATAAAAAAAGAAGGGCTAGAGCACGATCTTACTTTTTCACAAGTGGAGGTGCTTCATTTCATCGGTCCTACAGGAAAAGTGAAGATGAGTAGCATTGCGGAGTATTTAAAAATAACTCCACCTTCAGCAACTGAAATAATAAAAGAGATGGAAAAGATTGGTTTAGTGAAACGCGTGAGTGATGAGGTGGATAGAAGGATAGTCTACATTGTGTTTACTGATTTAGCCAAGAAACTTTTTACTTCGATAGCCAAACGCAAAGAATTAATTTTACAAAAAATGGTTACCAAATTGAGTAAAGTGGATCAGATAAGTTTGGAAAGAATTATTAAAATTTTAATTAAAGAATAAAAATATGGTACACAGACATATAAAATCACTTCCGCATCATCCGAAAAGAGTAGTCATCATTTCACTTACTATCGCTCTTGCTCTTGGCATTTTTGGTTATATTCAAATAAATAAAAAAGTGAACGTGCCTTTGCAGGGAGACAAATCAAATGCAGATCTTAGTTTGGCTGCTGGTGCCCCACACAATCTAACTTTAGGATTTCTAGCTTCTGGACGCATTAAGTCTGTATCGGTGAAAGCTGGAGATAAAGTGGTAAAGGGGCAGATTTTAGCTAGCCTCGATGCTGGTAACACAGTAGGTGCGCTCACACAGGCCCGAGCAGCTTATGCTTCAGCAAATGCGAGCTACCAAAAGGTACAAAATGGTGCGAGTGGTCCTGCTATAGATGTGGCTAAAGTCGTAGTCGCGAACGCACAGACAAATTTAACACAGGTGAGTAAGCAACAAGATACGCTCGTAGTGAATGCTCGTCGTAAACTTTTTTCTGATGGTCTTGTCGCCGTCTCGGATGCTGAGGCGAGGAGAGATGTGGTTCCGGTTATTACTGGCAATTACGATGGCGCGGTAGAGGGTAGTTATCATATTTTCTTTAACAACTTCAATGATTTTTTTAATGGAAACCAAATATCATTTACGGGATTAGAAAAAGGCACAGGGTTAAAACAAGATACGGCAACGCCTCTAGGCACAAAAGGTTTGTCTATTTATTTTCCAGAAGCAAATTATCAGCTTGACGATAAATGGGTCGTAGATATTCCAAATAAAAATGGGGTAAATTATGTTGCGAACTTAAATGCATACCAGTCTGCTCTCCAGACTAGAGATCAAGCCAATACTTCTGCACAATCCACTTTGGCTCAAGCTGAAGCATCTCTTGCGCTTACCGTAGCTACTGCTCGTCCAGAGGATGCAGCATCTGCACAAGCACAAGTTGATAACGCACTCGGCGCTGTGCAAATCGCCGAAGCTACTTTTCAAAATACAATTATTACGGCTCCGGCTGACGGCACGATCTTGTCAGTAGCTATCACCGAAGGTCAGATAGCCATGCCAAACGCGGGCGCAATAGAATTTATTAGCAACTAAAATTATATGGAAAATAATAATAAAAAAGAACATATTTTTAAAAAACCTTGGATCCAGAGTTTGATTTATTTTGTGCTGATTTTTAGTTTACTCGCGGTGTTTTTATTTTGGCAGAATGAAAAAAATACAGTATTCATTGAAAATTCTGATCTAGAGGCTCCGATTGTAAACTTATCTCCCACTGTTCCTGGGACTCTAAATGCACTTTATGTAAAAGAAGGGGATCGCGTTTTAGCCAACACACAAGTCGCCTTGGTCGGATCGCAGATTATTTATACAAAAGATGCAGGCGTGGTCGCTTTTGCTCCTGTTGTGCTTGGTTCTTATTTTGCGCCTGGGCAAGTCGTAGTGTCAGTGGTGAATCAAGATGAAATGAAAGTTGTGGGACAAATCGAAGAAACTAAAGGACTCAGTAGTTTGAAAGTCGGACAACCTGTGACTTTCACAGTCGATGCATTTCCTGGTAAGAATTATTATGGAGTTGTCGACCAAGTCAGTCCTGTCTCAAACGATAATGGTATTTTGTTTTCTATTTCAGACAAACGCCCGATCAAAAAGTTTGATGTTAAAGTTTCTTTCAATGTTTCCACCTATCCAGAATTGAAAAGTGGTATGTCTGCAAAGATGACAGTCTATACCAACCAGACTTTGTAGTTTTTTAAAATATGGAAAAAGAAAAGAGCTCAAATTTGCGCTGGTGGATCTTGCTCACAGTGATCGTGGGTACTTTTTTGGGACGTCTTGACCAGACTATCGTGAATTTAGCCTTGCCTAAAATCATAAATGATTTTTCTGTATCCATTTCTGCTGCGGGCTGGATCGCGACTGCATACATCATAGCGAATGCCGTGTTCGTGCCAATCTGGGGTAAATTGGGCGACACTCTTGGAAGAAAAAAAGTTTATATTTGGGGTTTTAGTATTTTCATTGTTGGCTCTGTGCTTGCTGGCTTTGCATGGAATCTTTCTTCAATGATTGTGTTTCGTGTGATTCAAGCAATTGCTGGTTCGGCAGACTATCCTACTGCGATGGCTATCCTTGCGGTGACTTTCAAAGAAGGAAAAGAGCGAGCACAAGCACTTGGCATTTGGTCTTCTTCTTTTGCGGCGGCTACTGTCTTTGGGCCACTTTTAGGAGGGCCACTTATAGATAATTTTGGTTGGCGATCTGTGTTTTTAATAAATCTACCGATTGGTATTTTGGGTATAGTGATGGCTATGCGATTCATCAATGAATCTAGGAATGAATCTCTCGTAAATAAAAATTCCAACTTTGATTGGTGGGGCTCTATTACTTTAGGGGCGATGCTTTCAGCTCTCGTGCTCGTGCTTGATAAGGGTATAGACTGGGGTTTTCTTTCTATACAAAGCCTTATTTGCTATTTTACTGTTATAGTCTTTTTAGTTATTTTTATAATGATCGAAAAACGTGCCAAAGACCCGATAGTGGATTTGCGTTTCTTTAAAATTCCAGCTTTTGTGAATACACTCCTAAATAATTTCATTGTATTTATGGGCATGATCGGTGGCATATTTTTGATTCCAATTTTTGCGCAAACATTTCTGGGTTACAATGCGACCGAGTCAGGCCTGTTGTTTATTCCGATGGCAGCAGCTCTGATGTTGGCAGCTCCACTCGGTGGCGCGTTGACTGGTAGAGTCTCTTCACGTTATGTGATTTTTGCGAGCACTTTGGTCGCTTCGATAGGTATTTTCTTTTTTTCCTTTCTTGATCCAAAATCGTCAGCTCTCGACATCATGATCCCACTTGCGATCATGGCTTTCGGTATGGGTTTTGGTATGGCACAAAGAACAAACGTCATCGCGTCTGTGGTAGATCCACACGAGATAGGTGTTGCATCGTCTGTGCTCGCTCTCGCACGTAACATTGCTGGAGCTTTTGGTATCGCGATTTTCAGTGCCATCTTGGGCAATCGTGTTTATGACAATGTGCTCGCGATAAATAGCTACAGTGTATTGCATAGTAATAGCATTAGAGATATTCACACTTTCACAACATTGATAGAATTGAAAGCTCAAGTGGATGCTTATGATTATGTGTTCTTGATTGCTAGCCTGCTTGTTTTTGTTGGTGCTTTTGCTGTTTTATTCTTGAAAGTTAAGAATGAACGTACGGATATCAAGGTGCATGTAGAGTAGTGGCAATTATTAAAGCATAGTTTTGGCTAAAAACGCCAAAACTTGTACTTCTTTAAAAAGTATGTTACTATCAAAGGGTGTTAAAAAAGGCCAGAAGGCTTTTTTTGTTTCATTAATAAGAATAATAAATTGTAAAAATGGAAATAAGAAATATCGCAATTATCGCTCACGTTGACCATGGTAAGACCACACTGACCGATGCTTTGATGAAGCAAAATGGTGGGCTTCAAGATGAAGGATTGTCCATGGATTCAAACGCTCTCGAAAAAGAGCGCGGTATTACTATTTATTCTAAAAACACTTCTATTTACTACAAAGACACAAAGATCAACATCGTTGACACTCCTGGACACGCGGACTTCGGTTCTGAAGTTGAACGTGTGCTTCGTGCGGTGGATTGCGTGCTTTTGCTTGTGGACGCTGTCGAAGGTCCGATGCCACAGACTCGTTTCGTGTTGAAAAAGTCACTAGAACTTGGATTAAAGCCAATCGTTATCATAAATAAAATAGACAAACCAGCTGCTGAGCCAGATCGAGTGCATAATGAAATTCTAGAACTATTTTTTGAATTAGGCGCGAACGAAGAACAAGCAGATTTTCAGACTGTTTTCGCTATCGGCCGTGAAGGTAAAGCTTTCAAGAAAATTGGTGACGATTCCAAAGATTTGTCACCGATTTTGGATGTAATTTTGGAAAAAGTAAAACCAGCTTCTGTAAATGAGTCTGGAAAAATGTCTGCGCAAGTTTTCAACTTAGGCTATGACAACTTTTTGGGAAGAATGGCTATCGCTCGAATTTATTCTGGAAAAATTGTTTCTGGTAGCACTATCGTCGTGAAAGGTGAAAAGGAATTACGCCGAGGTAAAATCACCAAACTGTTTTCTTTTGAAGGAATTCAAAGAAAAGATGTTGAGTTTGCAACTTCAGGAGACATCGTCATGCTTGCAGGTATTCCAGACATCTACATTGGAGAGACTTTATGCGAGGACGAGACAGTGGAACCTCTTCCACATATCGCAATCGATGAGCCAACTTTGTCGCTTAACTTTTTAGTTAATGATTCTCCGTTTGCAGGCAAAGAAGGAAAGTTCGTTACGTCCCGACAGATCAAAGAACGACTCGACAAAGAGCTCGAAATCAACGTCGGACTTCGTGTAGACTTTTCTCCCGACCAAGGCGATAATAAATCTGGCCCAAGTTTCTTTAAAGTTTACGGACGAGGTGAACTTCATATCGCTATTTTGCTTGAATACATGCGTCGCGAAGGATTTGAAATGCAAGTCTCTCAACCTGAGGTTATTATCAAAGAAGAGAAAGGGCAGAAGACTGAACCATTTGAAGAGTTGGTGATCGACGTTCCGATGGAGTCTAGTGGTGTAGTCATCGAAAAAATAGGTAAAAGACGTGGCATTATGAAGGACATGGTGGAAAAGGATGGAATTGTGAGAATAATTTTCGACATCCCAACACGTGGCCTTCTAGGTTATCGAGGAGAGTTTATCGTTGATACAAAAGGAGAGGGTATTATGAGTTCTCGAGTTACAGGATTCAAAGAATATGTCGGAGAAATCAAAAAGCGAGAGTATGGTTCGATGGTCTCGATGGTCTCCGGTAAAGCAGTTGCATTTTCTCTTGCCAATTTGCAAGAACGTGGTATACTATATGTAGGTCACGGAACTGAGGTTTATGAAGGAATGGTGGTTGGTAACGTTTTGAAGGGAGACGACATGTCAGTGAACCCAACAAAAGGAAAACAACTTACCAACATGCGTTCTTCTGGTACAGACGAAGCAATTGTCCTCAATCCGATTTTCACTTTGAGTATCGAACGAGCGCTGGAAGTAATGAATGGAGATGAATATTTAGAAATCACTCCAAAATCAGTACGACTTCGCAAAAAGTATTTGACAGAGTTAGACCGAAAAAAGCATGGACAATAGACTTTATAACTTTAAGAACTTTATAACTTTCAACTAAATTATCATGTCCACAATATCTTTCAAACCAAAAAAAGTTACCAAAAAGATAATTTCACAGTTGGCAGTTCGTGCATCCGATGTGATCATGAATCGTTTTGGCCTGACTCCTGATGGAGAAAAGAAAACTCTTGAGGAGATCGGTAAAAAATACAACATTACTAGAGAGCGTGTGCGTCAGGTTGAAGACGCGGCTATCAACTTTATCAAAAAATCAGATGCTTACAAACGTGAGCAAGCTGTGTTTGATGAGCTTAAAGGTTTGGTACACAAACTTGGTTCTGTCGTAGCTGAACACGAGCTTTTGCCTTACATTTCTAAAGATAAAGCAACTCAAAACC
>JBAXFB010000018.1:0-11032 GCA_037140115.1 bacterium | reverse complement strand
CGCGACCCATGGTGGAGGAGGTAGCTCAATTCTCGCTTGTTTTTTTTCTGGTTCAGGGGTCGCGGGTGTTGACTCAACAGGTTTTATTACGGCTCCTTGTTTTGTTTCGGTTGCTGGTGCAGGATTTCGAGGGATTGTTACGTCACCTTCAGCAGCTTCAAGAGCAGCCGTTGCTTCTCTCAATGTTTTTAGGATTTCTTCTCTTTCTTGAGAAAGCTCTGCTTCTGATTTTTCTTTTTTAATTGGTTTAGCCTCCATGAGTTTTAATATTATAACTTTTTAATTATATCATAGGCTATTAGCCGAGTTGTCCTTCTTTTTTAATCTCCCATCTTTGTCCATTTTGTATTAGTTCTGCTGGTACTATTTTTTGAATTTTATTAGGAGCCGCATAACCATCAAATCCTCTGCTGCTCTCAAATCGTTCCGTATTCATTTTTTTAGGTAAAAGATAACTTACGGAGCCAATTGTCACTCGTAAAAACGATGAGGCAGAACCGTCTCGTATATTTGAGAAATATACTGTTTGCGCTCTGGTTGGGTAGTAAACCGAAGTTACTTTTGCTTCAGGAAAAGTAACTTCTAATTCTGACTTAACATCTTCTTCGTCCATACCCCTCTTGCTTTTAAAAATTTTAACAAAAGCTTGGCCAAGTCTTTCTGGGATAGAGATATTTTCAATATTTGCTGGTTCTGATTTTCTAGCTTTTTTTTCAGCAAGCAGTCGATCAATTTCTTCTAGTCTTTTTTGGGCATTTTGTATTGTCTCTCTCAATTTTGCTATTTTTTCAGCTTTCTGGTCACCTCCTGGCTCCTTAGCTTCATTTTCCATTTTTAACGGAGCAGTTTCTGCTTTTCTATTACTGAGACTTCCACGCCTACTTATTTCCCATCTTTGTTGGTTTTGTACTAGTTCTGCTGGAACTATTGTTGAGACATCTTTAGGGGACGTTCTTTCATTATTGTATCCCACAGATGTACTTTCAAAACTGTCTATACTAGATTGTCTTGGTAGAAGATATTTTTTATTTCCAATAGTTATCATCCAATAATTTGTTGCAGAAATGTCTGGCGCACCAACAATAACATATTCTGAATGAGACATTGATCGGTGATAGCAACGTTCTGCTGAAGCGTCAGGGAAAACTTTCTTGATTGCTGGTTCAAGATCGTCAATATCCATGCCGTTTAAATTTTTGTATATTCCAACAAAAGCTCTACCAAGCATCTCTGTGGTTTCTTCTTTTTCTAAAGATGCTGGTGTCTCAGGGTTCTCGGACTGTTGCGCACCTTCTTCCCCTTTTGGATTTGCAGGCTTCGCGTCTGAAATTTCTTTTTCAACTTGTCTCAACCCTGCAATCACTCTAGTGCACATGTCCTGAAAGTCTTTTTTTTTGTTAAATAGGCCATCACTTTGGCTTTTTTCACGACATACATTATCCCAGCCATCAAACTCATCAAGTAAGTCATTTATTTTATCAGCAGCACTTTCTGATATATCTCTTATTGCACTGACGATTTGACCTTTTGTTATGTTTTCTGCTTCCCCTGGGATGCTAATTACATTAGCAGGTCTACCATCTGGATATTTCTTTTCTCCTACGAAATTGCAACGTTCTGAAGGGCTGGCAAGATATTTAAAACGGTAGATGGAGCCGTCATCCATCCATAAGAATTTAGTCAAGTTGGTTGTTGGAAGCATTACAGTGGCAAGTACCTTTTTTACCTTACCCTCAAAACTGGCAATCGCCACATGAAGATTCATTTTTGCAAATTCTGCTGGTGACGTTTCTGGAGTAGTTAGTCTTTCTCCTGGTTTAGGTTCTCCCATAATCTCTCAATTATATATTCTTTATCTTTCGAACACCAATTTTTGCATAAAAACCCCACAAATTAGAAATATTTTATACGATTCTGTCAAATTTTATATCCCCAGACTTATCCACACATGACACCACTAAAATTGACTTTTGACCATTTTTGCGATATTGTGTTTGGGTAGCACTGACAAGAAGAACTGCACTAATTGGCTGAACGATAGAGATGATAAGTAACCATCGCGAGAACCTTTGTTTGCAGAACCATTTTGGTCGTCCTGTAATTCTACCCTTATATTAAAAGGTTAGAAAGGAAATCTTGCGGTATTTAGTTTGTTTTATACAAAACTCACATAACATATACCGATCTATTCTAGCTGCCTCCCTACTCGTTGGGGTGCTTTTTTCTGTTTATTTGCCTACTGCGGCAGAAGCCAGCTTCTTCTCTTCTATTTTGGGTAATGCTGCCAATGCCGAGGTTCCAGTCATTGACCCTACTCAGCCTGTTCAGACTTCTGGAACTATGGCACTGCTTAAAGCTAATGTTTCTTCTGCCTCTGTTCTTGAGGATGCAAAGACGCCAGGAGTTAATTCAAGTGTGGATGTAAAAATTGTTTCAGATACTGCTATCCTTCCTACTACTGGTCCTTTGGGTGTTTCTGATAGTTCAAACTCTTCGAATCTTGATACGAGTATCTATGTTGTTCGTAAGGGGGACACGATCGCCACTATTGCTAAAATGTTTAACGTTTCTGTAAATACCATTCTGTCTGTAAATGACATGAAAAAAGGAGACAGCCTCACTGAAGGGGCTGTCCTTTTCATTTTACCTATATCTGGTATCCGTCATACTGTTGCTAGTGGGCAGACCTTGCAAGGTATTGCTAAGCTTTATGGAGCAGATGTGAATGATATTATCGAATACAACGATATACCTAATGAAGCAAAGCTGGCCGTTGGTGAGGTTTTAATCGTTCCAGGTGGAGATATGGCAAATGAAGGTGGTGACAAGCCGGCTGCTAACTTAAATTCCACTATTGCCAAGGACAAGACATATTATGCAAGCAATCCTCTGCAGAAAATCGCTGGCTATTTCATAAATCCAGTTCCAGTCGGAGTAAAAACTCAAGGTTTACATGGTCCTGGCATGAGTGGCATTGATATCGGTGCTCCTACTTGGTCCCCTATTTATGCTTCTGCTCCTGGAGTTGTTATTACCACCAAGACTGGTTGTGTCGTGGGTTATCGAAACTGTGGTGGTGGTTACGGAAATATGGTTATAATACAACATCCAAATGGCACAAACACCGTGACCGTTTATGGTCACATGGTTAAGGTGAACACTTATACAGGTGCGACTGTAACTCGAGGTCAGATTATTGGTTATGTTGGTTCTACTGGTCACTCTACTGGCCCACACCTACACTTCGAAGTTCATGGGGCCAAGAATCCTGGAGCAGATTGGAGTTGGGCTAGTTGGTCTTACTAAGATAAAATTTAGTCTTTTTCATATTCCTGCTAAGTGGATAGCTCCGTACAAAACACCCATGCCGAGAACTGTGGCTACTGTGGTCCATATGGTTGGATGGCTATGATGACTTTCTGGCAACAAGTCAGATGCTCCGATATACAAGAAAAATCCAGCAAACACAGCTAGGATTATGCCCAAGGCGGACTCTGGTACAGAAAAAAATAATGTAGACGTCACGCCCAGGACTGGGGCTATTGCGTCTACCAGTAACCATTTAAAAGCTTGTTTTTGGGTGCCAGAGTTTTTCAAAATTAGATTTACAGTATTTATTCCATCAGAGAAATCGTGGACCAAGACAGCCACCGCCACGATTGCCCCAACGTTGGGAGAAACTTGAAAGGCTAGACCAATTGCCGTTCCGTCTAGAAAGCTATGTACTGAGAGGCTTCCTGCTCCTAGTATTCCCTTACTGCTGACATGTGCAGCAATTTCTTTTCCATGTTCGTGAGTGTGTTCATCTTGTCCGTGTGAATGAAAAAAAACAAATCGATCTAATACTGTGTAGACGATAAATCCAAGCGCGGTGACAGACGTGATAAAAGAAATTTCAAAATTTTTACTGCCAAGATTTATAGCCTCAGGTAATAGATCAAAAAACGCAACACCTATGATGGCCCCTGCAGAAAAACCAAGAATCAAATGGAGTTTGTCTTTAAATTTTAATGCAAAAATCCCACCTAGAAAAGTAGAAACTAGCGTAGCAATACTTATCCATATGATCATGTGCGGGATAGGCGAATCGAACGCCTGCCTACAGTTTGGAAAACTGCAGTTCTACCACTAAACTAATCCCGCATAAAAAACTTTCAAAGAAACCTGGTCGGGCTGCTGGGAGTCGAACCCAGCCTAAATGCTCCCAAAGCACTTGTACAACCGATATACTACGGCCCGCTTTTACTAAAGCTGATTTACTATATCACAAAATAATATCACTTACCACTTTTATTTTTGCACTTTTATCCTTTAAATTTAAGAATACAACCAATAAATCCAGTTGCCATTCTTCATCATCCACATTTTTAGATAAAAGATAGGTTTGAATAACACGCGCAAGTCTTTGGAGTTTCCATGGATGCATGTTGTCCTCTGGGTTGTATTGATCGAGTGTCTTTGAATCTATCGTTGAATCTCGAGATACACTTTTTACTTCAATAAAGTAGATTTTGCTGTCCTTTTGGGCAACAATGTCTATCTCACCCCATTTCTTTGTGTAATTTCTGTCTAATATTGAAAAACCGTGTTTCATGAGGAACTTTGCGGCAATGTTCTCACCTATCTCTCCTGTCTTTTGGGTTTCTGATGTAAATACTTTTGGCATTGTATTATAAGCATATTCTGGGTTTCACATGTAACACGTTTCACGTGAAACAAACCAATATATTTACCTGTCTTTTACTAAATAACTCTTATTTTTCGACGTATTTTTACTAAAAGTCACGCTTAAAGACAAACTTCAACTGTGTCCTTTATAAACATTACCAACATAGTTATCCACAGTTGTGCTAAAATCCTTTCTTTGTGCGGCCATGGAGAATCGAACTCCAATCTCAGTCTTGGCAAGACCGTATTTTACCACTAAATTATGGCCGCAAATTAACCAAACTAATCAAAATGTATTTTACAAAGTTCTAGCCACTTCATCATCTTTTTCTTTAAACTTGTGCTTGAGATTATACTATTTCCGACTCCATATTGCAATTTTCTAGTCTTTTCTTTTCCAACTATTACTTGTGATTTATTAAAATTATTTTTGCTTATCTGTAGCTTTTTTGACCAAGTTTCAGTGCATTCTTCGATATTGTGATCTGGGTACAATAATAGCCAAACTTTTATTTTATCTCGTCCAATATTTAGAAATTTCTCGGAAAACCTTATGAATACTAGGTGTAAATAGAATTCAGAATTACTCATTCTGGTAAGGTTTCTACTTGATTTATCGCCTTCTCCTGCATATACCATTAAACCTGCCATAAAGAGAGGGTCATTTTTATATAGTTCAAATTCTTTTACAGCATCTTCTTCTACTTTTTTATATTTTTTTTCTAACATTAATCTTCGACCTTCATGCAATTTTTCTAAACGTACTACACTTATTTCAATATTCTTGTACGTATTTGATTTTTTAATATGTTTCGACCACTCTTCATTTTTAAACCAGTCACAAAGTGTACTACGTGAAATACCTAGTAACTTTTGAATTTCCCTGTATGTCTTGCCCTCTCTTCTCAGCTCAAAAGCTTGTGGTTGGTCGTATCTCATACTACATCAGTATATCATAGTGGTTCGTTTTGTTAAATATAATTAATAGTGTATAATATCGATATTATTAAATAATTTTGCACCCATGGTGAAACGGATATCACGCTAGTCTTCGGAACTAGCATTGGGGGTTCGATTCCCTCTGGGTGCACAATATTGTGCAAGAGAACTATATTAATTTAATATCAAAAATCCCCAAAGAAGTTTCACATGTAACAGAGACCCTAGAAAAAGTTGGCTACGAGGCTGATCTTGTGGGTGGTTGTGTTCGTGATCTCATATTGGGTAGAGAACCCAAGGATTGGGATGTGACTACAAACGCAAACCCAGATCAGATCATTGGTCTTTTTGAAAAGACGGTATATGAGAACACGTTTGGGACTGTTGCAGTAGTTGTTTCACGAATAACATTCCCAGAGGATGTTTCACGAGAAACTACCCCCTCTTTAATTCTTCCCCTTAGCAAGGGGGAGATGCCGAAGGCAGAAGGGGTGATAATAGAGGTCACACCTTACAGAATCGAAGCAAAATATAGCGATTTCAGGCATCCTGACGAGGTAAAGTTTAGCAACAAGCTATCGGACGACCTTAAGAGACGTGACTTTACGGTCAACGCGATGGCTTTGGATTCTAAGGGACATGTGATAGATGAGTTCGATGGCCTAAAGGACATCAAAGACAAGACAATCAGGGCAGTGGGGAATCCAGATGAAAGGTTTACAGAAGATGCACTAAGAATGCTTCGTGCGGTACGTTTTTCTGTGCAATTAGATTTTTCTATTTCTTCAGAAACAACTCAAAGTATTTTAAAAAATTCTGATTTAATAAAAAAAATATCACAAGAAAGAATCCGAGATGAATTTGCAAAAATAATTATGTCGAAAAATCCTGCAATGGGGGTTGTGATGTTGCAGAAATTTGGATTATTAAAAAATATTATTCCAGAACTCGAAGAGGGGATAGGTTGCGAACAATTGGGCGAACATATATATGATGTGTGGGATCATTTACTTCACGCTCTTCAACATGCAGCAGACAAGGGTTGGCCTTTAGAAATAAGGCTTGCAGCACTTTTTCACGACATTGGAAAACCAAGGACTAGGAGATTTGACGCTACTAAAGCTGGAGGAAAAGGGAAATACACCTTTTATGGTCACGAAGTTGTGGGTGCACGAATGGCACAAAAGATAATGGATCGTTTAAAATTTCCTAAAAAAGAAACTGAGCTTGTTGAAAAGTTGGTACGCAATCATATGTTTTTCTCTGACACAGAACTCATAACACTTTCTGCCGTGCGTAGAATTATTGTAAAAGTAGGCAAAGAAAATATTTGGCTTCTCATGAATATCCGCGAGTGTGACAGGGTAGGTATGAAGAAAAAGGAAGCTCCATATCGCTTGCGAAAATATTTTGCAATGATCGAGGAAGCCCTTCGAGACCCCATTTCCGTCGGGGCATTAAAGATCGATGGAAAATTTATGATGAATGATCTCGGCATCAAACCGGGGCCGAGAATGGGGTGGATGTTGAGTGCACTTCTTGAAGAAGTTCTCGAAAATCCGGAGAAAAATACCGTAGAAAAATTATCCGAAATGGTAAAAGAGTTAGATAAATTAGGCGATAAAGAGCTAAAAGCTCTCGGCGACAAAGGTAAAGAAAAAAAAGAAGAACTCGAAGAGGAAGAAGTCGCTAAGCTTCACGAAAAGCATGGAGTGAGATCGGGGAAGGGACCCGATCGCAAGGCCGGAGCCTGAAGAGGCGAGGGTGGCTCGCGAGATTTTTCAGGAGAAAAATACTGGTGAGAGAAAGTAGTTGACAAAACTATACTATAATATATACTTTGGTATATGAATCCAACACTGTTAATAAAAAGGGATAAGGTTGTCAAACAAAAGGCGAAAAAACTTGCCAAAGAAATGGGCGTGCCACTGATCAACTTCGTGAATAACTATTTTAAGAGTTTCATTGTTGATCGGCAAGTCACATTTTATGCGCCCGTGCCAAATAAAAAAACAGCGGCAGCGATTATTGCTTCCCGGAAAGAAGTTAAAGCAGGAAAGACTGCTGGACCTTTTGACTCAGTGGATGAGATGATGAAAAGTCTAAATTCTTAAAATGAAAGTTGATTACTCGAGATCTTTTAAGAAGGATTATAAAAAACTTTCTTTGAAATTACACAATCAAATCCGTGAACGAATTACACTTTTTCAGGAAAATCAATTTAATCCACTGCTCAATAATCATTCTGTGCATTATCCGTATGAAGGTTGCCAAAGTATAAATATTACAGGAGACATCCGAGCTCTTTATGAAATTACAAACGACACAGCTATCTTTGTGCGTGTCGGGTCTCATAGCCAGCTTTATAAATAAAAAAACTAAGAAACTTCTTGAAATTTTGTTTTTCCAGTATTCACAATCAAGATTTTACTATCTTTAGGAATTTTATCCTTTATTTGTAAGAGTAATCCTAGCCCTGCAATTCCTGAAGGCTCGAAATTTATTTTCTGAGATTCTGCAATTTGTATAGCTTCTTCTAAATATTTTTCTTCCAAATCGTAGACCCGACTCATTTCTCCTGTGAGTCCGGTGTATCTATAAAATTTTATCCATTGCTTGGAATAATTAGCAAAAGGAAGAAATGGTGCATATAATTTGTCAGCTTTGCTGGTTGGATTTGTTGTAGTTGCCCCCAAGACGGAAGTTTTTTTCAGTACTTCCATATTTCCTTTAAAACGAGGATCTTTTATTTTGTAATTTAATTCTTTTTTAATGACGTTCATTATGTTTTCGTAGAGTTGGCCAGTTCCAAAAGGGACAAAAATATAATCGGCATCACTATTTATAACTTCGTAACTTAACCAGTCGTAAAATCTAACAGTCGGATCGTAAGCCTCGTTTGATGTGACATCGAAACCGTCTTCATTTTCTGTTAATCGTAAAATTTCTTCCCAATCAAATGTTTTCTTGCTTAAATCTTCAAGAAAAATTTTACAACCAATCTTCGTTAATTTATTTACAATACTTTTTTCTGTTTTAGCGTCCATCAAAACATGCAAATCTGGTAATTCATATTTCTTTAGTTGTGTTTGAATAGCTAAAGCTGCTGATCCAGAACTCAAAATAGATAAAACAGGGAGCTCTTTTATTCTGTCCTCTTTTTTAGACAGTAAAAATTCTTTGTAAGTCACTATCATTTCCCAAGCCATTCGGTCTTTATGTGTTCCTGTTTTATTCTGACTTTCATCTTTGAGCCAAACATTTGAAAAACCTGGTACTTCAATTTTGTGGGTGGTAGTAGCTGGGAATTTTGGGGTTTCTGGAGGGAATTCCGGCTTATCGGGGTCATTTTCAGATGCCACGTTTATAGAACTTAATATTTTTTCTTCTTTTTCGGTGAGGGCCATGGTTTTTAAACAAGAAAGGAATTAACTCTTTACTGGGAAAAATTTCTCAAAAAGCTTTGTGCTTAGTGATGATAGGTTGAAAATCACAGCTAGAGTGAACAAGATTAGTGAAAGCTTGATGCTAAAAAATGCCAGTGGAATAGCGATAATAGCGAAGACGACTGGTGCGAGGGTTCGCACTGTGCTGCCGCGGATTTCGTGATCACTTATTTCTGGGTTCTTGATATGAGGGGAGTAGATGACATATTTGCGCATCCAGTAGAGCGTGAGGCCGATCAAAATAATGTGGATGCCGAAGATGACGACAGAAAGTTCATTCTTGCCATATTGGCCAAGCAAGCTAGCAGAGAACGGCACTAGACTAATAAGCATGAAAAATAAAGCATTGATGTTTGTAAGTACTAGGTCTACATTTTTCGCATAAACAGTGATAAAGAAATGGTGCGCTCGCCAGTATGTGAAGAGAAGCGCGAAAGAGAGGATGTATGAAAGGATAACTGGCAACAATTTTAAAATTTCAGACCAAAGGTCTACGTTTGTGATCGGTCCCCAGATGGGTGGTAATTGAATTTGAAAAACGAGGATCGTCATCACGATTGAGAATATTCCGTCTGAAAGCTGGTCTAGTCTACTATGATTCATATTTAAAATAATACCACAAAATTATACATTTGCATAAAATTTCACATATCGCTCAAAATAGCTTGCTTTATCGCTCATTTTGATCTATAAGAATCCTATTTGTTGCACTATTTGTTGCATTGTGTTAGACTTCTATGCAACGAATGACTAAATTGACAGATAGGCAAAAGAAAATAGTGGATTTTATATCAAGAGAGATCAGTGTTCAGATCTCAGCTATTCTTGATTTTCTAAATAAAGGCGAGATAAAAATCAGCCGTTTTTCTATTGTGCGTGATTTGAATGTGCTTATTCAAAATGATTTTATAAACAAAGTCGGTGGTGGCCGGTCTACAAAATATAGTGTGATGGAAGGGCACCCTTTGCACAAATATGTAGATATTGATGAGTACTTTAAAACAAATCAAGACGAGAGAAAGCTTGCGTCAGAATCTTTTGAATTTGAGATTTTTAAAAATTTGGAAAATATTTTTACAAGAGAAAATTTAAGCAAGGTAGATAATCTCAACAAAAAATTCAGAGAAAATATTAAACAAATTTCTCAAACTATAAAAAAATTAGAAACCGAGCGATTCACCATAGAACTCGCATGGAAATCTTCTCAAATAGAGGGTAATACATACAGCCTGCTCGACACCGAAGATCTGATAAAAAATAAAATCGAAGCAGAAGGTCATGAAAAAGAAGAGGCCACCATGATTCTCAACCATAAGAAAGCGCTTGATTTTATCAATCATAATTCTACATACTTCAAAGTAATTTCTGTAAAAAAATTGGAAGAACTTCATAGGCTGATGGTGGACGGTTTGGATATTCACTATAATATTAGGAAGTTTCCGGTGGGCATCACGGGTACAAATTATAAACCACTCGATAATGAGCATCAAATAAAAGAAGCGATACAAAAAATGATAAGCCTGATAAATAGCACAGAACATCCTATCGCAAAAGCATTTTTATCTTTATCATTGATCTCATATATTCAGCCATTTGAGGATGGAAATAAAAGAACGGGGCGATTGCTCTCGAATGCTCTCCTAATTGCTCATGACTATTGTCCACTCTCATATCGAAGTGTCAAAGAAAGCGAATACAAAAAAGCTGTTCTTGTATTTTATGAATCTCACAACCTCGATCCACTCAAAAGAATGTTCATGGAGCAATTTGAATTTGCCGTTAATAATTACTTTCGAGCGTAGTAATTTTGTCACATTTCTATTAAAACAGGGCAGTGGTCGGAGCCGAGGACTTCGGGGAGGATTTCGGCTTTTTTGATTTTCTTGGCTAATTTATTGCTTACGAAAAAATAATCTATTCTCCAGCCCACGTTGCGAGCTCTCGCATTTGCAAAATGGCTCCACCATGTATAGTGGCCG
>JBAXFB010000017.1:0-11245 GCA_037140115.1 bacterium | reverse complement strand
ATGCGTTTGATGAAGATAAAACAGGAGTCGCAGAGCTCAAAGCTCAATACCAAAATGGTGGTCTTGGCGATGTAGTTTTAAAAAAGAGACTGACAAAAGTTTTGATTGACTTGATAACTCCTATCCGTACTCGTAGAGAAAAGCTTGCAGAGAACCCAGAGGCAGTAATGGAAATTCTTAAAAATGGTGTTGAAGAAGCTCGCAAAGTTGCTAGAAAGACAATGGCCGAAGTGCGCAAAGCTATCAAAATAGATTATTTTGACTAGGATGAAGAACAATTCAGAGCAATACAAGAAGGAGTTACTTGAAGTGCTCTTTAAGATTGGAAAGGATCGAGCTTTACTTGGAGACTTTGTTAAGGATATTCTAACTCCTCGTGAATTTGAGAACATTAGTGTTCGCTGGCAAATAGTGAAGCGTCTTGCAAAAGGGGAGCATCACCAAGGAATTGCAGAAGATTTGCATCTTGGGGTGGCGACTGTTACTCGTGGGTCTAGGGAGATGCGTAAAGAGCAGGGAGGATTTAGACGAGCTTTAAAAATTGTTTCAAAATAGTTTCCCCCACACAACCAAAATCTCCTATTGCTTTTAATTTCTATATATACTATCATACTAGTATGCTGATAATGAAAAAGTTTAATAAAAAAGAAAAATTTCAAACTATCCAAGTAGGGAAGTCATGGTGGGGCGCAAAAGGCTCAAGTTTTTTGGCTTTTGCGCTGTTCTGTTGATTTCTTTTTCTTAACCAAGGAATCCATTAAGTGGCGCAACAGCGTCACTTTTTTGTTCTTTGATAGATAGTAGTCATAAACCAACATAAATATGAGAAATATAAACTCGATAGTTCCTAGCGGTCATTGCTTCAATCTAGGTGATGGGCCTTTTGTGATTGAAAGCTCTGATTTAGAGAAAATCATCGCTCTTGGCCCTGTTCTCGGTAGGTTCATGAATGCGATGCAGGCCATTGTCCAAACTGTGACTAATACAAATATCAAACTTACCAGCCCTTGGAAGTTGGTTAGAGATATTATTTCTGTTGAGTTAAATGCTCAGCATAAAAAGTTGCTTGGAGTTCATCCCCAAAGGAACTCCTTGTTAACTCGCGTCGACTTTATGATCGACGAGATTGGCGAACTAAAAATCGCAGAGATTGATCCAATGAACAAGCATGGACTTGGTTTTGCTCTCTTGTGTCGAAATGAAAGTGATCATGGTTCACGGCAAAGGATTCTGTCCTTGTTTTCTGAACTACTCAGTGAGTATGAAGCTCTTATTATTATTCTCTCTCGGAAGGATGAATTTTTTGAGAAAGAACAGTGCTACTTTGCAGAGCAGTTGGGTGGATTTTCTGGCAAGTCAGTTGATATTTTAACAGAATTAGATCAAGCTGGAATAATTAAAAGTGCTCAAAGTACGCATAGTTGTTTCTTGGACTGTCCTGTCCTTCAAGATGGTAGTTTAAATCAAAGATTGCTTGATGTGTTTGTAAAGACGCCTAAACGATTCTTGATGCCGCCTAAACACTGGATGGGTAACAAAGCTCTCATGGCTTTTCTACATGAGCCGCTACTGCTTGAGATTCTTCATGCTTTTTTGAGCGATATGGATATAAGTTTACTCAAACAATATATACCTCCTACTTTTACGACTAACCCATGTTCTGATGGTTTCGTTGTGAAGAAAGTATTATCTTCGGGTGCAAAGGGCGTATTCTTCGGAGAAGGTGCGCCTAAGGGAAATGTGGTTTATCAAAAGTATGTCCCCCAAAATAAGTTTATTCTTGAAGGGAGGGACCAACACATACGCCTTGCTGCACATTTTGTTGGGGTTCAGCTTGGTGAATTGACTGTCACTTCATCTGCTGATCTTCCTGTTCATGGAAATTCTCAGTCGGTGAATTATCACGTTGTCTTAAAATCATAATGAGACAAAGGCTTATAAATGCGCTGGCCACGCAAACATTAAAAGGCGGTATCGTTTTACGAACTGCCTTTTTCTTATTAACAAATTTTTGGTATAATGAAATCAATCATGAAAATATACTTCGTTCGACATGGACAGACGGAACATAATAAGGCAGGTAAAGTCACAGGGCATATCGAGAGTGTTCTGACTCCTGAAGGTATTGCGCAGGCTCAAAAGACTGCGACGGAGTTACCTCCAGATTTTTCTATAATTTATTCTTCGGATTTGATTCGATGCAAACAAACAGCTGAGATTTTAAATCAAAAATTGCAGTTGCCTGTAATTTTTGACCCTCGGTTACGTGAAAGAAATTTCGGTTCTCTAGAGGGAAAGAGCTGGAGTGAGATAGGGGAGGATATTAGAGAAGTTGATAAGAATCAGCAATATGATTACAGGCCATTTGGAGGTGAATATGTGGAAGACGTAAAGAAAAGAATTTTTGATTTTATTCGAGAAATTTCTCGAACTGAAAAAGGAAAGAAGGTTTTAGTGGTTACTTCAGCAGGAGTTATTCGTCTACTACATAACATTCTAAATGGAGAAGTGCATGAGCATGTTCATAATGCTGCTGTTCATGAATTTGATTTTCCTGAAAAATTTTAATAGCAAAAAAAAGACCTCGCGAGAAAATATTCCCCGCGAGGTCTGTGATTTTTTTGGAGGGCTCGATTAAGGATTTACATAATCGCTGTTAGCTGTGAGCACCGCATGGGCTTCTTGATTGGTCAGCCTTACCGCCTCCTGGACTCTCTTGCTGAGAATTTCCCAATGCGTCAGGATCGGCCATGCTTCTCCGGCTGCTATGTTCATAATGGCGCTTTTCACCAAGCCGTCGATGTGACGTCCGAGGCTTTCCCTCATGACTTTTGCTTTGTGCTCAGGCGTATTGAGGCATTGGACTTGCCCAATTAAAAGAGCTTCGATAACCAGCCAATTCTTCATCAGGCTATTGTTATCGGAGAACTCCCGCATGATATTTTCCATGGTTCTTTCAACCATGCCTTGGAAAATTTCTGCCTTCTTGGCTTCACTCAACTCATGTGCGAATTTTCCGGTGGCAAGTTTCCTTGCTACTTTTTTCACTGCATTCTTCGATGTTTTCATTGTTGTTTCTTTCTTGGGATCACTCATCCCAAAACGAGCGAGCCCTCCATGATTGGAGGGCTCGTGAGGGAATCCATCGAGTATGTAGTCAAATACGCCAGTAAAAGCTAAAAATCGATGGATTCCCACAGGAAACTTCCAATGTTTGGCGTATTTGCGAATTTACAAAGAACAAAAAAGCTCTCCTTCTAGAGAGCTCGAGTTTAAGTTGTAAGTATTAAGTGTTAGAAATTACAACGCAAAAGCCAACTCTCTAGATTGTAGAAAGCTAAAAAAGAAAACTCCTCTTTTAATTGCGCTGTGCTTTGTATTCATATACATTTTCACTTTAACATATGAATTTTGAAATGCAAGTAACCATCAAAATACTCTATTTATTTTTCTTATTTATGTTAGAATGATTTTACTATGAAAGACCGAATATATATCAAAGATTTAAAGGATAATGTGGGCAAAGAAATCATCGTCGCTGGTTGGGTAGACGTGAGACGTGATCAAGGCAAGATGGTGTTTTTTGATATGCGCGATGCTACAGGCAAGGTGCAATGTGTTGCATTGCCAAGCCGAGCAGATGTTATTGAAAAAGCAAAAGAAATGCGTGCAGAATGGGTACTAAAAATTACAGGCAAGGTGAATGCTCGTCCTCCAAAGAATGTGAAAGCTGGAGTTTTAAATGGTGAGCTTGAGCTCGAAGTGCTCGCTATCGAAGTCCTTTCCAAAGCTGCAGAATTACCTTTTGAATTAAATACAAAAGATTTGAACCTTGATACTTATTTAGACAATCTTCCTTTTACATTACGTTCAGAACGAGCGAAGGATATTTTTACAATGCAATCAAGCATCCTCGAGGCTTACCGTTCATCATTACGTTCTCAAGGATTTAACGAATTCATGGCGCCAGCGATAGTGGGTGGTGATGCTGAAGGTGGAGCAGCTGCTTTTAAAGTTGAATATTTTAAAGACAAAACTGCTTTCCTTGCAACAAGTCCACAATTCTACAAGCAGATCATGGTGGGAGCTTTCGAACGTGCATGTACTATTGCTAAAGTTTTCCGTGCAGAAAAAAGTGCGACCACTCGTCATTTGAGTGAAATAACTCAGATGGATTTCGAAATGGGCTTTATCGAAAACGAAACTGATGTGATGCAAGTTTTGGAAAATACTGTTCGCGAGACGGTAAAGATTGTTGGCGCAAAACATGCAGATATTTTTACTCGTTTCAATACTACTATTCCCGAAATTCCAGAGAAGATCCCAGTATTTACTTTAGCTGATGCACAAGCTCTCGTCGCAAAAGAATTCGGCCGTACTATCGAGGACACTAACGACATGTCTCCAGAAGACGAGCGTCAGATTTGTGAATATGCCAAGAAGAATCTGAAATCTGATTTTGTATTCATTACTAGGTTTCCTACAAAGAAGCGAGCTTTTTATACCTACGAAGAGCCAAGCGAAGCGCCACTGTCTCGGGGTTTTGATTTAATCTTTAGAGGGCTTGAAATAAATAGTGGCGCACAACGTATTCACAATCATGATGACCTTGTCGCTCGTATTAAAGACAGGGGGATGGATCCTGAAAAATTCTCATATTACTTGCAAGCATTCAAATACGGCATGCCTCCCCATGGTGGTTCTTCGACTGGTCTCGAGCGCTTTACAGCTCGCATGCTTGAGCTTGCAAACGTGAAAGAGGCGACTGCATTTCCTCGAGACATGACACGCATTGACGGTAGACTTTCCGAATAACAGAGGGTAATCCTTTGTAAATTTATGAACTACGAAATTTCTGGCAAGGTTGTAAAAGGTGATCAGTATGGCAGAAAGTTAGGCTTTCCGACGGTAAATTTGGAAACTAAAGATGCTTTACCTTCTGCTGGAGTGTATTCTGGGACCGCGATTTTGGAAGAGAAAACTTATCGCGCGGGAATTCTGATAAATCCGGATGGTAAGGTGGAGGCTCACTTGATCGGATACGATGGCGATGCATACGGCAAACAAGTCACGTTAAAGACAAATAAATTTTTGAGAGATTTTAAAAAATTTAATACTGAGGAGGAATTGATTATTCAAATAACAAAAGATATAAGCCAATGCTAAATAAATCGTTAAAAAATTATTCGGGCCCAATTTTTATTTTAATCGCAGCGACACTTTGGGCTTTTGATGGGCTGATTCGTCAACATTTATATTCGCTTCCACCTATCGCAGTTATTTTTTTCGAGCATTTGATTGGTCTAGTTATCCTGATTCCTTTTGTGTTGAGTGATGTTTTTAAAACTAAGTTAACAAAGCGTGAATGGTGGCTAACTATTTTGATAGCGGTACTCAGTGGACTTTTAGGCACGCTTTGGTTTACTACAGCACTTGGCAAAGTCGGTTTTATTTCTATATCTGTGGTATTCCTTTTGCAAAAACTTCAGCCAATCTTTGCCATCACCACCGCAAGTATTTTCTTGAAAGAAAAGTTGGATAAAAGATATATCAAATGGGCGGTGCTTGCTGTAGTCGCTGCATATTTTGTGACATTCAAAAATGGTTATGTGAATTTTGCGACAGGAGATGGCACAATCATTGCTGCTGTGTACGCTCTCGGTGCAGCCTTTGCTTGGGGTTCTTCTACTACTTTTTCTAAGATGTTGTTGGGGAAAGTAAACTTTAAAGTAAGCACATTCTACAGATTTCTTTTTACTTTAATCATCGCTTTGCCTGTGTTGTTCTTGTCAGGTAAGGGTATGAGTCTGCTCGCGCCAACTACTAATCAATTTTACTTACTAGCCCTTATCGCTATTTCTACTGGCATGGTTGCACTACTTATCTACTACAAAGGTCTTTCAAAAACTCCAGTTCATATTTCTACGATTCTTGAACTTGCGTTTCCATTTATCGCTATTTTTCTAGACATGGTGATAAAACACAATTTTCTTTCTGCCACTCAATGCCTCGCTGCTATTGTGCTCGTGTATAGTATCTATCAGATTGCAAAGTTGAGAGAGCACTCATTGCAGGTGTAGTTTTTGAGAGACATTGCACAGCTTGGCGAAGCGAGCATAGCAAAAAATCAGCAGATTTTTATGCCGTGTCTATTAAAAAGTACACCAAGAAAGAGTGCTTATTTCTTAGGCAATTCTAGTATCTCCACCATCGTATCAAACAATCCATCTTTAATTAAAATTGCGTTAGTGATAAATAATTCACTACAAGAATTATTTATTATTTTTTCAGCGATTCGTTCTCCGGCAAATACTCCATGTGTGGCACCGACAATGATTTTCTTTGCACCACGGGATTTTAAATGATCAATTGCTCGAATAATTGTGCCGCCCGTCGATATGATGTCGTCTAAGATGCAGACATTTTTCCCTTCAACATCTATTTCTCCCTCCATGGTTTCAATCTCAGCATGAATTCCTACTTCTATTCCATTTGTCTTACTATTACCTCGAACTTTTTTCAGCGAATAACCCTTGCTATTCTTGTTTCCTTGAGCATTTTCTGTAAAGTATGAAGATCCTTCATCTGGCGAAACAATCACGAATTCTTCTCCGGGATTTTCCTCTGCAAAGTATTTTTTTGCATAAGCAAAAAGTTCTGGCCCAGCTGACCTATTTTCTATTGCAAGTCCACATCTCTTAAAGTTTCCCGGTCTTGGTAAAAAATGACAGTCGTATGTAATCAATTTCTTTACTCCAGATGTTTTTAGCATTTCACAGAGCACGTCAGCGCTGACTACTTCACCTTTTTTATTTTCCCTGTCTTGTCGTGCGTAGGGAAGATATGGCACAAATAGTTCGATGTCTTTTGTTACTTTTTTAATACTAGACAAAATAAACATCAATTCTAATATTCTTCTATTTGGTTTCGGATATAATCTTTGATAAATAACAACTTTTTTGTTTCTGAGACTTTCCAGATTAGGAATTTGAACGTAGGATTCAACATCAGGAAAACGTTTAATGATAACATTTGGCTTTCCAAAATCAGCACAATATGGGGTGATTAATTTCATGCACAGATTGTATAATATTGTGATAAAATATACAAATGATGCAATCAAAGAATTTGTTAAAGAAAATATGTGTCTCTTGCGAAGGGCGGGGAATCAAACCGATGAATAAAGCCGATGCGCAGGACTACCTAGATGAGACTCCGGGTTGGACTATGGATGTTGATGCAAAGATGATCTCCAAAGAATTTAAATTTCAAGATTTTATTGGCGCAATCAACTTCGTAGAACGCGTTGCTGATGTTGCTGAAATGGAAGGTCATCACCCAGATATTCATATTCACTACAACAAAGTGCTCCTCGAGCTCACCACTCACGCCATTGGTGGCCTCTCTGAAAATGACTTTATTGTCGCTGCTAAAATCGACGCACATAATTAGAGTTTATAGGAATTCACTAGATTCATAAAATCACTTTTAAAATTTTTTTCTGGATCAGCAAAACATCCTGATGCCGCGATGGTAACAGTCAGTGAGGGTTTTTTTACTCCCCTTAGGCTTATGCATCCGTGATTGGCCTTGATAACCACAATAACCCCTGCTGTATCTATCCTCTTGTCTAGATAAGCTAGTATTTGTTTGGTAGCTTTTTCTTGGATTGTTTTAATTGTTGGATTTAAGAAGTATTCTGAAACGCGTGCCAGTTTACTTAATCCGAGAAGCCATTTACCAGGAATATAGCCGATAAAAACTTCTCCGTGAAATTGTACTTCGTGGTGTTCACACATAGCTGTTACTGGAATTCCAAGTTGTGCAACCGTCTGATCGTATTTTTCTACGTTCTCGAAAAGTTTAAGAACAGGCGCTCTCGCAAACTCGAGCTTCATTTTTTTAATGCGCTTTTCTGTTTCTTTTTTCTTTTGATTTTTTAGTTCATATATAGTCATATTTTTATTTTATTAATTTATTGGTAATAACGAAACGCTTTCTGCATAAGTAGTGCTTTGGGTTGATAAATAGTAAATAATGTCCGCAATTTCTTTGGGCGATTGGCCTCTTAGTTTGTTTTTTTTATTCCATATACCCGTGTCTATTATTCCTGGTGAAATATTTGTAATGTAAATATTTTTTCCTTTTAATTCCTCTCGTAAGGAATTCATCATTCCCATGATGGCATATTTGGAAGCTGCATAGGCAGAGTTAAAAGGTAGATCTTTTTCCGTAATGATAGAGAGAATATTAACTATTTTTCGAACCTTGTTCGATTTGGGCATGATCTTGATTGTTTCTTTTGTGCAATAGAATGTTCCAAAAGCATTTGTTTTCATGATATTCCCCCATACCTCTTCACTTGTTTCGTCGATAGTGAGCATTTCAAAGATCCCAGCATTATTTACCAATAAATCGATACTCCCGTATGTTTTTTTGATCTCCGTGAATACCTTCTGGACTTCTTTGTAATTACGTATATCACAAGCTAAAATTAGCTGACGTTCAGGCCTAAAGTCTTTTACTGTTTCCTTTAATTTTTTTTCTTCTCTTCCAATCAAACAGACATTGAAATTGTTACTTTCGTAAAATTTTTGCGCAAGTTCTCTGCCAAGGCCACTTCCAGCCCCAGTAATGACGACAGTTTTCAAGCCTTTTGTATTTTTCATTTTCTCGATATAGTTACGCTTGTAGTTTCAGATTCTGCTAGAAAAATTTTCTCAAGAATTATATTGTTTTTCTTAAATTCTCTATCTAATACATCCCATATCCATGAACCTAGATTTTCCAATGAAATTGGTAGACCTTTGAGATTCGCCAATTTTGCTAAAACATCATTTATATAATGGTGGTCGAGTACTAATATGACATTTTTCTTAACAATATTTTTCATGACTTCCAGATCGACGATGCACTGTGTCTTTTGGTCCATTTCGCCGCCAACTGACACATCGAGAGAATAATTGTGGCCGTGGATGTTCTGGCATAGCCCGAAAGCTTTTTCATTTTCTGGGCCAGAAAATGTGTCGTTTGACATCTTGTGTGCTCCGTTGAAGTAAAAACGTTTTGTAAGTAATGTAATTTTTTTCATATAATTTAATGTTAATCTTTTTGTAAGCAGTGGTCCACTGCGTTTTCTAGTTGTTGCATATTTTCTAAAACGAAAAGTTTTTTATGAAGTTCGTGAGCACTTCGATCTATTTCTCCGATTGTCTCCCAATTGTGCGGTATCTTTTCAACTTTTTCGGATAGGGCATTGATTAATTCACTTTCCGAAGAGATAAGTCCAGTACCAAATGCTTTTAACTTTCCGTCTTCCTTGATCAACCCGAACTCAATTCCATACCACCAATTTTCTGCAATTTTCTTTTTGTCTTCTTTTGTCTTAGCCTTTACGTAAGCAAGTCCGAATTTATGGGCAATCTTCGCATATTCAGGTATTGCGAGAAGTGGTAAGTGAGCAAAGGCATCGTGGAATACATCAGGGAGGGGAGTATAATCTAAATTTTTTCTTTCACGGATGTATTCGGTTACTCTGATTGTTTTTTTTGATAGACTAGAGAGCCAAGCATCGTCTTCTTCATATTGAACCCCAGTGCTTGCTACTTGCCACCCAGTTAATTTTTTCAGTTTCTTATTTAGATCTGCGAAGTCTGGTATTTTGTCGACACTCATCTCTAACAAATCCCAACCTTTTTTATGTAGCGGAAACGCTAGATCTTTAAAACCCTTGAATCTTTTTTCACAAAGTATTTTCCAAACGGCATTTTCTTCATCAGAAAATTTTCTGAAAATACTTTTACTTTCCTTGTTTATTATTTTGGTGTTCATATAATTTTTAATTAATTTATAAAAAACAAAAACCGCCCAACGGGCGGCCTTGTGAATTTATAGAATGAAATAAATTAACACAAAAATAGCCGTCCCGTTGGGCGTATATAATGATAAGCAAAAATTTTTGTTAATTTAATCATGTGTTTATATGGTAACCAAAGTAAACTATTTTGTCAATTTTTTTTAAAACCTTTTTCTGATTTGAGCTAATAATCTGTTTATTTGATCTATTGATTCAATAATATAATATCGACCTTGTGGTTGGGATCTATCATATTCTTTGTTCTCATTTGGTATTTTATTCCCCAACACTCTTTGGTTTTTCTTTTTGAATGCCTCTTTTACTTCTCCTGAAGAATAAAGTGTGGCTCCAAAAGCTTTAATGCCTGAAGGCTCTCTAATAAGTCCCAGTTCGATGACGTAATCGTTGATAAAATCAATATCTTTCAATAGGTCTTCGCGTTTGGCATAATAAGCGTCGATGTACAGTTTCGCTATCGTTTGAATCATGTCTGAATATTCTTCGTCGACATAGAGTGCGACGTGTCCCATTATTTCGTGAAAGCTGTCCGGTTCATCGCAATAATCCAGCTCGCTTGGTTTGCGCACAAAATTTGTGACTGGCATTTCATAACGGGCAACCATTTCATACCAACCGATCTTGGACATGATGACATTCATTTTTGTTTGCACATATCTATAGCCTGTATATTTTTCTGAAATTTTATTTATTGCCTTGATGGATGGTCGACGAGAATTATTGATTCCTAATTTTGCAAAGCCATTTATCCACATCGTCGAAATAGCCCCAAGCGACTGCATGTTTTGAAATTGCGTGTTGAATAATATTTGCCAATTTTTGTTATCTATTTTTGAATTTAATTTTCTATATGATTTATACATAAATTTTTTAGCTAATAAAGTTAGACGCGCCCTGCAGAAATGTTTCATCGTGCAGGGAAGCGGCTAAGTTGATAATGAAAGAACAAGTTCGTCTCAGATTTTTTTGAAAATGAGTATGAAAGATGGTAGGACTTCTGGTCCGTCCATGGAGTAGACAAGGCGTTCTGAGATGATGGTCCTGCCAAGACTTATCCCAAGCTGTGCAAATTCAGCAACGACTAGCTCAATGTCTTCCATCGCATTTATTCCCCTAGTGACGTTTGCGGTGCCGTAGGAGACACCGTTTGAGTCTTTCAGGACACAAGGGAAGAGGCCCTCGAGAATGCAATGTCCACCAGATTGGAGGATTTTCCCAGTTTTTTCAAACGTAGCTCGTTGGTCGCAATCTCGATCAACAAAATACGAAAGAAATACTGTGCTATACCCTGTATCTGGAGTGGAAGAGATGGTGCCGTGAATGCCATTGGCCCCAATTTCTCGTATTCTTTCGACAGCCTTACGAGAGATT